>CBKWLJ010000440.1:0-8101 GCA_966675205.1 uncultured bacterium
AGAATTTAGGGGACATGAAATGGGGGTATCGAGTATCTGTTTTAGCCCCGATGGTGAGTACATCGCCACAGCCTCAGCTGACTGCACGGCAAAACTATGGGATTTATCGGGAAACCAGGTAGCAGAATTTAGGGGACATGAAATGGGGGTATCGAGTATCTGTTTTAGCCCCGATGGTAAGTACACAGCCACGGCTTCAGATGATGCTACCGCCAGACTATGGGATTTATCGGGAGATCAGGTAGCAGAATTTAGGATGCATTGTCTGGGGATATCCAGTATTTGTTTTAGCCCCAACGGTGAGTACATAGCCACGGCTTCAGATGATGGTACTGCAAGAGTATGGGATTTATCGGGGAATCAGGTAGCTAAATTGAAAGGGCATCAAGATAGTGTATTGTGTGTCAGCTTTAGCCCTAATGGGGAGTATTTAGCCACAGCTTCAGCTGACCGCACTGCACGGCTATGGGACTTATCTGGTCGCCAGATAGGAGAATTGAAAGGGCATCAGAGTAGTGTATGGAGTGTCAGCTTTAGCCCCTGTGGTAAGTACCTGGTTACGGCTTCATTTGATGACACGGTAAAGCTATGGGACTTGTCTAAAAAACAGATAGTGGAATTAAAAGGGCATCAGGATTGGGTGGAAAGTGTCAGCCTTAGCCCTAATGGTGAATACGTTGCCACGGCTTCATTTGACGGTACTGCAAGACTTTGGGATTTATTGGGAAAACAGATAGCAGAATTTCATGGGCATCAGAGTGAAGTATGGAGTGTCTGTTTTAGTCCTAATGGGGAGTATCTTGCTACAGCCTCAGCCGATCGCACCGCAAGATTATGGGACTTAGCTGGTAATCAACTGATGCAACTCAAGGGACATCAAGACGAAGTATGGAGTGTCTGTTTTAGTCCCAATGGGAAGTATCTTGCTACAGCCTCAGCCGATCGCACTGCACGGTTATGGGACTTAGCTGGTAATCAGTTAGCAGAATTTCACGGACATCAGGGGGCGGTAACTAGTATTAGTTTTAGCGTTAGTGGGGAATGTATCGCCACAGCCTCAGCCGATCGCACCGCACGGTTATGGGACTTATCTGGTAATCAGTTAGCCCAATTCAAGGGGCATCAGGACGAAGTCTGGAGTGTCTGTTTTAGCCCTAATGGTAAGCTTCTCGCTACAACCTCAGCGGATTGTACAGCCAGACTATGGCGAGTGGAAAAATTAGATGAATTACTCTCAAGAGGCTGTGAGTGGCTCAAATATTACCTCGCCAGTCATCCTGAAGAACTTAAAAATCTAGAAATTTGCCAAAGCCACAAGTCTTCGTGACAAAAAACAACCCCCCTGATTTTTAAGGGGGGTCGAAGGTGTTGAAGGTGTTCTCAACTAATCACTAAGGTTTAATCTCTGAATCACTGAATTGCTAGGGGAGAACGTCCAGAAAGCAAGGCTTTCGTCGAAGATTCACCTGCTTTTCGTAGCTGTCGTGTTAGCTTTAGGCTCAAGAGCCCAAACGCCAAGGATTGACCGATAACGGCGAGGAAAATACTGATTTCGGTGGCATATTCTAAACTTGCCCAAGGGAATGCCGAAAATAGCCAAACAGCAGGTTGATTCATCGGCGTTACTGATAAGAATCCGAAAATGATAGGCGGTAAGATAACTAATCCTCCTACAGTAGTAGCTGCCCAAACTGACCGTTTTGGCGATTTCATGAATAGCATCAGTTGGGCAATTGTTGCGTAAAGGAGCATAAGACTAGCATTTACCAACAGTCCCAAAATTGCAGAAATTTTGAATTCACTTTGAGGCCACAATAGTATCCAGGGGAGCATAATGGCAGAAGCGATCGCTAAATTCACCCCTACTGCCACTAGTGCAGGGCTTTTCTCACCCCAGAGCAAATCTGCCATCACCCCTCGCTTACGGGCAGAACGTTGCTTGTGCCGATAGCGTGCCCAATCTTGCATCGCTTGCCGTTGTGGCGAAAGGACTGCTATTAGACACACAAATAGTAGCAGGTTGAAGATAAGCAGAATCTGAAAATTCTCAAACAAACCTTTGGGATAAGGTTTCCACTTTTGCACTTCTGGATTCAAGACGAAACCAAGAATAACCGCTTCAAAGCAAGCCGTTAACCAGTAACTCTGTTGCTTTCCTAATAGAGTAGCGCTGGGATTATGGAAGCAACGCTGTAATCCTTGCCAAGCCCAGTACGCCCACAACCCGTAGTTGAGTACCATAAAACCTGCCACACCTCCAATACTAGCAGCAACAGGCAAGGAAAAATAGCTCAAATCTCTCAAATTAGAGCCATAATTAGCGATACTTGCAGCATCTAGAGAATTGGAGCCAATTAAATAGGGCAGCACCACCTCTGGATTAAACAAAATTAGCCAATCCAGGGGATTATGAATGATGTAGGAGCTACCCGTCAGCATCCCTGTCATGGGAAATAAAAACATCAAAATTAACCCACTGCCTAACCACGATTGAAATCCCCCTAACCATCTGCCCACCAAGCCAAACAGCAGGGCAAAACTGTAGAAAAATAAGCAACTAGCACCCAGGACAGTGTAATAAACCAGGATTAAACTTAACGAAATTTGAGCGGATAATCCAGCAGCTAGATGTAAGGGTAATGCCAAAAATCCGACAAGATAAAGTACAACGGGTACTCCCAGCATCTTACCTGTTAAAATGCTTGAGCTAGATTGAGGAGTGAGACGCAGAAAATTCAGTGTGCCCCGATGTTCTTCTTTCCCTAAGTCAGCAATCAGCATATAGGTACCAACTACTAACAAGGCAAAAACGCCGAAGATGCTGAGCCAGATGAATACATCTTTCCACCACAGCTCCCAGTTCAAGACAAAACCGCCTAAACCATCTGCAATACAGGTAGGACTACCATATTGTTGGTTTGTTCCTGTGCAATAGCGATTAGTAATGAGACCCGTACTTTCATGAGGCGTCGGAATCTGACTGGCGAAACTCATCAGTAATAACAATTGACCTAACAAGGACATTGCTACTGCAATCAAAATATTGCGGGGCCGAAGACGCCCTTTAATTTCTCGGAATAATTGGGGATTCCATTCCCATAGTTGGTTAATCCAAGGTAAATTCATCAGTGTTTTCTCAAATTACAAAAGGTTGAGTTGGGTTACGAGAGCGTCTTATGTTGAACGATCGCTCGGCAAAGAGGGATGTCCGACAAACAGTGCTTTCGATGCAGATTCACCCGCTTTTTGAAGTTGCCGCGTCAACTGGAAAGTTAATAATCCCAGGATACTCAGTTGAGCGAGGAAACCAAGAAGAATTGTTGGAGCTGAGGCGTTGATGAGGGTAAGAATGGGTAAGGGGGAGAACAGCCACAGCAGGGGGATTTGGAGAGGTTCTAGATGCATCAAAGCCCCAATAACCACGGGTAATCCAATGAATGTCCCTAAAGTCGCAGTTACCCAGAGCAGCCGCTGCGACTTGCTCATAAACAGCAAAATTTGTGCGATCGCAGCATAAATTAAAATAACATTCAGGGTCAAAAACCAACCCATCATGACTTTGAGAGGGGTAAAATTCCCTTGGGATTCAATTTGTGCTAGACGTAGTAAAATCCAAGGTATCCAGATGGCAGTGGTTATGAGTAAATTGATAGCGATCGCAACCAGTGCCGGACTCTTTTCTCCCCAAATCAAATCTTGTCTTAGGAAGTTCTTGAATAAACGCTGACGAGCTGAAGAATTTTGGCGTCGATAGCAAGCCCAATCTTGTAAAGTTTGGCGGCGAGGAGATAGAGCCGCGTTCAAGACTAGAAACAAAATAGGATTGACAACAAACA
This sequence comes from uncultured bacterium, assembly GCA_966675205.1. Taxonomy (GTDB): domain Bacteria; phylum Cyanobacteriota; class Cyanobacteriia; order Cyanobacteriales; family Coleofasciculaceae; genus JBFLZA01. Next base: position 3,837 of record CBKWLJ010000440.1, read on the forward strand.
AAACAGCATAACCGATAGCAGGTTGAGCAGCCGAGGAAAATGAGTTAATTTGTGGTAGTCCAAAACCCAATAACCATAGTTGAAAGCTAGCAACTAACCCATAACTTTGTGACTTACTCAACACCGTCCCACTTAGATTGCGAAACAAACGATTGTCCGCTTGCCAAATCCAGTACGTTGCCACACTCAAGGTAATCACTATCCAGCCCAATAAAAGTTCTGGCAAATGTCCAACAGGTAGCCAAAACCAATCCCAGTTCCCTAATCCAGAGGCAGACTGATACCAATCAAAGCTGAAATCAATCAGGCTGATGTAAAACAATCCGCATAAACTGGCTAACAAGGTACCGCCCCAAACTTCTGATTGAAGTCCGCCTTTAGCTCCATTGAGCAAGATCAGGATCGCAAAACTATAGAACAAACGACAACCCACCCCCCAGAGGATATAAGTTGCCAAGAGCCAGCCTAAAGGTAAGCCTTGGGCTAGAGCAGATACCGCGTGCAAGGGAACGGCTAATATGATCCCTAGATAAATTAAGGCAGGAACCCCTAGTAGTTTTCCAATTAAAATGCTTTGGCTCGACTGGGGACTCAAGCGAATAAAGTTCAGTGTGCCTTGACGCTCCTCTTTCCCTAAATTACTCATCAGCAGGTAAACACCACCCACGAGAAGGAAGAAAGGTAGTATCCAGTTTAGGGTTCTATATACAAACGACCACTGAATTTCCCAGCCAAGCTGAGCGCAGTCGTTGCTCCCTGAACTGACACAATATTGTTCCAAACTGGGTACAAGGATTAGGAATTGACTCACTAAGGAGCTAGCAACTGTCAACAAGAGATGGCGAGGCTTAGAGAGACCTTTAAGTTCACGAAATAGTTGCGGATTCCACTCGCCTAGACGATTGAGCAGGAGCAGCTCCATAGGTAATGTCTCCAAGTCAAGAGAGGATTGGCTTTTACTTAAGGGTTACTACATCAGCGTGATGCTTATTTCCAGAGCGTTACAGAAGCGTTTAGCAAAACTGTCTGCGAATTGGAAAATGTTGTTTTTTTTATTGAAAAAGTTCCTTTCACCGCTATGATAATAACCCGGTTGGAATGAGTAGCTGTTTACCTATTCCACTTGTCACATCGTCTACGGAGTACCAACTCGCATGGCTCAACAGTACCGTATTGCTCTCTTGCCGGGGGATGGCATTGGACCGGAAATTATGGCAGTGGCGGTCAAAGTGTTAAACGTTGTAGGTGAGCAGCTAGACATCAGTTTTGAATTCACTGAAGCGTTGATTGGGGGGGCAGCCATTGACGCAACGGGGGAACCTTTACCTGCTAAAACCCTAGATGTTTGCCGAGACAGCGACGCGGTATTGCTCGCAGCGATCGGGGGTTATAAGTGGGATACACTCCCCCGCCATTTGCGCCCCGAAACCGGACTTTTAGGGCTGAGAGCGGGTTTAGGTTCATTCGCTAACTTACGCCCCGCACAAATATTTCCCCAACTGCTGGATGCCTCAACCTTGAAGCGAGAGGTCGTTGAGGGGGTTGATATTATGGTGGTGCGAGAACTTACGGGAGGCATCTACTTCGGTCAACCTAGAGGAATCTTTACGACGGAAACGGGTCAGAAGCGAGGGGTCAATACAATGGCTTATACAGAAGCCGAGATTGACCGGATTGGTAGAGTCGCCTTTGAAACTGCTCGGAAACGGCGTAAAAAACTTTGCTCCGTCGATAAAGCCAACGTGCTAGAGGTGTCGCAGTTATGGCGCGATCGCATGACTCTCCTCGCTAGTGAGTATCCGGATATTGAACTGACTCACCTGTATGTTGATAATGCGGCGATGCAGCTTTTAAGGGCTCCTAAGCAATTTGACACAATTGTCACGGGCAATTTGTTTGGAGACATTCTCTCCGATGCGGCTGCCATGCTCACCGGTAGTATTGGGATGTTGCCTTCTGCCAGTTTGGGGGAAAAAGGCCCAGGCGTTTTTGAACCCGTTCACGGTTCAGCCCCCGATATTGCCGGACAAGATAAAGCCAATCCGTTGGCTCAAGTCCTCAGTGCAGCAATGATGCTGCGCTATGGATTAAATCAGCCAGCCGCCGCGAACCAAATCGAGCAAGCCGTGATCAGAGTTTTGGATCAAGGCGATCGTACAGGGGACATCATGTCGGAAGGAATGAACCAACTGGGTTGCCGTGCCATGGGAGACGCCCTGATTGAGGCATTATCAAAAAATTGAAGCTTACTACTAGCGCTTGCCGCTTTGATTAAGAAAGGAAGTTGAAAGTCTGTGTACTTTACTCCGGGTAGAGTTAAGCTATTGCCTCTTGCTGGAATTGTGCTATTAGATTAAAGTCGAGCTTAAAATCATAGGGGTAGGCGGGTGGTATATACATCATCACAGCAATGGCCAGAAAATTACGCAGAGCGGTTAGATTTTTCGATATTGCTAGACCCCGTTTTGCTCCGGGCAGCTCGACAAATCTACCGCACTTACTACGAAGTGCATCCAGACTTCGCACAGCGTCCTACGGGTGTGGCAATTGACCGCTATACACACCGAGGTAAACTTATTTTCAAGAAAAAACCTATTCTATTACCACAAGAATGTTTTGTGCCCTTTAGCCAACTTGAGGCTGAAATTTATTAAATCAAAGGCTTAAGGGGAGTGTTAAATGGTTGAAAGGTTGGTAGATAACCTGATAATCTGCTAGCTTTTAACCCTTTTGTGGTATGGAAGTTTTATTTACTATTGTCACTTCTTTGATTGTGTTTGCCGTCGGTGCATCGTTGGGTAGTTTTCTGAACGTGGTAGTTTACCGACTGCCCGCAAACTTATCAATTTTTTGGCCCCCTTCGCGCTGCCCTCATTGCTTGCATCCGTTAAAAAAGCGAGATAATGTGCCTATTTTCGGATGGCTGTGGTTGAAAGGACGCTGCCGTTACTGTAGAAGCTCGATTGCCCCGCGCTATCCCTTGGTCGAAGCCGTAACAGGGGTACTGTTTTTACTAATTTTCTGGAAGTATGGTGTGAGTATCCAAACCTTAGGATACTGTGCATTGGTGAGCTGGTTGTTAGTTCTCTCGCTGATTGATCTCGATACTTTGACCTTGCCTAACTCACTCACTCAATCAGGATTAATTGTGGGCTTAGTGTTTCAAGGAACTGTTGGTTTTTTGCTGCCGTCTCAACCCACAGAAGTATCCCAACAATTGATGAATGGTATCGTCGGTGCCGTAATCGGTCTTTGGTTGTTTGATAGCATTTCTTTTTTAGGATCAATTCTGTTTGGACAAACTGCCATGGGTGGTGGAGATGCAAAGCTAGCATCAATGATGGGAGCTTGGTTGGGATGGAAGTATCTGCTTTTGAGTGGTTTTATTGCCGTTGCTGTAGGGGCATTTGGCGGTGGAGGTGCGATCGCTCTTGGGTTGATCAGCCGCAGGCAAGTAATACCTTTTGGTCCTTTGCTCGCGTTGGGAGCTGGAGTAACAATTTTTTGGGGCGAAGCGATTTTATCTGCGTACCTACGGTTATTTTTCCCATTGACTTGAAGAGTTGGGCATAGGAGCAGTGGTACGGTTTGCAATGGGAGCAAGTTAGACACCATGCACTGCGCTCACCACGTTCGCGAAGCGTTCTCCATAGGAGTAGGAATGAAAATCCTTCTTCCCCTGTTCCCCGTTCCCTGTTCAGAAGTTCCCTATTTTCAAATTAGTCCAGTTACAAATTATGATTTTTCTCCTTCAACCTTTATCCTCAATCCCATGTATGATTTACCCAAAAACAACCCTCTTGATAAGATTAACCTGTGTCCTGGATAACACTAAAAACGACGAATGCTCGCTGGGAAGCTGAGCTAATGCAGCAAGTGTTAGCAGCTCATGATATCCCTAGTCGGATTATTGAGCTGGGGATAACTCCTTATTTTGGTGCAGGGAGTCCCGCAGCGTTGCAAGTTCGCCCCCAAGACCAATGGACAGCTTTACTTTTGTTGAGTTGTCCAGAAGAGGAGCAAGCTTACGGTACAGATAACAATTAAGGTAAGGAATAAAAAATTTTCATGTCTCTATTTGATTGGTTTGCAAATCGACGGAAATCAGAACCGATTAATCAACAACGGCAGGAGCGTGAAATAGCCGATGGGCTATGGACTAAGTGTCCAGCTTGTGGAGTACTCGCTTATACAAAAGACCTACAAGCTAATCAAATGGTTTGCCTAGAGTGCAATCATCACATGCGGGTATTTAGTGATGAACG
>CBKWLJ010000441.1:0-8095 GCA_966675205.1 uncultured bacterium
CTCGTTTTGCCCCAGCTTGCAGCAAGCAGTCGGTAAAACCTCCTGTAGAAATGCCACCATCCAGGCAAATACGCCCTTCTACTGGAATTGCAAATTCTTTTAACGCCTTAACAAGCTTTTCGCCCCCTCTAGAAACGTAAGGTGATTTCTCTTTAATGTGAATTTCTGCGGTGGTTTCAATCTCGGTTCCTGGTTTATCAACCAACTGCTGATTCACCAACACCTCACCTGCACGAATCAGTCGCTGGGCTTCCTGCCGTGACGAACACAGTTCGCGATCTACTAATAACGTATCAAGCCGTTGCTTCAAACTACTCAATTGAGGGAAATATATATCGTTTGTAGGGGCACGGATAAAGCCCGTGCCCTTAATGTATTCTATGCCACTTGATTCTATGCCAACGATTTAATCTTGAATCTTTGATTAATGAGGACAGAGTCAATCGAATACAATCAACAATAATTCATAATGCGTGAATACTCGCTCTCGAGCGAGAAGCAATCTACGTAATTCGTAATTAAAGATGGGTGAGAATTCCCGACAACGCACGTCGTACACGTCACCCAAAGCGCCATCTCATCCCTCATAAAGAGAGCGTAGCGAGCAGTAGCGTCCGACAATTACGAATTCCGAATTCCGAATTCCGAATTTTTAATTCTGCCGCTGCCCAAAAGGTGAACAGTAGGTTAACGCTTTTAACTCCCAAGTTCTCGGCAAGCGCGATACAAGTCTTTCCAATGCGATCGCTCTTTTACCACTGTCTCCAAATACTCTTTCCAAACAATCTGATCTTGCACGGGATCTTTCACCACAGCACCCATTAATCCCGAAGCAACATCCGCAGCACCCAAGCGTCCATCCCCAAAATGTGCTGCTAGTGCCAAGCCACTATTTACCACAGAAATTGCTTCCGCCGTACTCAATGTACTACTCGGAGATTTAATCTTCGTCTTCCCATCTTCCGTAACACCGCTACGCAATTCTCGGAAAATCGTAACCACCCGACGCACTTCTTCTAATGCAGGAGGTTCGGCAGGAAGTTCCAACGCACGTCCCAAACTTTCCACACGACGCTGCACAATTTCGACTTCTTCTTCTAACGTTTTCGGTAAGGGTAAAACTACTGTATTAAAACGACGTTTGAGTGCAGAGGAAAGGTCATTCACACCCTTATCTCGATCATTCGCTGTAGCAATCACATTAAATCCTTTAATCGCCTGCACTTCTTCCCCCAATTCAGGAATCGGTAGCATTTTTTCTGATAAAATAGTAATTAAAGTATCCTGAACATCCGCAGGAATCCGGGTTAACTCCTCTACCCGTGCAATTTTTCCGTCTTCCATTGCCCGCATTAAAGGACTGGAAACCAGCGCATTCATCGATGGTCCTTCTGCCAAGAGTCGGGCATAATTCCACCCGTAACGAATCGCCTCTTCGCTCGTGCCTGCTGTTCCTTGAATGAGTAGGGTAGAATCACCGGAAATTGCAGCGGATAAGTGTTCCGATACCCAAGATTTAGCAGTACCAGGAACACCAATCAGTAATAATGCCCTATCGGTTGTAAGGGTAGCAACGGCAATTTCAATAATTCTGCGATCGCCAATATATTTCGGTGTTACTACAAACCCATTTTCCAACGTCCCTCCCAGCAGATAATTCGTAACTGCCCAAGGCGATAATTTCCAATTCGGTGGACGCTGACGCTTGTCAACTTTCGCCAGTTCTTCTAATTCTTCCGCAAACTGCTGTTCTGCGTGTTCGCGTAACAGAGTAGTTTCAGTAGAGGGTTGAGCTTTAGATTTCGATTTTTGAGTTTTTGATTTTGCAGAAGTCATAGTCAATCAGATTTTATGGTTACTGAAGTGTAGGGTGGGCAATGCCTACAATTTAATTATGAAAATCAAAGATTTTGGGAACACTGCCCACCTTTCCTTTATTTTTATTCAGATAAGCTACTGTGCATCTAATTTGTATAATCCGGACGGGCAAGATGCCCATCCCACAATAAATCAACAAAATATCAGCTTGCAATTCCTTTCCATCCTAAAATTAGGATTTATAAATTGATGGCAGCAAGCGACTAGTGAGGTAGTGAAGATAAAAATAAGTTTCTCGTAGCAAAAATGGAAATTGACTCCGCAGACTTGTATATCGAGTCGTAGGTGTGGGAGAGGGATAGGCAATCAGCCCTAAATCTTTTGCCATTAACATTGACCGTTTCATATGTAAAGGGTCACTTACAATTAAAAATTGATTTAAACTTTGATTTTGGGCGACTTTTTTAGCATAGTAAAGATTTTGATAGGTTGTTCTAGATTGAGTTTCAGTGAGGATATCTACTGCTGCAACTCCCTGACGAATTGAATAGTTTTTAGCGACAATTGACTCTGCAAACTCCTTTCCTTCACCTCGTCCACCCGTAAAGATAAGTTTGTTAACTCTATTGCTTTTATAGAGATTAATCCCATGATTAATTCGTTCTCGAAAAACAGGTGAAGGGTCTTCTCCCCAAACTTCTGCACCCAGAACAATTGCAGCATCTGCACGAACTGATATTGAACTGCTGTTGTAAAAATAGATACTCACCACCAAACATCCAATCGCCACGAATGCAGTAATTAATACCATAACTGCAACTCTAGGTAATCTTTTTGGCAACTGTTTAATCTTGAATGGCGCTTTGATAGGCTTCATTAGCAAAAATTAAACCTCAAGCTCTTGGAGCATTTCCTGACGAAAATGTAGTAATGCCAGAAATTCATCGATCGCTTCTGCCCAAAACGATGCCCCACTTGCTCCCTGTGGTACCACAGCCGATAAGCTGGCTGAAACCTCCGATACTAGAGACGGTGCGATATAACAAGCAAAATCTTTAAGCGCTAAACGAAGGGTCCAATCATAGGAATTTTTATGATTAGCAAGGTAGCGCCGTATCCCTTCTATCACCACACGGCTCAGTTTCACACTCCAAGGATAGCGGTACTGACACAGCAAAGGGAAGGCTGGGTGTTTGCTATCAAAGGGTAAACTGCTAGATTGCCAGAGTTGGAGGAAGAAAGCATCTCGTTGTTCAGGGGAAAGAATCCCAATCAATCCCTGAATTAATTTATCCTGATTCACCAGATAGCTGTTAAAACTGCCATAGACAGCAAGTAACGCTTCTGTCCAATCCGCATTTTTCTGGCGTACAGCAGCAACCGCCCACCCTTCAACCAGGGTTCGATCCCACTCACTGCGCTTAGCCGCTTGTATCCATTCAGCAGGCGATTCCCTTTTGATGTGAAACCAGAAGGAAAGAGGGGTAGCCGCTACCATTTGCAAAATTCGCCAAGATTGCTCACCTAGTAAGCGGGGAGGCTGTTTCGTATCAACGCCATCTCTCATCAACTGCTCATCATTCGCTTCGGGTAGTGTAAAGTCAATATGCAATCGATTTCGTTTCTCCCTGATGGTGATTGCAGAACGAACTCGCTGTATCATTCGCTGACATAGGCGTGATTCTAGTAATTGCGCCAACAACTCAGCCGCTTGTTGCCGCACCTCTTTACGACGATCATCAAGTGCGGCTTCTAAAAATGGCTCATCCTCTATACTTAAACCCGTTTGAAATGTTTCGATAAACGCTAACCGTTCATCTGAGTTTTCTTGCTCCCAAACGCTTGCTACTCGTTCCCGTGCGGCGGCTGGGTTTTGAGTACGGAGTTGTTGCAGCAAAAATTGTCGTGCGGCACGGCTACCTGTTGCCCAAGTTTCCTCAATATCCTCACCTATCACATAGTTCCAGTCTGGATTTTGTGCTGCTAACCAGCGTCCTCGCTTTCCTAAAACAGGTAGAATGGCTTCTCGAAGATGACGCGAATTACGCCCCAACTCCAACAATTCCGGTAAACTCTGTGCCGGGGCGCGTTTTCCAGCTTGAGCGACAGCCGCTAACCATTCTGGCAGTAGCTTCTCCCGTTCTTTGAGCAACATTAACTTCAAGTGTTGAGCAGCGCAAGGGCTACAGCTTGGTAACTCATCAGGTGGACAAGGTTCTGGTAAAAGTTGGTTGTTATCCTTGAGGGGCAGTTGTCCGGCTTTTTGATAAAGGGCAATGGCGGCGGCAGCACTGAGTAATGTCCCTTCTAAGTCAGCCTGATTCAGGTGAGAGAGGAGACTATCCAACTGATCTGACTCCCCCATTTCCTTTCTACGAGGGGAGTTAGAAGGCGAGGGTGTTAAAGAAAGCGATCGCCTTTCTGTACCGATTAGGGCTGTTGTTACAACTTCTTGCCAGAGATTCATCTTGTCATTCGATGCGAGGATTTTGGTTCTCAAATAATCAGTTACACAAGTATCTTTATTAATGCACTGTGTTCATTACTCATTCTCAAAAAACTCAGCCAAAATATTAGAAATTTATTCTAGGCTTATATCTTCTCGATCTGATTTTGAATAAATAGTCAATAACAGCACACTTGTCGGTGATTCTACCTGATAGATTAAACGGTAGCCAGCTTTTTTCCTTTTTGGATGTCGCTATTTCTTACCCTGACTTTTAAGACTACATAGTCTTCTCCTAGTCCAGGTATACGATCTCCGATGAAATTTCCTGTTTGTAACTGTTCAATTAATATTTGGGTGTCAGAGCGAATATGGCGATATCTCTTTGAAAGGTTACGAAGGTTTCGCTGGTACTCCGGTGTCAGGTCAATTTGTACCAAAGGGGGTTCACTCGGCATCAATATCCTCCCACATTTGGGAAAGTGGTATGCGTTGCCCTGCTTTTGCTTCCTGCACTGCTCTCGCAAGACTCGCTTTCACAGACTCAATAGTCTCATCATCAGGGTCATTCTCTGATGGTTCTCTATCTTCAGCAAATAAAATGATGACTCGCACACGACTTGGTGTTGATACCTTTATCGACTCATCAAGAGATAAATTTCCATCTCGATCAATTTTTCCCGTTACTTCAATTGCTCTCATCTGACTCACCTTAATTTCATTCAAAATAATCTGCTTAAAATACAACGAACTTATCTTCCGCCAAGGCACTTAAGGGAAAGAATTCTCTGCCATTCCATTCTCCAAATACAGTTATAGGATGTCCACCACTAAGAGCCAACAATTGCCAGCCCTGAGCAAAACGGGGCGTGATAGGCAATAAATATCCGACTGAGTCTCGCAATACCCAACCCTCATCCTGTCGAAGGGGAATCACAGCTTGCAGGGTAAAAGGAAATTGCTCAATCCAGGGGTTACAAGCAAGGGCTTGGGTGTAAATGGAGAGGGCTGTAGAAATTGCGTCTTCTCCTGGCATAGTTTGCAGAGGTAGAGGTGAACCATGAAGGACTTTGATGAGGACTCGCAAAGGATAAGCACTCTCAAAAAAACCTAATTCTGCATGAATAACAGTACCCGGTATCAAGCTAGTATCCAGAGGTTGATTGCCGTAAGCATAGTTTAAAACTAAAGCCGCTTTCTGCGTATCTTCTCCCCACAACCAAGTCCGTTGCGTCCACAGATTATCCTGTTCTTCGACACGTTGTCCTGAAATGAGCCAGCGATCGCGTACTATTGACTCAGACGCCATCTCCTCTTTTTGCGTCCAACCAATCACCGTGCGAATATCCGCTTGCGTTCCAGAAGGTAACGTTTCCAATCGTTGGAACCCTTGAACTAACAAATGCAATTTCCCCAATCGCTCTAATAGTTGCTCCTGCCAACCTATCCCCGAATGAGGAATACTCGCCATCTCTCGCAGTTGACGTGCTAGCCCCGGTGCTTGAGCATCTACCATCCTTGCGGCTACTGCATCCCAGTAACTATAAGGCTGAGTTTGCAAAGTTGCCAATCCCTGACGCACCAAATCCCGCAGCCATTGATCGAATTCCTGTATTCCTGCGGTGACTTTTTCCTCTCGTTTAGCGGCCCGTTTCGCCTGAGCAACGGCATCAACAACTTGATTGGAATCCGTCTTCTTGACTCGTTTGTGCTGACGTGCATTAATCCAGGTACTCACCCAATCTGGAAGTGTGTTTTGGGTAAAGGCATCAGGCTGATTAACAAAGAGCAAAAACAATCCCAACCCGTGCTTGCAGGGAAACTTCCGACTAGGGCAACTGCATTTAAATCCAATTTCAGTTAAGTCAATTTGTGCCTGGTAAGGTTTACTCCCACTTCCTTGGCACTCTCCCCAAAGCGCTTGTTCATTCTTTCCCAAATTACTCCACTTGCGTGGCGTCGCTAACCCCTGACCATTTTTGGCAGAACTGGCATCCGGTGCGAGTGCCAGAATTTGTTCGGTTGTCCAAGTTGGGGACATGAGCGGTGTGTTTATCGCATTATATTTTGATGTTGTCCTAGCATATTTTTGATCGCTTCGTCAGACTCAAGCTGCTATAGGGAAGAGCGTCAGCATTCGGATATCAAAATCTTGGTCGAGTAGCCAAATTGATCGCTCAAATGCTTTGCCCCTCCATCATTCAAGGGCTGGATGTTCTCCATGAGAAAAGCGCTCACCAGCATTGCGATGAAAAACGCTTCCCCCAATTCCCAAGATGTTGTTGGCGAATTCGTGGGAAGTCATACCCACACCCCGAAGAGGGTAGGGGCATCCCTCGTGGATGCCCTATAAACAGTGTGGATGCCCTATAAACAGTGTGGATGCCCTATAAACAGGAACGGCAGGCACAAGAGATGCCTCTACAGACAGAACCATTGGGGGTTTTCCAGACGTGAGAGGTTGACCTCTCATTAATTCGCCAACGGTATCTTCCCAATTCCCAACTTTCAAGAGAGATTTAGGAGAGAATTGGGGCAGGACAAGCCACTCTCGTACCACCTAGACCACAATACCCATTGGGGTTTTTGGCGAGATACTGCTGATGGTAGCCTTCTGCGTAATAGAATTCAGGAGCGTCGAGAATTTCACTACTAATTTTCCCGTAACCCGCTTGAGAAAGAGCTTTTTGATAAGCCTCTTGTGAAGCTTGGGCTAGTTTCTTTTGTTCGTCTGAGTAAACGTAAATCCCCGAACGGTACTGAGTACCAACATCATTACCCTGACGCATCCCTTGCGTGGGGTCGTGATTTTCCCAAAAGACTTTTAGGAGAGCTTCGTAACTAATAACTTTCGGGTCATATACGACGCGAACAACTTCATTGTGTCCGGTCATGCCTGTACAAACTTCTTGATAGGTGGGATTGGGGGTGATTCCTGCCGCGTATCCCACTGCCGTGCTGAATACGCCATCAAGCTGCCAAAATTTGCGTTCTGCTCCCCAAAAACACCCCATACCAAACATCGCTATTTCCATTCCCGCAGGATATGGGGGCTTAAGCGGATTGCCGTTGACGTAGTGCTGAGCAGGGACAGGCATGGATTCTGAGCGTCCCGGCAATGCCTGTTCAGGAGAAGGCAGAGATAGCTTTTTACCAAATCCGAATAGTACCATTGGTTTTAACTCTGATTTTGTGACAGAGGTCTGAGTCCTACTTAATATATTGTAAAGATTCTGAAAATTTAAGAGCGTTCATGTTCTGATGCTTCTTTAGGGAAGGTTAAAGACGAAGGGGAAAGGAGGACTTGTTGCAATTTCTTCCATCCCCTTTAAACTTTTTCCTACCCGAAGGGCTTGACAGTTCTTAAAATGTGAGATTCAATGGTTATTTTCAAGCCCATCAAAGAACTCAGGGTCTTGTAGATTCTTTGATAAGCTGACCGTTTCTGATGCAAGTGCAAAAGGATTGTGCGGTCAAATTCTGCATTGGCGGTGGTGGGAAAAGAGAAAGACCTACGTATTTGCCTTCCAATTCACCTGAGATGGTGTCAAATACATAGGTCTAATGGGTTTCCTTTCTTTATTTATTTTTTTCTTCCTCACCCTCTACCGCCTCGGTATTTTGTCTTAAAAATTTTCAGCAATTTTGCTGATGAGATAAAAATGTCTATGTTCTAAGCGATGCGCTTCAACAGCAGCAACATAGACAAGTTAAGTGTCTTTACGTCGCTACTTTCTCTTGAAAGATGGCAGGAGGCTTCGCAAGTTAGACACCATCAGGACTTACGCATGGATACCATATATAGTAGGGGCGATTCATGAATCGCCCCCA
>CBKWLJ010000442.1:0-8040 GCA_966675205.1 uncultured bacterium
CCTGGCTATTTTCCAAGGGCATGATGGTGCCTACAGGTCGCTACCTGCCACCTCAGCGAATCAACGCCATGCTCAATACCTTCTTCGGACTTTTGGCAGACGAGCCCCAAGCGGTATCAGATAATTTCATTAAAGACCGCTTTGATTGGTTCACCTTCAATCGGTTAGCCTTGAAAGCCGCTAGGCGAAATCCCGTACTCTTGCTGTGGATTTGGGAAATGGCAGGTGCAAAAGATATCATTCGTTGGCTAGGCAGCTACTTCAGTTTCACGATTAATGCTTTTGTCAGTGGATTGCTCAAAGGTTGGTTCCCTAATTTTGTTCGGTCTCTACAGCCTGTGATTAAAGAACGTTTTCCTGCGCTGTGGCTGAGGCTTTTGGCTCTAAGTTATGCCCTGACTGCTGGCATGGGTCGTCCAGAGAAGCCCAAGAGTAAGAGACTTGAGGTGACAACTGATAAGGTGCCATCCTCAGTTCATTAAACAAGTAAGTTTAGTTATTTAGGAGTTTATAATTTCTTGAACTCCTGACTCATAAAACGAGAATCCCACGGCTTGAACAACAGTATAGCCGTGGGATTTTTAAACATTAGAGTGTAAACAGACTGAAACTGTTAGCAATTCGTATTACGCAAATTCGTAATTCGTAATTGATATTCATCCTAGGGACTCCAACCCCAGCTAAATACCAGCGATTTGATAGTTTTCAGGCACTCTAATCCATTTTTAATTACGAATTACGAATTCATAATTACGAATTAACTTGTTGGATAGCTGCATTGAGTTGTGTCTAGCTTTCAACCGCAATTAGAATCGATAAGCAGCCTATGAATTTTTGGACAAAGGTAGCTACATCCAGAACAATCTTGCAACGTAGAAATGGATTCACTGATAGTCTAAGCTGTTAGTCTTTGTAGCTTTGACGACAGAGAAGCTACTGTTCGGAAAGATTGAGAAGCGTTGGCTGACTTAGTCTGTCAATCGTGATTCACTCGCGATGCGATCGCTTACTCTAAATCTGGTATCTTTTCGAGTGGCACAAACTCTTTAGTGTCAGAACGGTATTCCCAGGCAATTCCTTCTGGGTCTCGGCTTTGACTCCATTCCCAAAAATCTGGGTCAGATTTTCGTTTACCAACGGTACTCGAATGAACATCAAGCCGCTTGGCTAATTCCGCTTGGATCAAAGCGAAAGAAGGTTTTTCTTCCTGATCCGCTGACTCCTCTGACAATTCCTCTTCTTTCGTCAGCGCTTCTTTCTGCTCTGACTCCGGTTGTTTCTCTAGCTCAGGCTCTACTTCAACTTTATCCGTGAGGGCTGTGCCGGTAGCCGAGATGGGCGGTTCCGGCGCTAAAGATTCTAAAGGTTCTTGAGCCTCACTAGTAGATGATGGGCTTTCAGAATCATCGGGTTCTGTTTGCTTGAGGGCTTCAACCAGCTTGGAAGTTGGACTAACTACCTCTTGATGCTCTAATTCTTCGGGTTCTCTTTGTTTTAGGGCTTCAATTAGCTTAGAAGTTGGACTAACTACCTCTTGATGTTCTAACTGCTCTGATTCTCTCTGTTTGAGCGCTGCCATTAGCTTGGTGGTTGGACTCACCACCTCTTCCTCATCTTCCTCCAAATCAGGCTCTGGTTCGCTATTTTCAAAGATACTACCTAGAGCACTAGCCGTGAGGAAGTAGTATACTGTGCCCTTATCTTCATAGTATCGACGTTGGGCACCAAATTCTTCGGCTTTTCTTTCTAGAAACTGCTGTGCCGCTGACCCCGTTAGGTTGGCTTTCAAAGACAAATCCAGTGGGGTTAAGCAACCTTGGTTGTCTTTGATTAACTGATTGAAATAGGGGTTAACCTGCTTGCTCCACTGCTGCCATTGGTACTGCTGCCAAATCCTCAAAGCCAGGCTGATGAGGAAGACTGCCAGTATTATTGGCCAAGCTTTGAACAAGACGACAATCAAAATCGCCAAGGGGATGATCAGAACGAGAAGGCCAGTGGCACTGCTATTGATTACTTTTTCGGTCATAGCACTGGTGACAAATTTACCTTATGCCAAACCATCATACTTGCAAGGATTGCACTCAATAATCAGTAGTGAGGTGTGAAATCTTCAAGATGACTTCTTTGAATACTGGACGGGTTCTTGACTGAGTTCGGCCAGCTCAAGGCGTTTAAACATGGCTGTTCGTGCTTGAACCGCTAGAGCGTCATCAAGGGGCTTTAGAGAAACGGTTGTTTGGTATTTTTGAGTGAGTGCTGTTTGAATCAGCCAATCTGCGATAAATGGATTTTTGGGTAAAAGGGGCCCGTGGGAATAGGTTGCGATCGCATTTCGATAAAATGCCCCTTCCATGCCATCTTCCCCATTATTCCCATACCCTTTAATTACCCGTCCCAAGGGTTCGACCTTGCCTAGATAAGTACGGCCCCCATGATTTTCAAAGCCAATGATTACTGGCTTTTTCCCTAGCATGGTTTCTAATTCTTGCGCTAAAGGGGATGCTGTCACCTCAAATACGACATTGCCAATGCAACGGCGGGCATCAGGGCCAGGATGCTTGCTAACCATATCCAAGATACCCAGTCCTTCAATTCGCTGCCCTAGTGCAGGTTCGTAGTAGTGGCCGAGGAGTTGGGGAGCACCGCAGGTAAATACTCCGGGTGTCCCTGCTTCTATTTTTCCCCGCATCGTTTCAGCTTTGATACCCTGCAAGTCGCGCATGACGATTTCTTGCTGTCTGTCTTGAGCACCGCCGCCCATCAAGATATCGACGTTATGCATGGCTTCAGCCGGGGATTGCTGATCGAGGGGCAATACATGGACGTTAATACCTTGCCAGAGGGCACGTTGTTTGAGGCAGATGACGTTTCCGCGATCGCCGTAGGTACTCATTAGGGTGGGGTACAGCCAACCAATTGTTAGTTCTAGTTGTTCGGGATTCATTGCTTAGTGTTTTTGAAATGAACCACAGATGAACGCAGATAAACGCAGATAGTTATTTAGGTCATCTGTATATTTTTAGGGTTTATTTGTCGCTTTTTTTTGAGCGATTCACGGCTTACAAAATTTTCCGACCTGTTAGTAAGCCCCGTACTTCTAGCATGGCGGAGTAGGTGGGTAAAATATGCAGGGTTTCTGAAGCTGGGGTCAGTTCTAAGGCGGTAGAAATGGCTTCTTGCAAGTCTTCTTTGACGATTAACTTGAGGTTATTTTCTCCCTCTGTTTGGCTGTAACGAAGGCGGAGTGCCATATCGTAAACGCGATCGCCACTGACAACAATAGTTCCTCCCAATTCCACCAACTTCTCGGTATCCACATCCCAAATCCAAGACACATCAGTTCCATCTGGTGTCCGGTCATTGAGGACTAGTAGCTTTGTGGATGCCCCACCTTGTTTTTGAATATCCGCTACTGCCCGAATGGTTTCATTCATCCCTACTGGATTTTTAGATAACAAAATCCGCACATGTTTGCCGTTAACGTCCAATTCCTCAGCACGTCCAAAAGCCGCACGAAAGTTTTTAACGGTGTCGTAGATGGTATCGGTGTCAATTCCCATCTCACGCGCCACTAAACCAGCCGCTAGGGTGTTGTATTTGTTGTAAATGCCAATGAGAATCTGAGGCCATTCCTTACTATCAACGGCTAGCGGACTTTTGCTAAAGCTGCACTTAGGGCAATGGTAGTCACCTAAATGAGACAGGTAGACGCCCTCATAATCCAGTGAGTGTCCACAGCTAGGGCAGTAAATCGAGTCTACAGCGTGGGGAATTTCATCGAGATAGAGGTCAGGTTCACTTAAACCAAAGAATAAAACCTTTTGGGGGAGTTGCTGACCCAAGTGAGAGAGGGTGGGGTCATCGCCGTTTAAAATAACTCTGGTTTCGGAAGGAAGCGGTGCGATCGCATTTTGCCATCTTCGGCTAATCGTATCTACTTCCCCGTAGCGATCGAGCTGGTCGCGAAACAAATTTAATCCCAAAATGTACTGAGGCTGACAATCACGCAATAGTAGCGGCAGGATATTCTCATCTACCTCCAAAATGGCATAGTCAGCGTCTAACTGACCCAGTAAATTGGTGTTGTCCAGTAGTGTTGTCACCAACCCGTTAATCAAATTTGCGCCCGTGGCGTTGTGCGCGACTCGCCACCCTTGACGTTCGAGAAGGGTGCGTAACAGTAGAGAGGTTGTCGTTTTTCCATTGGTGCCGACAACAAGAATCACACCGCGCTTCACCTGTTGAAACAGTAGCGGCAGTACATTCGGCTGGAGACGACGGGCAATTGACCCTGGCAACACACTCGCAGCCCCCATGCGTGATAAACGCACTAGAGAGGTTACGGTTTTGGCTGTCCCTACAGACACGCCCAATCGCAATCTATCAATCACTGATATGCTCACATCCACACTCCTGCCCCGGCTTTTACAGCCTTTACTTGTACTGTATTGACTGCTATTTACGCACCTGTTTATTGCTCGTCAGCATTCTACACTACACAGCTAACTGGGCGTGAGGATAGGAGAAAGGGGAAAGGGGAAGGGGAAAAGGTCATCCGATTTTGGATTTTAGATTTTGGATTGTCCCCACGACTGTTAGCACAAGCATTTTCAGTAGGGGCACGGCATCTTCAAATATTGTCCAGAGACCAAACTCTTACGGTTGCCGCGCCCCTACAAACGATGGATTTGTTTTTATACGCCCTCTTAGTGAACCAAGGACGACGAATTTGTGCGATCGCTCTTCTCATCCCCTACGATTGCTCATCATCTGACTCTTCCAAGTACAACCGGATAAACTCCTCTGCTGCATCAGGATTAATTTTCTGAAGCCCTTTTCTAATTTCTAGGATTGCATCACCACCTGGATCTCTACTCCTATTTACCCAGTGGTGAATTGTTGAGCGTCCAATTCCCATCGTCACCGCCAATTTATTTTGGCTAATACCGTGGGCTTCCAACACCTGTCTCAGTGCATTTCCTGCTTTTGGCATGGTTTCTATGGTGTCAGAGGCTCATGACTAAGTAAATGTTTAAAATTGCGGACGTTCTGATAAGCTAATAATGTTTGCGATTTTAAACATCGTCATCACAGGAAAAGCAGGTAAACTCCCATGACTGAAGACTTTATTTCCGACCAATCCTCCGACCCAGAAACGCCTCTCCCCACCAATACCGCCTCACAACCCAACCGAGTCCCCCTCAAAATCTTGGTCATTAGTTCTCCCAAAGCCATCAACAATAATTCGTAATTATGAATTCGTAATTCGTAATTAAAAGACAGGTTAGAGTGCCCGATAACGCACGTCGCTTTAGGAGCAGTTGGGGTGTAAATCCCCCGAATCAGCGAGCCGCAGCGTCCGTCAATTACGAATTACGAACTACGAATTACGAATTTTTAAACCTTCTACCGCCTTGGCTACGCCGAAGTCAGTGAATGGAGCAAACCCCAACCCACCCAAAATCCCGGAGAAGTAATGAGCGTTCTCAGCCGCCGCATTCTCATCGATTAAACCCTCCGGATTACATCCCGCTACGCGAACAATTCCTCTGCAACGGCGAAAAAAACTCTACTTGCTCCCTCCCCGCTACGGGGAGGGCTGGGGAGGGGTTTTCTTAAAATTCCGCTCATATCCGAATAGCCATGCAATCCCTACGCCACCGCATCAACCCTCAAACCTTTGTGATCACCCTCAGACAAATTGCCAAACACTTGAAAATCCAACAAAATCGCATCCTCAACTGGGAAAAATGGCACAACGTCCTCTGGGTACACATCAAAGGATTGGGTGGTTACTTCATCAGCTACCGTAAGCTAGAACAGTGGATTGCCGCTTGCCGTACCCTAATTCGCTTCTGCCCAAACTTAGAAGTTCTCAATGCCCTCTGGTCGCTTATCCTACAAGAAGCTCAACGATACACAGAAGAAGCTTTCTCTCAACTCGAAGCCATCTGGCAGCAACGACAAACTAAATTGTGCGATCGCCAACAGCCCTAGAAATTATTACCTTTATTAGTAGAGTAGGATTGTCGGATGAACGACTATAAAACAAGCAGCAACCAACTTCAGGCGACTCTCTCAATAAACCAGGTACTAGATCAAGCCGTTGAGTTTCTAACAACCCCATCAGCATCACCACCTGCACCTGAAGCTGTGGTTGAGGCACTACTTCAAGCAGAGAAGACAGCTAAACAGACCAAAGTGCGCCATACCTATTCACAGTTGCTAGGTACTTGGCGATTAGGATTTATTACAGGAACTAAGCGATCGCGCAAACGAGCAGGAGTTATTCTAGGTGCTGGACGGTTCCTGCCGAAATGGGTCAAAATTCATTTGTCCTACTCCCCATCAGAATCTAGTCAAGAGCAAGGAACTGTTCAAAATTCCGTTGAACTTGGACTCCTAAAGTTTGTTCTCACAGGCCCCACACAGTTCTGGTCGAAGACGAATATGCTAGCGTTTGACTTCACCCGCATGAAAGTTTCATTGTCGGGGCTGAAGTTGTACGAGGGATACATTCGTGGGGGAAAAGAGCGAGAAACCCGCTTCTACGAGCAAAGCGTGAAAGAGCAGGCATTTTTTACCTACTTCTTCGTTGATAATCGTTGTATTGCCGCTAGGGGTCGAGGGGGTGGATTAGCACTGTGGACAAAAGCGAATTAATTTGTTTTTAAGTAGCCCTCATGAACTGCGTACACCAAAACGAATGCAAATTCTTACTGCTTCTGCCTTCTGCCTTCTGCCCTGGAGCCTTATTTTCAAGTCAGGTAGGCACAAATAAACGCAGGTATATAAACAAAGGTTGAGAGAGGAAAACCCTCTTTCCTTCTGCCTTCTGCCCTGGAGCCTTGCCTCAACGATAAATATTAATGCCCACTCACTTAGCGAAGTTTAGAAAAGACGGCATCCCAGTCGATTTGAGATGGCCTTGTACCCTGGTTCACCAACTCAAATATTTTTCCTTCTGTGACTGGGTTGCCGATGCATTCTACACAAGCTGCTGCCACGTCAATTCGACTTGTTTCGCCAGATAGAGTATCACCTGTACCCACAACTACACCCAACTTTCCGTCTGTTTTTGCCTTCAATAGGGTGTTTAAGTCATAGGACGTGTAAGGCCCGTCGATCAACCGTGCTGGGCGAATAATGGTGTAGGGCAACCCGGAACGAATAATAGCTTCCTCACCTTTTTGTTTGGCATCAAGTACGCCGAATCCATTGAGAAGGCTGAAGGGCGGCTTATCTTTCCGCAAAATCCCGCAGGAGGATACAAACACAAATCGCTTTAAATCTTTGGGTGCAGCATTTACCAAATTGCTGACCCCTTCAGCATCAACTTGCTCAGGACTATTCCTAGCATGAGTGCGGCGGTAATCTGAATCCAAGTAGATTTTGCCCCATTCCATCAGGCTTCCTAACCCTTCAACTGCCTGGGTTGTATCGAAATCCCACTTGGCAGAGGGAAACGCTGTGGTTCCAGTACAGCAGATGATGTGGGTAATATTTTGTAGGGCAGGAGGGAGAGTTGCGGGTTGGCGGATGTCACCCGTAGCAGTCTCTACCCGGTTATCAAACATTTTCTGCGCTTTTTCGGCACTGCGGGTCAGAGTCCGAACCGTAATGCCCTTCTCCAGTAGTTTGGCTACGGTTAGTTGCCCAACTCCACCTGTAGCACCCACAACTAGTACCCGCTTATTTGCGCTTACTGATTCTGAAGTCATAATGCTCCCTCCTCAAATCTGGGTACTGCACCTCAAAAAGCAACTTAGACTAAAGCGATCGCTGTTTACTCATCGGTTGGTGCGATCGCTTTATTCAGACAGGACTCTCCCAAGAGAACCCGGAAAATATACTTGAGTTTAATCTAAGCCGGAATGACCTGGACAATCAGTGACTTTTTATCCAGAGACTGAACCTTCCCCACTTGAGCTAGGTCAGCTACAATCCGGTCTAGCATTTGTGTAGCGAGTTCACGATGTTGGTGTTCCCGTCCCCGTAGACGAATCTGAAATTTAACTGAATTGCCTTTACCCAACC
>CBKWLJ010000443.1:0-7921 GCA_966675205.1 uncultured bacterium
CTAGAGGAGCTTTCTTTGGGATTACGGGTGGGGTGCAGCGGGAACATATGGTGCGATCAGTGTTGGAAGCGATCGCATATCAAGTTAAAGAAGTGGTACAGGCGATTAATCAGGATACAGGAACTGAGATTGCTCGGTTGAAAGTCGATGGCGGAGCGTGTGAGAATAACTTCTTGATGCAGTTTCAGGCTGATGTTTTGGGAATTGCTGTGGAACGTCCAGAGGTGCTGGATGCTTCGGCTCAAGGAGCAGCTTTTGCAGCGGGTTTGGCGGTAGGATTCTGGGATGATTACACAGCACTCACCTCAAGTCGCAAGTGCGATCGCGTTTTCCAACCCGGTGAAGGAGCTACCCAAGCGCAGGATAATTTTCAAACTTGGCTCGAAGCAATTCGGAGAGCGAAGCATTGGCCGAGCTAAAGTCTGTGAATAATCAATCAGCAGCAGTCAGATGAGCAACGGCTGTCAGTAGCTTATCGAAGTTAATCGGTTTAGTTTCGTACATCTGAAATCCGGCCTTGAAAGCAAGGGTAGAACCATCTTCTAAAATGGCAGCGGTCAAAGCAATAGCTGGAAGCTGTCTTTCCTGCTTAGTTTCGAGGTTTCTAATTTTACGAATCAGTGAATAACCATCTTCTCCTGGCATGACGATGTCGCTAATCAGAATATCTGGTTTGAGTTGTGCAATTGCTTGCAGTGCTTCTCCTGCGGAGCTTGCTGTAATCACTCGCACTTCGTACTCTTCAAAAAGATTCCTGAGCAGTACAAGATTATCGACATTGTTATCCACCACCAGCACCAGCAAACCCTTGAGCGCAGAGAATTGATTCGGTTTTAGAAGACTGGTCAACATTTCCATCTCCTTAAAGGCATAAAAGACTAAAAAAGCAATAACCTGCCGTCAGGAGATCAGTTTGGCGAGCAGACTAATTTCATTATATCTACCCTTAGGGGGGTACACATTACAAGATAATTGTGCAAAAGGGCGATACCCCTCTCATCCCAAATCCGGGTTAACTATCCCCCTTTTAAGGAAGCAGGGGAAGCTCCCGGAGGCTGGGCGAGAAAAATCACCGACATTGACACAAGAGTTATCAAAGCGGATTTGGTATCAAAGCTCCCTCGCTGGTATGGCGAATCCCCAAACCCATCCGCAGCTCGGTCTAAGTTGATAGCACAGATTAAGAAAGACAGAAGATACAGCAGTTTTCAAATTGTTAAGCCAGCCGCATCGAATTCATCAAATCATACTCGTAATGAGTATGATTTAATCAACGGGGCAACCCCAAAGGCTTTTCCCAGTGTTGTCAACCTGAACGGTTAAGGTTGGAAATGTTTACTAAATCTGAATCCTACGTAAGAGCGGCTAAGCTGGCTGATATTCAGGCTTCTGGATATTCGGTCGTCCACATCGAAGGGCATACCATCGCATTATTCAGCCAGGGTGACAAAATTTATGCAGTGGACAATCGCTGTCCGCACATGGGTTTTCCCCTGCATCGGGGTACGGTTAAAGATTGCATCTTGACTTGTCATTGGCACCACGCTCGTTTTGATTTGGCTAGTGGTGGAACGTTTGATTTGTGGGCGGATGATGTGCGCTCCTTCCCTGTACAAATTCGGGGAGAGGAGGTGTGGGTGAATTTAGCGCCTCACATCGATGGGTACACTCATCAACGCCAACGTCTGATTGATGGATTGGAGCAAAGCATTTCATTAGTGATTGCCAAGTCGGTGATTGGCTTATTGGATGGCGGTACTGCGGCAACGGAACCGTTTCGCATTGGGCTTGACTTTGGGGTGCGTTACCGAAGAGAGGGCTGGGGTGCAGGTTTGACCATTCACACTTGTATGATGAACCTGCTACCGTACCTTGATGCGGTTGACCGTCCTCGCGCCCTGTATCATGGTTTATCGGCTGTTGCTCGTGACTGTGCGGGTAAACCACCACGCTTTGAGATTCAACCCCTACCGACTGCTACCGTTGACTTCGCACTACTCAAGGGTTGGTTCCGTCAGTTTATTGAGGTGCGAGATACACAAGGGGCGCAAAGGTGTTTGGTTTCGGTTGTCCGTGCAGGTATTGACTCGTCTCAAATTGCCCAAATGTTGTTTGCGGCTGCTACTGACCATCGTTATATTGATGGGGGTCATGCGATCGACTTTACTAATAAGGCGTTGGAGGCGCTCGATGCTACGGAGTGGCAGGATGCCGAATCGGTGCTGACAAGTTTAGTTTCCGGTTATGCCGATGCTCAGCGCATGGAGGAATCCAATTCTTGGCGCTATCCGGTAGATTTAGTGGCGATTCTAGAAGAGGCATTCTTAGAGTTACCCACAGCGTTAGAGGCAGGCCGAAATCAGCGCGGAACTTGGTCGAATCGAGAGCAGTTGGTGCCGATTTTGTTGGGTGAGGATGCAAAAGCGATCGCAGATTGTCTTTTAGATGCGTTGCGAGCAGGTTGTACTGAGGAGGAATTAGCAGGTACTGTTGCTTATGCAGCAGCGTTGCGAATTGCTCACTTTCACACGAACAACGACTTTGGGGATTGGGATACAGCCCATCATACGTTTACCTTTGCCAATGCTGTACACCAAGGGTTGCGGCGAATTGCTTCTCCGGAGTTATTGCGGGGTGTCTTTGATGCGGCAATGAGTGTTTACCTTGACCGATTTTTGAATGTACCCCCTGCGAGGCTACCTGATTCTAGTCAAACGGTAGAGAATCCTCAAGAGTTACTCAATGAACTTCCGGCACTACTGGATCGGCAGCAGCAGGTGAATGAAGCAGGCACCTTAGTTGCACGTTATCTATATAGTGGTGGCAATCCTGACCGATTGTTAGCGGTTCTGGGTAAGTTGCTGTTGCGAGAAGACCGAGATTTCCATACGATTCAAGAAGTTGAGGCGGCTTTTCGGCAATATGCTTTACTGCGGGAGTCCAAGGCAGGAGTGCATGTGTTGGTTGCTGCGGCACGATATTTAGCCGCTCATGCTCCGACAATGCGATCGCAAGGACAGACGTATCAAATGGCGGAGCGATTACACAAAGGTGATCGGGTGTTTGAAGAAGCTTGACTTTATATGGGATTGCCTTAATAGTAAACTTTCTAGACGGGGAGATAAAAAGTGTAGGATGTTTGAATACAAATTAGTATCAGATGTCTTTCACTATTACCTTTAGGCAAGTCATCCATCTTTCTCATATTATTGACCCCAAAATTCCACGCTGGCCTAATGACCCACCTGTAGAGTTTGAGGCAGTAGCTGATTTGGAGAAAGATGGCTATTATCTACGGCGTTTGTCGCTTGGGGAACATAGTGCCACTCATATCAATGCTCCAAACAGCTTTCATGCTACGGGTGCAAGCATTGACCAATATTCTGCTGAGTCGCTGGTTCTACCTGCTGTAGTGATAGATATCTGCAACCAAGCAGCGCATCATCCCGATTATGCACTTACTGTATCGGATGTTCTGGCTTGGGAACAACAATACGGTCGAATTGCCTCTGGAAGTTTAGTCCTGCTATACACAGGTTGGCAGTCAAAGTGGCAAGATGAGGCGGCGTTTTTCAACCGGGATGCTTCCGGAGAACTGCATTTTCCCGGATTTAGCAGTGACGCTACCCAATTCCTGTTAGAGGAACGCCAAATTTGTGGAGTAGGAATTGATACTCACGGGGTTGATGGTGGTATGGATACAACGTTTGCCACCAATCGTTTAGTTTTAGAACAGCCGCGAATCGTGCTGGAGAATCTTACTAATTTAGATCAGTTACCTCCAGTTGGAACGACATTAGTGATTGGTGTTCTTCGTCTTTTAGGGGGTAGTGGTTCTCCAGCAAGCGTACTGGCATTTGTTCCGTGATATAGCAGTTTTCGGCAAACATAGAATACACTAAGGGCACGGCAATGCCGTGCCCCTACCAAGAAGGTCTATTCCACTCGATTGACAGCGGCTATATGGTGTACCAATCTGATGGGGTTGATGACTGACTTATTGCTGACTTAGTGCTTATTTGCCTTGATGCAAGGGTAAGGAAGGCTACGATCTTGGCAGTTTCCTCACTGATGAGTTATGTCGCGATCGCTAAATGTCTCCCCTCAGCATATCGAACGGGTCAAATTAGCCGTTAAGCGGAATGGTTTTCCTCGCCAGAGAGATTTAGCAGAGGCTTTACAGCTATCGTTAGCCACTGTTAGTAATTTCTTGAATGGCAGACCTGTAGATTATTTGAATTTTTATGAGATTTCCCAGAAACTGGGTTTTGATTTGCAGGACATTGCTGATTTTGATTTTCAAGGCAGCGATCGCTCATCTTTAGTTATAGATGAATTGCCTAATGAAGCGAACACTGACCTTGCTCAAAATGATGCAGAGGCAGAAGCTACCAGCTATGCAGAGCGACCTCCGATTGAATCTCGTTGTTATGAAACAATTTTGCAGCCCGGTTCTCTACTGCGAATTAAAGCCCCCAAACGGATGGGTAAAACTTCACTGATAGACAAAATTCTTGAGCGAGCAGCGAAGCAAAACTATCGCACAGTCCGCTTGAATTTGCTACAGGCAGATCGGGAAGTATTGAAAGGTTTGGATGAATTCTTGCGCTGGTTCTGTACATTTGTCAGTCGTCGGTTGGGAATACCGAATCAAGTCGCAACTTATTGGGAGGAGGGTTTAGGCAGCAGCCAAAACTGCACGATTTACTTTGAGGAGCAATTGTTATCCCAACTCGAACATCCGCTAGTCTTGGTATTGGATGATGTAGATCGGATTTTTCCCTATTCTCAAATTGCTGAATCCTTTTTTGGTATGTTACGAGTTTGGCACGAGGAGGCAAGGACAACGCACATTTGGAAAAAGCTGCGATTAGTGATTGCCCACTCCACAGAGGTTTATATCCAGCTCAATATTAATCGTTCACCGTTTAATGTTGGCGTGCCGATAGAGTTACCGGAGTTTACGCCGGAGCAGGTACGGGATTTGGCAAAGCAGCAGGGATTGGATTGGAATGCTGTAGGGGCGCAAGGCTTTGAGCCTTTACTAGCTTTGGTGGGAGGGCATCCTTATTTAGTTCAGAGAGCAATTTATTACTTAACTCGCTCCGAAATTACATTTGAACAACTTTTGCAAACCGCTTACACAGAGTCAGGAATTTATAGCGACCATTTGCGAGGTCATTTGTGGAATTTACAGGAGCATCCGGAACTAGCGACTGCGATGAAAAAGGTGGTTGAGGCAACGAGTCCTGTGCAGTTAGAAACAATGCAATCGTTTAAGTTACAAAGTTTGGGGTTGGTGCGGTTGGAGGGAAATGAGGTGAAGCCTTGGTGTGATTTGTATGCTCAGTATTTTTGCGATCGCTTGTAGCTCCCCTAACCTGCATTAAAAAGGAGGGCTAAGAAATGCCTGCAATAGTTATACTCCGCCAAGAACTTAAGTTCTTGGCTCATAGCGAAAGTCCTCTAAAGAGGACTAAATACAGACTCCAGCCCACTGAATTGGACTTGATCTATGACGCCAGAAATTAATTTCCGGGTGGGTTAGTGGAAAGTTACAAGCTCTGAATCATCCTCACTTCTCCACTCTCTTTGGTAAGGAGGGTGGAGACGAAACAAGAGAGTATAAATTTCAGTTTTCAAAAACATCTATGAACACAGCGCAAAACTCGGCTTATCAATATCAAGTTGGCGGAAGTTTAACCGCTGATGCCCCCAGTTATGTCGTGCGTCAGGCAGACCAAGACCTTTATGAGGGGTTGAAGGCAGGAGAGTTCTGCTATGTGCTGAACTCTCGGCAGATGGGAAAGTCTAGTTTGCGGGTGCGAACGATGCAACGGTTGGAAGCTGAAGGAGTAAGTTGTGCTGCGATCGACCTGTCAATAATCGGTAGCGATAATGTAACCCCAGCAGGTTGGTACATGGGGATATTCTACGATTTGGTCACGAAGTTTGAGCTATCCGGAAAAATTAACCGTAGGACTTGGGGTTTGAGTAGCAATCGTGCAGAAACTTACGCTAAGGCTGAAAAGCTTTGCTAGAAAGAGTTCTGGCTCTCGACCTTTTCGCCTCTTCATTAGCCTCCCGTATATCACACTCGGCGTATCAATTGAACTCTAAGTTCTGGAGTTTAGACTAGGCACAACAAAATGGCTCAGCAGGGCTGAGTTGATAACACAGAAGCTGAACAATAAAAAATTAGAGGGTTAAGCTGATGTCTTGAGGCGTTGTTTGCCTTTTTTAGTGCTTTTTTTGCTGAGCGACTTTAGACGGTTTTTGGGCAAGGGACTTGGGCAATTTTCCACAAAAATAGGTCGCTACACTTAGATATTACACTTTACAAATCTCGATGCGATATAGGGGATCAGCGGACACCCTATATGATACAAGTCTCCCAATATCCCGCCAACTTTGAGTGATATTTTCAAGTTATCAATACCTGGGAGATGCCCTTCTGGAGCTGCAAGGCTGAAGGTTAACTCATCGTAGCCTAGCCAAGAGGAGTTTACACGCCATCCCACGCAATCGCCAAAGCATTGGTAAACGTCACTATCATAATAGTAATTTGTGTCAGGGGTACCCCCGACACTCTCCCAGAGCCGCTTCTGTACACTGAAGCCGAATCGCCCATTGCTGTATTTTACCCAAAGGCGGTCAATAGTACTAAGGTCTGTACAAGGAAATTCTGCGATCTCGTCTGTAATCAGCATTCCAGACACGCTTCCAATCACTCTTAATGGTTTTGCTACCTTAAGCATCACAGCCAAAGTTTCTTGATCCGCCTCCTTCCATTTTCCTAACTTAAGTAAATTCCGTAGATGCGTGTAGTCCACTTGCTGTTCAGAACTGAGTTCATCAGTGTTTAATTCTTCTGCCATTCAAGCCCCGATAAAGATAGTTGAGAATCACGGTACTAATTCAATTGATGCATTTTCTCATAACATTTATCACATTATCAATGGAGCTAATTGCCTAAACTACGGGCTTGGTGGCAGAAACTACCGAGAAAACCAATGATACTCTGAGAGGAGCAACTGAAGAAGCTGTGAACAAGATTACTTTGGCAAAGGAACAGGTTATCAGTTCTGTTACCGGAACAGCCGAACTCAGCCATACAATCCACAACTGGCTTGCTACTCACCCACTAATCTCCTGGGGACTCCATCATCCTCTACGGGGTTTGAGTATCATCCGAACAGAAAGTAACGCTAAACTCTCGGCTTTGGGTGTACCAATTGAACCTTCTGAAAATTAAAAGCCTCAAACTCTCGAAAATTCGTACCCAATTGCTGTACCAAGTAACTTAGTTATTTTTTGGCAGCCCCTAAAACACGGAATCCTCATCGGATGACTTTTCTACTGGTCCAAATTCCTCAGGTAGCTCATCAATACGCTCAATTCCCAACAGTTGGCACAGCTTCTTGAGTTGCGGGATGCTCAGTTTCGCCTCAGTCTTGCCAGCGATCCACCGTTGGTAAGTAGAACGGGGAATGCCACAATGTACCGCCAATTCGTCTTGAGTCAAAGTCGTTCGTTCAAGTCTGAGAGCTTCCAAGGGTGAATCACTGAACTGTTTGTGCCTTTTACTTCTTTCGGTCATAGCATACTAGTGAAGCACCATTTTGAAGCTTGATATTGACAGTTTATGATTTAAGCTTCAAAATGGGATATGTTTAAAACAGAAGAGGACAGATAGCTTTCAAACTCTAGTTGCAAAGCTGTCCTTCCTCTAGTGTCTCATTTTGTTCACAGATCACCACTTCAGTTCACTCGCATAAAAGCACAGTGAATTACTGTGTGGTGCCAACTTGCATGAGCGATCGCTCGTTTGAATGCGATCGCCAAGACCTTCATTATCAAAATTTTCCTATCGGGACTTAAACGAAAATCGAGAAGTAATAAAGGTATAATCCAGGCATGG
>CBKWLJ010000444.1:0-7915 GCA_966675205.1 uncultured bacterium
TAACTAATTAATCCATCAGTTGTTTTTCTCTGACTTATTCAGCAAGCCCTACGTAGAACATCCATGTTCTCTGGGCTTGGGTGTCTGTCTCATCTACTAGGTTTTAGCGCAAGTATTACGATTCACTTACACCCCTCAAAAAAAATGGCGTACCGCTTCTAAGTACGCCTTGTTTTCATCCAAGAACACAACAAATACTATTTCCAACCAGCTCGATCCATCAGCTTCACTGCTTTTGGATTGTTTTCGCCGTAAGCTGCTACATTCAGGTTAGATTCCTTAAAGTTGCCAAACTCTGCAACTGTAGGATTCGGCTTCATGCCTGCGATCGCAGGATACTCATAAGTGCCATTAGCAAAGATTTCCTGTGCTTCTGGAGTTGCTAAGTACTCGATAAACTTGATGGCATTTTCCTTATTAGGAGCATTGGCAGCGACACCAGCACCACTAATATTGACATGGGTGCCACCCTCGTTTTGGTTAGGGAAGAATACTCCCACTTTTGAGGTCACTGTTTGATTTTCAGCCTCTTTTGAATCCTTAAGTCGAGCTACATAGTAGTGATTCACCAGCGCAACATCACATTGTCCTGCTGCTACGGCTTTGATTTGTCCTGTGTCGTTGCCCTCTGGTGGACGAGCAAAGTTCCCCACTAAACCTTTCGCCCATTCTTCTGTCTTTTGTTCACCCTTACTTTGAATTTGTGAGGCAACGAGAGATTGATTGTAAATATTTTCGGAACTGCGGACACAGACACGACCTTTCCACTCAGGTTCGGTTAAGGCTTCATAAGTGGTTAACTGGTCTGGCTTCACTTTGTCTTTGTTATAAACAATGACACGCGCCCGTTTCGATAAACCAAACCAATATCCTTCAGGACTGCGTAGATTTGCCGGAATTGCTGATTCTAGTTTTGCCGAAGAAACGGGTTGTAACACACCTTCCTTCTGGGCCCGCCAGAAGCCTCCTGCATCAACAGTAATTAATACATCAGCAGGGCTATTTGCCCCTTCACTCTTGATGCGTTCAATGAGTTCGTCTGCTTTACCTTCAATCAGATTAACCTTGATGCCTGTTTGCTTGGTGAAGTTCTTGTACAACTCATCATCAGTGTCGTAGTGACGTGATGAGTAAAGGTTAATTTCACCTGTACTGGCTTGATTGCCAACCGTGTTTTCGGCATTGGTGTTTGCGGTGGGGGCTTGCGGGGTACAACCTATAGTCGTTAAAACAGCTAGCCCAGAGAAAAGGGCAGCTACACTGCGTTTCGTAAGGTTCATTTGCGATCGCTTGTTTCCTTATCACTCGGTGCGTAAATAAATCGAGTTAAGTCAACGACTTACCTGGAGGTATTGTACAGTTAATGCAATATATTCTTAATAAGATTGACTAATTTTTCTATTTATCCAGCCTAAATTACTGGAATACAAGCCATGTCTACAAGATGAGTTCGATTAAGACAAACGGGGGCGTATCCCATAATGCCGATAATGCCAGTAATCCTTCAGAATCTTATCGTGGTCAAAGCATAAGTTAGGTGGAACATCCCAAGCGTGAAAAAGCCCTAAATTTTTCGCATCATCAGCCGCTTGAGGTTCACCTTTTGCTGTAGCAATAAATACAATACTTAAGGTGTGTTGACGCGGGTCGCGCTTGGGGTCTGAATACACCTGAAACTGTTCGATCAACTCAACCTGTAGCTTAATTTCCTCTTGAGCTTCCCGCACCGCCGCCGTTTCCACTGTCTCACCGTAATCAACAAAACCACCAGGAATAGCCCATCCTAGTGGTGGATTTTTGCGCTCAATAAAAATAATCGGTCGATGGGGTCGGTCTACCAATTCAATAATGATATCGACAGTGGGAACAGGATTTCGGTATGTCACAAGCTAAGACAAAAAAGATAGGGTAACAGCCGCTCTCAGCATAGCTCTGTTGTACACCCAAATCTAGTCCCTAAGGTGGTTTAAAGGGCTTGATGAGTTCCTGACTGAGGATTGATTTTCAAGCCGTTCTTACTGTGCTAGTGTCTTAAGCATTGTTTTGTCTGTATATTCTTTATTTTTATGTCGTTCAAGAGAGTTAGTGGCATTTTACTGCATCCTACTTCCTTGCCTAGCCGTTTTGGAATTGGGGAATTAGGAATAGAAGCCTATCGTTTTATTGATTTTTTGGCAGAAAGTTCTCAACAGCTTTGGCAGATTTTGCCACTAGGGCCAACTGGGTATGGAAATTCTCCTTATGCGTCCTTTTCAGCGATAGCAGGCAACCCACTTTTGATTAGCCTAGAACAATTGCAAGAGCAGGGGTTGCTCACTGATGAAGACTTTGCCACCTTGCCCGAGTTTCCTGCTGATCGCGTAGATTATGATCGGGTCATCAAAACCAAAACACCCCTCCTCATTCAAGCCTGGAAAAACTTTAAGACAAATGCATCGCCGATACAGCAGAAAGAATTTACAGCATTTTGTGACTCTAAGGCTAATTGGTTAGATGACTATGCCTTATTTATGGCGCTCAGAGAAGCTCATGCAGGTGCCAGTTGGCATACCTGGGAGCGGAATATTTCCAAATTGCACCCAGAGGTGCTAGAGGAGTGGCGGCAGCGCTTGGAGGGTGAGGTTTTATTCCACAAATTCTTGCAGTTTGAATTTTTCCGCCAGTGGTCAAAAATCAAAGAGTATGCCAATTCCAAGAAAATTCAGATTATTGGCGATATTCCCATTTATGTCGCTCATGATAGTGCTGATGTCTGGTCGCATCCGGATATCTTCTGCCTGGATGAACAAACCGGTGAACCATCACTGATGGCGGGTGTTCCACCCGATTACTTTAGCGAAACGGGCCAACTCTGGGGGAACCCTGTTTATAAATGGGATAAGTTGCAGGAAGACAATTTTAGCTGGTGGGTGCAGCGATTTGAGTCTTTGCTAGAGTACGTGGATATTATTCGGATTGACCACTTCAGGGGGTTTGAATCTTACTGGGCGGTTAAGCAGGGCGAAACCACAGCCATTAATGGAGAGTGGA
Organism: uncultured bacterium; assembly: GCA_966675205.1. GTDB lineage: Bacteria > Cyanobacteriota > Cyanobacteriia > Cyanobacteriales > Coleofasciculaceae > JBFLZA01. Next base: position 3,031 of record CBKWLJ010000444.1, read on the forward strand.
TTAAGGCACCGGGAGACGAATTTTTTCAGATTCTCAATAAGGAGTTGGGTAAGTTGCCAATTATGGCTGAGGATTTGGGAATCATTACGCCAGAGGTGGAGGCGCTGCGCGATCGCTTCGACTTTCCCGGTATGAAGATTTTGCTGTTTGCTTTTGGTGGAGGCCCCGATAATCCTTATTTGCCCTTTAACTATGAGCGCAACTTTGCGGTTTACACCGGCACCCACGATAATAATACAACGATAGGCTGGTTCAATCAGATTTCAGACTACGAAAAGGAAAACGTTTTACGTTACTTGGGTTGTATTAGCCCAGAAGGGGTCAATTGGGATTTCATCCGCCTCGCACTCAGTAGTGTGGCAAACCAAGCGATTATTCCCATGCAGGATATTTTAGGACTGGGCGGAGAAGCCCAGATGAACTTTCCCAGCAAAGCAGAAGGGAACTGGGAGTGGCGCTATCGAGCGGATGCGTTGACTGATCAGTTGCGCGATCGCCTCAAAAGTCTCACTTACACTTATGGTCGTGCCCCAGTCCATTAAGCTGCTTGCTCAGTTCCCCTAGTTTCGCTCGGGGATAAGGGCAGGACTTACGCAAATTTACTGTTAAACCGCCATTTGTAGGGGCGATTCATGAATCGCCCCTACTATATATGGTATCCATGCGTAAGTTCTGAAGGGGAAGGTAAGAAGACGCAAAAATAAATTGCAATACCTACCCTTTCCCTTCTCCTTAGAACTTTTTTTACCCCTACAAGAGTGCAGATTGATTGAACTCAGGTTGTTAGTTTTTTGAGTTAAGGAAAAAAACTCACCCCTAAAAGTTCGGGTTGGTAGCAAACGTCAATTCTTGCACTTCGTAAGGGGCACCCATTTGCTTAGCTGATTCATTATTAAACTCCACTAAAACCCCCCCCGCATTACCGGCTCGAACGATCAATGTTTTATCAGCTTCCCAAGTACGCTGAGTTCCTTCGGATAGGGTTCCTTCAAATTCTGTCTTCCCATCCGCAATAATCCGCAGCCAAGACTGAGCCTTGAGAGTGACGCGCACTTGCACTGGCTTGCCATCTTGACTGCGTTGCGTCACTTCAGTCGCTTTGTTGGATTGTGACTTGGGTTGCGGTTTGGCTTGAGCAGACTCTTTAGGAGCTGGTAGCTGTTGAACCTGCTGTGGATAGTAGTCGTCGGAGTTAATTACTTGTATAGCAGAACGTCTAACTAGATAAGATAAGCCACTTACTGCACCGATAACCAGGAATATATACAACAAATAAAGATGAACAGGTCTTAGCTGAGCAGCAGGTAAGTGCCGCCAGGTAGGTCGGGCAAATTGTAGGGTTGAGCCAGTAGGAAATGCATTGGCAAGCTCAGCTCCATTTAGACCCAGTGCTTCTGCAAATCGCTTAATAAAGCCTTTGATGTAAATGGGTTCTGGCAATTCATCCAATCTACCTTCTTCGATCGCACTCAACAAACGTGCTTGAATCCTCGTTTGAGCCGCCACTTCCTCTAGGGACATAGACTGTTCAGTACGGAACTGGCGCAGACGAGACCCCAGTTCTTCCAATTTCTCGACTTGTTCTTGCTGGAAATAGACTTTGTTTTCATTCATACCCTGTACTCCTTGATATCTGCTGGCACGTTTTCTGATATTAAACGGACTCGTTTTTGGAGGAAACGCATTTCAAAATCATTGAGGTAACGATAGTGACCAATAGGTAGTACAGGCTCTCTCTTGGGTTGTAATTGAATTGGACCAATTGCGGTGCGATGCAGATGAATTACAGGATAGCCTAGCATTTCGGCAACACGACGAATTTGCCGATTTCTCCCTTCTTTTAGCACAATTTCCAACAAAACTTTCTCCGGCTCACGCTTGAGTACTCGTACTTGAGCTGGTAATGTTTTTTTTCCTGATAAATTAACACCCTGACGCCAAGTTTCTAGAACAGATTCAGGTGGATGCCCCTGTACCCACACCTGATAAGTTTTAGCAATGTGATGGCGAGGGTGAGTGAGGAGAAATGTCAATGCCCCGTCATTAGTAAGAAGTATGGCACCGGTTGATTCTGCATCCAATCGTCCAACTGGATGAATTCCCTGACCTTTGGAGAGGGCGGCAGGTAGTAAATCTAGGACTGTAGGGCGATCCCTAGAATCACGACAGGTGGAAACAACTCCAGGTGGTTTGTTTAGCAACAGGTAAATCGGTTGAGGACGGTTACTTTGTTTGACTGGTTTGCCATCAACTTCTATCAAGTCTGTTTCGGGATTAGCTTTTTGCCCCAGATTGATCACTTTGCCATTGAGTCGAACCCGTCCAGTCTCGATCATCTTCTCAGCATGACGTCGTGAGGCAATACCCCACTGGGAAAGAATTTTTTGTACTCTTTCTTCCATAGTTCGACTCCTATGTAAGTATTGACATTGTGAAGGCGGCGTGCTAGGAAAGCTGTCTTCTGGCATGGAATTTCTACCGGGAGAGACAGCGAATACCAAACAGGACTCGCCTACACCTGGATCGACCTAACTAGACTATGTACAAATATTACAAGAATGTGGTTAACTGCAAGTGCTCTGCTTTTTTGCAAAAAAAAACCTTGCTGTAGGGCACGATTGCTGCCCACTTTACCTTCATAGAACTTACGCAGTTTAGCGATATTACACACAACTTCCGGGATTTATGAACCAGTTACAAAGTTTAGGCAGTGATTGTGCGTTTCAGTGGAACCAGTCTCACAAAATGCTGCTCCCTAATGATAGAAAAACTTTGTGAAAAAGTAGTGAAGGGAACTTCTTGTCCTCAGCCCTATTCATTTGGAGTGTTATGACCGTTGAAATTTCAGAAACGTTGAAAGCCCCGAAGAGCAGAATTATTAGCAAAATTCTGTCACCAGCGATACAAATGTGGCTGCGATCGCAAGTGGAACAGGTCGAGAGCTTGCAGTTTAAAATTGTTGGTGGCGATCGCCAAATCCTTTCCGGTTACATTCCCAAGGTTTCGATTGCAGCAAGCCGTGCCGTATATCAAGGGCTACATCTAAGCCAGCTTCAGCTAGAAGGTACAGACATTCAAGTCAACCTAGGTCAAGTTATCAAAGGCAAGCCCCTGCGCCTATTAGAACCGATCCCAGTCGCGGGTCAACTCCTCCTCCAAGAACAAGATTTGCAAACCTCCCTTCAAGCCCCCTTATTATCGACAGCTTTAACTGAACTATTGAGTACCTTTCTCACAACCAATAAAATCATTGATTCAGCTAATGACCTTAAAGAGCAGCAAATTAGCTGGCAACAAGTGAATATTGATGAAGGTCAGTTGAAGCTTTTTGGCACATTAGTCCATGCTACAGGTCAAACTATACCAGTGGTTATTTGTGCGGGACTACAACTCGCGACCCCTCAAGTACTCAGACTCAATCCCCTACAAATTCAGCTTTCACCAACATCACCCTCCTTCAACTTAGATGGCTTTGAAATTGATCTCGGCTCAGAAGTCAACCTTCAGGAACTTGCCCTAACAGCAGGACAGCTAATGTGTCGTGGACGCCTGAATGTCTTGCCCTAATTAACTTCCTTTAGGGATTTCATGCGTTCTGGTGAAGGCAGTTCATGGGCGGCTACTTTCACACTAATCCAGAACGCAGTGCTACCACGGCTGCCTGGACTCGATCATCAACCGCTAGTTTATTCATAATTCCTCGAACATGGGTTTTTACTGTATTGGCACTCAAGTAAAGTTTTGCCGCAATTTCCGGATTGCTATAGCCTTCAACAATTAGTTTTAAAACTTCCATCTCTCGTTGAGACAAATTAGTGATATTGCCCGTAGGAGAAGGTGGAGAAAGATGCTGAAGAACTTGGCGACCAATTTGAGGATCTAAATATGTAGCACCTTCAGCGGCAGCAGCAATAGCTTTCACTAAGCGATCTACACTTGCCCCTTTAATACAGTAGGCATCAGCACCACTAGACAGTGATGCAATAATTTCCTGCTCAGTGGTATGAGAAGTCAGCATCACGACCCTAACTTGAGGAAGTGCTGCTTTAATTTGTTGAGTAGCGGCAATGCCATCTAAACGCGGTAAACCAATATCCATCACGATGAGATCAGGATTTAATCTCTTGGCCGCTTCAACACCCATATAGCCGTCTTCAGCTTGTCCCACAATTGTGATTTGGGGATGCGCTGATAAGGACTGCTCTAAACCCAGTTGCATCATTGGGTCATCTTCTACAATTAAAACCCGCAAAGGTACGGATTCAGTGGGCAAATTTAAAGATGGCGGAGTTTCAGATGCCATGGTTGGTACAAAAGTCTAATGCAGTTGAATTCTTATAAATTGTACCGACAACAAACGTTTGCATCCTATCACCTTAAGCAAAACTGAAGCTTATACAGAAGAGATTTAATTTTCTGCGATGGGGAGACGGTACTGACGGGCAATGTAATTGAAAAAGCGATAGTAATCAGCAAATTTTTTACTTTCGCATTGTCCTTGCCAGTTGTACAGTAGTTTGTCCTGGCTTAAAGTCAGTGTCATCAAACTAATCTCAGAACTAACCTTTACTTGTAGTTGTCCGGTTATCCCTTGATCGGTTGTAAAATTTTGGGCTTGAGGCTCTGCACTTTCTGTTGCTGAAGTGTTTGATGAAGACTGAATGATTGACAAGTTATTAGCTGCCCACCCTCTAATTTCAACGCTTGGATTTTGAGGGTCACGAAAGGCACGACCATCTAGATTATCTGGCATGGGAAAAGGCTGCCAGTTACTAGGATAGGGAAACTCAAAGTTATAACGTGGATTGTGGTAAACACTCCAGCTATTAGGCATATGCCAGGTTGAGGTATGGCAACTCAACAACAAAAGGAGTAGGGGTGTGAC
>CBKWLJ010000445.1:0-7902 GCA_966675205.1 uncultured bacterium
ATTGTATAGGCAACAAGGCCTGCATAAATTGCCCTTCGTTCCGTTTGAGCATCAATATCAGCAGGAATAGTGGTAATAATTACAACCGAAAATATCGCCGCCGCAAGTATCACAGCCCCCCCACCAGCAATAAATGCAAAGATTTTCGTCCGCCTTTGCTCATTCATCTTTACTTGATTTCGCAACCTGAAGATGTAATAGGCAAGCAGTGCAGGACAGCCCATGATGATCGCATTTACCCCTAAGGTAGATATGCCCCCGTGCTGAAACATTACCGCCTGAAAAAACAGCGCGATCAAAATAGCTGGAAATGCGTAATATCCCAACACGACCCCCATCAATCCATTGAGGACAAAATGAAGGCTCGAAGGGGGTATAGGGATATTAATTAAGTTGACGACAAAAAAAGCTACGGTGAGAAGCGCTGCTTTGGGAATCTTCGCTTGAGAATGTTTCTCCTGATTAATTTTGTGCAAGCAATACCAAGTCACGCCGCCTGTGGCGGCATAACCTGCAATAGCAACACTTGGGGAGATAAAACCTTCGGGGATGTGCATGACTTATGCTGCCTTTCTCCGGCGGGCAAAGAATAGCGCTGTACCGAAAAATCCCCAAGCGCCAGCCGCAGCTAATAATGCTTTTTCGAGTAGCGTGTCTCCCACGCTATCTTCCCTGTCGAACCAACTTAATTCAGCGCTGCCTTCAGTTGCTTCCTGTGTAGCAGCAGTTATGCCTGTTGTCTTGTTACCTACGGGAACAGTAATGATGTTACCGTGACCGGCTTGACGTACTTTAACTTCCCAGTTTCCGGGTTGGGATGCGTCTGGCACAAAGGTAAATTGCCCTTGTTTATCAGTGGTTCCCGTTTTCCAGGGAGTAGAGGGGTCATTGGGGGCGTACACTGTTACCTGAGCATTACCCATGGGTTGGCCACCCGCATAGATTGCCTCAATTTGGATGGCTTGAACCTTTTGATACTCGATCTCTGTACCGTGGGCAGATGCTTTTGCTGACCAAGCGATAACTGGAAGAAACAATAGGGGAAGAAAAAATTTAGACTTCATCTTGACAATCTTGATCACTAGGCTTTTGCTTTACTTGTTTCGGTCGCCTCAGCAGCAATACGCTAACGTGCATTCAAGTGGCATGGGAGGGAATCCCTGAAAAATTTAACCCCACTGGTTTTTTTCCTGGTGCATGGAAGAATTGCTTAGGAGGTGGGCATCGCCAACCCTACTATTGATGAGGGCAATAAACAAAGAAAGGAAATATGAAAGTTATTCTGGAGAATGGGGTGTACTCGCTTGGGCGGCAGTTCCTTCGAGGCGGCAGTGTCCTTCGCCAACGTGGCCTAACCCTGCGATCGCTTTTTGCAGCTTTTGATAATCTTGTTTAGGAAGTTTCTGTTCTAAGGTTGCCATATCGGCTTTTAGCGTTCCATTCTGCGCGAGGGCTGCCATTGGCTCAAAGCCCACTGCATCTTGATTGAGGGAGTCGTTTGCTGGAGTATCAGCATCCCCGAAGATGTGGTCAAAGTGGAAGGTTGTCTCTAGTTCAGCTTGTTCTGTACTTGTGAGGATACCTTTGCGTTGGTCGCCCACATACTGTCCGCAAGTATATTGCAAGGGTTTGTCAAAGCTAATGACAAAATCAACCGTGCGACCCTCTTTTTTGGCAGTGCCATCCAGGAGAATTGTAGAACCTGCGGCTGGCCCCTGTGTTGCCTCAACCACTTGCCAGGACATCGCATTGTAGGTTCCCGCCGGAGCTTTTTGGGTTGCCACCGTAATGGGTTGGGCATCTCCACCTCCCTCGGCTAAATCTACCGTTTTTGGTTCTGCTAGGAGGGTCACTTTTTGGGTGGACTTCAACTCACCCGACTTATCGGGGTCAAAGGGGGTTTCGGTTTGATAAGCCGTTGTATCATCTAAAGTGACGTATACATGGTCAAAGTCAATTCGCCACCCATCTTTGGTGACAAAACCCTGCCGCACAAAGTCTTCACCATTGGCAACAAGCTGGAGTGTCCCCTGTCCTGCGGCCGCCTGAGTCTCGGTTTGTTGTCCTGCGGGAGCTTCTGCTTGAGTCTCAGTCTGCGTTTCATTTTGGGAACAGCCAAACAGCACCCCCGGAGCCAGAAAAGTCAAACTCGCCCAAATTAGTAGCTGTTTCCTCATATATTGCTGCAATTGCTTTCTTTAACATACAAAACTTCATCACACAAGTTTTTCTAAAAAAAATCAATCCCCCTAGAGGGCATTGTCCAAGCTTTTAAGCCTAATCTCTATCTTTTGTCGTAGTAATAAACTTAAATTGATAAATTCTCAAAATTTTCGGGTAAGACGGCAACAACCTCAGATTCTTCCAAATAAATAGGAAAGCGCACGCCTTCAATTTCTACTTTTAGAAGCCACGATTCACCCTTTCTATTGATAGATGGATTTTGGCATACAATTCCTATCATGCCATTCTTACTATGTCCCTCTACCTGAATGCGAACATACTCGCCCTTCACAAATGAGCAAGGTTTAAGCTTTTCTTTATCTGTGATTGTGAGTTTTTTAGGCTCTGTTTTGATCGGTGATTTTTTCCCAAACTCTGCAACAGGAGCACCTACGGCTTGAACACCAGCTTCTAAATCTACCTTGACTTTATGAATTGCCATATCAACAGGCAATCCCCGCAAATACCAGCGATAAGCTTTGGCGACAACCGAGTCTTCATACTCAAACATAGCAGATGCGATCGCTTCTTTCACCTCATCAGAAACTTGCTCAATTAGCTTCGACATCCGCTGCTTTGAGAACGAATCGTTGCCACTCTTCAGGGTGCTATAGTCTTTATACTTGGCACCCTTCCCTAACTTGATCAAGCGTTGGATTTGCCCTGTCATTTTTCCTGAAGCAGGTACTGTAGGCAAATCAAGTGCTTTTTCTCGGAGTTGGGAGACACCTGTATTTTTGTCGATGCAATCATTAACTGCTCGATCAGCAGCACTATTCTGGTGGCGGGGAATCCAGATCAGGGAAACGCTCTCAAACTGCTTCAAGAGGGCTGATGCTTGATTGTAATACTTGCGAAGGCTGGGAGATTTAACCTGATAAGAACCAATCAGTTGGTTGATAATAAGTTTGCTATCACCCGAGATTTTGATCTATTTACAGCCTAGTTCCAGTGCCTTCTCTAATCCCAAAATACAACCCGTATACTCAGCTTCGTTGTTTGTAGCGTATGGCAGAAAGCGGGTGCTGGTATAAGTCTCGCCCTTATATTTGATGATCGCAGCCCCCGCAGCAGGACCAGGATTACCCCGGCTACCACCATCAAAGGTGATTTTAGCGTCCCCTGTGGTTTTATTCTTTCTCATGATTGCGATCGCTACAGTTGCAATAATTTAACCTATCCTTTTATTGTTGGGCGAGGTTCATTCAACGGAAGTACCTCAGCCCAAAGTATTTTACTTATTTAACAATCAACTCAGCTTTCATTCCAGCTTGGACGTGTCCGGGTTGATTGCATACCAGTAAGTAGCGCCCTGGAGTGAGATTTAGCTTAAGGGTTTGTGTGGCTCCACTTTTCAGCTTACTTTGCACAATCCCACCTATATGTTTCAGTCCTTTACTTTCTTCATCCAGGTTTCCTCCCTTGAGTGGAAGTTGTTGACTAAGCAGATTATTTTTGAAAATTACCAATTCATGAGGCTTTTTGCCTTCATTTTTAACAATAAACTCAACGAGTCCAGCTTGAACTGTGACTGGTGACACTTGAATCACCATCTCTTTCTGAGTGATGTTTATCTTAGTTACTTGATCTGACTCAACTGTCTTTGTAGGATTAGTTGTCAGTTGGGCCACCGCACTTCGTGAATCATTGGGGTAACTTTTTTCAGCCGTCTTGCTGTTTTTGCAAGCAGTCATTAAAGATAGGAGCGCACAAATAGTTAGCGTTTTAACCAGTACCTTTATTTTCATCTATGCCTTCTACGCTTTTCCCAGGTATTGTTTTAAATTTTATACGCTAGATATAAAAATGCCGAATTTGTGATACTCATTTGCCGTAAATTACAAATTAGCTCTGTTTTGTCTAACCTAGCTAAGAATATACAGTATAGGGAAGAGGGCAAAATCATCGTCAAGTAATAAAAACGCTTTACTAAGCTTTGCCCTACCTTGTTTTTTACGGGTTAAGTCTGATGCTTAATCAGATTTGCCTCTGTCTATCTCTGTCTGTGTAATTTTATTCTTAGGTATGGACAAGATTCAATCCCCCATAAAAAAACGGATTTATGAGGTTTTAGAATGTTCTAACCCTAATGATTTATTGAGTAAAATTGATGATTGGCTTGTTACTTTATTAGTTATTTTAGATGTTGGCGCTTTTATCTTAGAGACTTCATCAACTACTTCTTTTAATTTTAATATCTTTTTAGTTGATATTGAAGTTGTATCAGTTACTTGTTTTAGTATTTTATACATTCTCCAAGTTTGGTCATGTACGGCTGATGAGCAATACAATCATCCTTTATGGAGTCGAATTCAATATGCATTTACTCCTTTGGCAATAATAGACTTACTGGCAATTCTTCCTTTTTACTTGTTGATAATTTTTCCTGATATAAAACTAGTAGAAGCCACGGATTTATTCCGTTTATTGCGGTTACTTAAATTAATTAGATATTCAGAAGGATTGCAAACGATTTTACGAGCAATAGAAACTAAAAAAAATGAACTAATCATGACGTTTGTTACAGTTCTTATTTTACTGATTTTCGCCTCTAGTGTAATGTTTTTTGCAGAAAGAGGAACTCAACCGGAAGCGTTTCCGAGTATTCCTGCTGCCATGTGGTGGGGAGTGGTGACTCTCACGACGGTGGGTTATGGGGATGTTTACCCGGTTACTGTGATTGGAAAATTGTTCGGAGCGATATTAGCATTTATCGGAATTGGATTGTTTGCCTTACCTGCCGGTATCATTGCTTCGGGTTTCTCTACAGAAGTTCAAAAACGAAAAGAACAGGAAAGCAATCAACCAGTAGAAGCCTCCTCATCCCAGTGGACACCAGAGCAAACACAGCTTATTCAAGCGTATGTGGAGCAAAGAGCAGAACTGATGAGGATGTGCATTGAGGCAGCTAGGCAGAAGTTTGGCGATCGCTTTGAAGATGAGTCCATCATTCGTGATTTAGCCACCTCCCTCTACCAGGAAGCTGTTCGTCAATTTCATTTGTAATCATCCTTACTCTGTTATTGATAATAATTGACAGTTATAACTTGAAGATTTATTCTTCTAGATTAGAGAATTATTTGCAATAACTCTTTCTTCATGCCAGACCCCTTTCTACTTAAGAAAACACCCCTATGGACTCGCCGACATCTTCTCAAGTTAGGACTGGCAGGAATTGGCGTGACAGGAGGGGCTCTCGCGGTGCATCAGTCCATTCAACAGTCTTACTCCTCGGCAAGAGTGAGGGTACCACCGCTTTCCGGTGATGCACCAGCAGAGGCTAAAGGCATGAGTCCACTGGCAATGCTCAGGGACTTTGATTACGGGACGGTAAAAAAAGAGAAGGGGCGGACAATTCGAGAATTTCGGATTGTTGCTGAGACTAGCGCTGTTGATCTCAATAGTGCTGTCTCATTTGTAACTTGGAACTTCAATGGTCGTGTACCAGGCCCAACTCTACGGGCTAAACAAGGCGATCGCATCCGGGTGATTTTCCTCAATCATGGGGGACATTCCCACTCCATGCATTTTCACGGTATTCATCCCACAGCAGCAGATGGCGTGAAACCTGTGCGTCATGGTGACCAAACGATTTACGAATTTGATGCCGAACCCTATGGTGTTCATCTCTACCACTGCCACATCTCGCCCGTAACGCGACACATCACTAAAGGGTTGTATGGAATGTTTATTATTGACCCCCCTAAAGGACGCCCTCCTGCTGATGAGATGGTACTAGTGATGGGAGGTTTTGACATCAACGACGACAACAAAAATGAACTCTACGCCTTTAACGGGTTGCCGAACTACTACATGCGCCACCCGATCCCCATCTACCAAAACCAGCTTGTGCGGTTGTATCTGCTCAATATGATTGAGTTCGATGCTGCTGCGACATTTCACATTCATGCCAACTTCTTCCGCGTTTATCCCACGGGGATGACTTTGACGCCTAGCTATGAAACTGATGTGATTACAATGGGGACGGCAGAACGGCACATTCTAGAATTTTCCTATCCCTTCACGGGTAAATATATGTTTCATCCCCACCAAGATGCGATCGCAGAGACAGGTTGTATGGGAAATTTTGAAGTAATCGCCCAAGTTTAAAAATTCGTAGTACTCGCTCTCGAGCGAGAAGCAAGCTACGTAATTCGTAATTAATGTTTGAACCGGGATGCCAGACCCCGTTCAAACATGGACGCCTTAAAAGCCGAGGCTTGTAACCCGCAGGTAAAATTTTCATGCCTTATTGGTGTACGCGGTTTATGAGCAAATACTTATTGACTTTTTCGATGATTAGTTGACATAAATTTCTACTAATTGGACAATAAAAAGCTATCTAAGCGTTGCAAATTATTTTTATTAAGCGACCGGATTTTCATCACAATTTACAAATTTTTGAAACTAACATGAAGTCTACTGTGCGTTTCTTTGCCCCTGCCGTTGCTAGTGCGCTATTAGTGGTTCTGACCAACTGCACTCAGTCACCGCAATCAGAGGTAACCTCCAATTCTTCCCCAGCTCCTGCTGACAATTCCAGACATGGCTCAACGGGCGCTCACAATTCAACAAGCGCTAAAAATCTCACGGGTGAAGCCAAAGACGTAGATTATATGAGCAAACTAGGGTTGATGAAAGGGCATCTGTTAGTCGCCAAGGAACTGCTAGATGCCCAGCAGCCTAAAGAAGCTGAACCTCACATTGGCCATCCAGTCGAAGAAATTTATGCTGATGTGGAAGACCAACTCAAGGAGCGGAACGTCCCCGCATTCAAAAATACATTGGTTAGTTTACACGAGTTCGTAAAATCCAATCCGAAGAGTGCCAAAGTCGCTACAAATTTTGACCAATCCATGCAAGCGGTGGATCAGGCAATTGAGACTATACCAGAGCAACAGCGTCAATCACCTAAGTTTGTGTTGCAAGTGATTAATGAATTACTCGATACCGCGAATTCAGAGTATAAGGCGGCGATCGCTAATGACAAAATTACCACCGAGATCGAGTATCAAGACTCACGAGGGTTTGTGAACTACGCAGATACCCTCTATGGTCAAATTTCCGAGAACATGGCAAAAGAGCATCCAGACGCGCACAAAGCGATCGCCGCAAGCATGACAAAGCTAAAAACCGCATGGCCTTCTGCCCAACCTCCAGCCAAACCGGTGCTGTCTCCCGATGAAGTCTCTGAACAGATCAAAACCATTGAGCAGAACGCTCAAAAGGTGATTCAGTCCTAAGCCCGAGAGGATATTGAGTCAATTTGCAGGTTCTCCTCAAACAACTCTATGCAGTTGTCAGTTTTGTCATTTACTATCTTGCTGTTAAAGCTGACAATTCTATTTATAGCTGTTGCTGTGGTGCTTCTTTTAGACCATACCGTCTAGAATTAATATCCTAAATTTTTGAGGAGTTAGAAATGATGCGTTTCAAAGCTGTGGCGATTGCCGTTTTACTGCTGCTGGTAGGAATTACAGGTTGTACTCAAGAAGAGCCTAATGAGGTGGTGATTTCAACCCCCAAACCCAACCCAAACAAGGCAAAGAACCAACAGGCAGCAGTTCCAACAGCTACAGCAACAGCGAGTCCGGCGGCGAGTCCTGCCAAAGCTAATGCTCCCGCAGCAACAGCGAGTCCGGCGGCGAGTCCTGCCAAAGCTAATGCTCCCGCAGCAAC
>CBKWLJ010000446.1:0-7874 GCA_966675205.1 uncultured bacterium
CTGGCAAGGATTTCAGCCTTCGCGTAAGTTTCTGCACGATTGCTACTTAAACCCCAATATCAAAATTTTTCTGGTCTTGGTATGTTTTTTCCTAGAAATAGGCAGGATCTAGAAAAGTACCAATATTTACAGGTTTTCTCAGACTTGAAGCTGGTGAAACTTTTCGATGCTATTCTATTTACCTGATTAAGCTTGCTTCATTGGTCTGTCAGTGATGAAGGAACCTTGGGGTTAATGACCGAATTTTATCATCAATTGAAGACTGCACCGATTAAAGCAGAAGCGTTCAGGCAAGCACAGATAGCCATGCTCAAAGGGCAAGTGTATCTAAAGAAAGGAAAGTTACACTGGTTAGAAGGAGAAGTCCCCGTGCCGCCAGAACTACCGAAGAACCAAAAGCTATCACATCCGTATTATTGGTCAGCCTTCACCATGATTGGCAACCCTTGGTAGTGGCTGATATCACAGCAGTTACTATCGGACATAATCTGAGACAGGACTTACGCAGCTACACTATATATAGCGCATTAACAATCTGGCGATCGCCGACGGCTTGATGCGAGAGAGACAAATACTTACGAATCGCACTCCTCTTCTTCTTCGCTCTCATCCAAAGCGACATATTGACTTGCTACAGATTCAAACGCCTCTAATGATTGAGTCGTTACCGCTTGAACAAGAAGATTTCCAAGCACCTCAAGATCGTCTATGCTCTGAATTATTCCCCTCAAGTCCAGTGAAATATCTTCTTTAAGCCGAATCTCAAGAATACGAATAATATCCTCCTGCCCTTTCCTAATCTGTCCTTGCTGTAACCCTTGCTCCAATCCCTGCTCCAAGCCTTCCTGTAAGCCCTGTTCACGCCCTTTCTCTTGCCAATCAGTAGCAAACTCCATAACACGCTCCTTTATTCCTAAATCCATCTGTTCAAGTGCTTGCCGAAACTGCTCTTCTTCATCCTCACTTAAACGTAAATAGGTGCCAATAAAACCAGAGATTAACTCCATCTTCTCTCGGTCTAACTTAAGCGTAGCAAGTAAGCGTAAACACTCGGCTTTAACCTGTCCACGTTCAGACGGCTCTATCCTCATCTTCGCCATCAGAGCCGACGCTACAGGATTCTCACGCTTAAGGAAATCTCGCCAGTTCAGCCTATTCAGTTGAATACTAACAAAACTAAAATCTAAAACCTCACGGTCTGGAAAACTCACCACATACCTATTGTCCTGTTCTTGAAACGGCTCGTCAAAGGTAAACAGGGCAATCGGATAGACAGGCAGACGGAATTTCTCATGCAAACGGGCAAAGTAATGAAACATCCGCCACCGAAAGTCCTCTTCACTATAGGCACTCGACTGAGATTCAACATGGATTAAGAAACAGGTTGGCTGTTGGCGAAACTTAAGTCGAGCAACTACGTCTGCTACCTTCTTCTTTCCCTTGACTAGAGGACTAAACACCTCTCTAACTGTTTCTGTCGGCTCCAAGCTAAACTCACTTGGCTCTGCATACTCAAGAACTTCAGGCACAAACAGTTCAAGAAAGTCCAGAAAGAAGGTGGACAATAACTCCTTGAAGATAGCGTCATGGTCGATTTGAGATGTCACTCCAAATACCCCGATGAAGTTTTACAACTGATAATAAATAAAACACAAAAAGGTAAGAAAGCCACTTCGGCTAACTCGATACAACAGAAGAGGCTGACACGCTCGTCACTCTCGACTAACCTATAATCTATGCCTTCTCTACGCTATCTTTAGTCGGTCACGGCTTTCATCCCAGCGCTAAACGAGGGGTATGCCGTGGGACTTCCCGCCTAATTGTTAAAGAGCGATTGAGCAAAGCCCAGTTGCGAGGTCAATCGCTCTTCCCTTGGCTCCCAGTTGTTATTTAAGATTAATAATCACACTCTTCGTGTCAATATTAGGGCTGCCTGTAGCTGAGAATGTCTTATCATCAGCTTTGACAATTAAGGTATCTTGACCCTTTAAACCTGGTTTTCTCTGGTAGGTGATTGTGTTATTCAGAGTAAGGGTATTTCTAATCTCCTGGAGAGAAGCGTTAAGAATAATCACTTTCCCAGTTACCTGACCAACTACACCGTCACCAGTGATGTCAATCGGTTTCACTCCTCCAGAAACGTTAGGTTTGACATTAAGAGTACCACTGCTGACTGAGAGAGTAACCTCAATTTTGTTGCTAGTGCTGTCAGGGTCATTAACATCAATACCTTTAATGTACATCGGTCCGAATGTCGGAGCAGTTAGGGGGCCTTGGGGCACTGTCACAACAGGGGGAACGTTAATTGCGTCCGCGTGCAAGTTTCCTGTGGCGATGGGATGTTTTCCCACTGCGAATGTCGATGCAGATGCTGGTGCAATTACTGTTGCAACGGTCATCATACTAGCAACAGCAAGAGTAATAATTGATAGTGATTTCATTTTTAATTTTGTCTCCTTTTGAGTTGAGATTTCGGTTGGGACATCTCTTTGGGTTAATAATTTGATTAAAATCAGCTTTGTACTGACTTCCAAACTGAAAATGTAATGAGTTATTAGTGACTTTCAACTAACTTCAGTTGGTATACCAGTTCTCAATAGAGCTGGTCAAAAATAGCTAGGACGGGCAAGATGCCCATCCCACAAAAGTTAAAATAGCTTCCCTGGCTTTTGGGTAGCGCTCAGCGCAAGCTGGTGCTAGAGATGCGCTCTGCGCTAGCCTTCGGCAACGCCAAGGGCGAACGCAGCAGCGCTTCGCTATCGCATCCATGCAAAAAACCCCCAGCCTTGACCAAAGCTAGGGGACATTTTTTCTTTTCGAGCGTGCAAGCGATCGGAGAGTCGGTGTAGCAGGGGCGATCGCTTCCGGCACTGGCAAAGCCAATCGCTCTTTGGGAAAAACTTTTCGCTCTACTGCGATGTTACTGAGGTGTCAAAAGAAAAGCGCGACCTTGACCATTAAATGCACCAGAGCCGACAATTTGCCCAAGATCGTTAATTGCATTTGCCTCATATAACACCCAACCGCTATCAGGGCCGATCAGATTATTGAGGTCACTCATCAAACCGTTTTCCCACAAAAAGGGGCGATTGCTTCCTTTGCTAGAAGTCGATCTACCGACCACCTGACCGTTATTGTTGATGTCATAGGCTTCACTGAAGGTTTCACCGTCGAAAGTACCCAAAACACCGAGGTCTTTTATCCCCGTAGTTTTATCCCACAAACAGGCATGACCGTCATCACTATTATTAGTAGTCGAAGCACCGACCACCTGTGAGTTATCATTAATGCCACTCCCTACACTAGCGCTGAGACCGTCTGTGCGAGTGCCCAAAACACCCAACTCTTGCATCCCAGTAGTGCTATCCCACAGAAAAGCTCTAAGATTGTTGTTACTATTAGTCAAGGTACCGACGATCTGACCTTTGTTGTTGATCAGAGAATAGGAGTTGTTCCCAATGCCTCCTAAATCACCGAGGTCTTGCATACCCGTAACCCTATCCCACAAAAAGCAGTGACCACTGTTGTTGCTAGTCCTCGCGAAACCGAAGATCTGACCTTTATTGTTGATGGCATAAGCCTCGCTGTAGCCGTTGTTCGGAACACCCAAAACACCAAGGTCTTGCATCCCTGAAGTAGGTTCCCACAAAAAGGCAAAGGAAAGAGTAGGGCTGTTGTCGCTACTCACCGAGATACCAACCACCTGTGAGTTGTCGTTAATGCCATACGCTACGCTGTAGCGGTAGCTGCTCGGAGCGCCCAAAATACCAAGGTCTTGCATCCCCGTAGTACTATCCCACAAGAAGGCGTGTTGTTCACCACTATTAGTAGACGAGTCCCCAACCACCTGAGAGTTGTTATTGATGCCATAGGCTCGGCTAAAACTTACGCCGTTTTTGTAAGTTCCCAAAACACCGAGGTCAGTAATCGAATATCGTGCTACCGCCGTAGCGCGACAGAATGGAGAAGGGCGTCTTACTATGGAATCGGGGAGGGTAAGGGGGTTAATTTCGGAGAATTTACGCGAGAATTTGTGCATTGTTAATTGCCTTTTGGCGTTAATAGTGGATTAGAGTTTTTCTGCGGTACGTTTTTTCATACGTTTCTACACGAAACTTGCACCGTTTCTGGTCAGCACAAGCGATGTGCTGTATGCGATATTTTGCCCGTTGAATTGCTTGTCTTTCTGAGCGAATGTGGAGTGTTACCCGTTGGGGTTGCCGAAGGCTAAAATTTACAGATGCCTCACTTTGCAAAGTAGTTGACAATCTTCTGACGGGGTGATGCCCCCGTCAGCATTCTGAGGCTTATGACCTAGCGAGTTTATTAATCCACCAAACAGTTAATAAACGCATCTTTCACAATACCCCGCAAGGAAAAGTTGCTAGTCCCAATTGGAGAGTTTACAAACACTACGAGTTCCATTCCGTCCGGCAAAAAGTAAGCAACGCATTGTTCGGTTTTACCATCACCAGTACCCCACGCACCGTTCTTGTTATAAAGCTTCCCGGCCGGGGTATTAATAGCCTCGTCAATGCCAAAATAGTTGTCGAGCATATATTGTGCTTTTTCAGCACTAATAATGGTGTTCTTTCGCCGCACATGGTTCATAACATTGAGCAGTTCCTCGGTTGATAACCGCCACCCGGCACCACCTGCAACAGAGGCAAGGTTGCCCGAATTCCATCCTTTCTCGTTGTTATGAGGAAACTTGTAAGCCAGCGCATTCTTACCACCAGGGATAGGCTCAAACCCAACGTTACTCACACCTGCCGGAGTAAATACATTGGTTTGCATATAGTTTCTGTAGTGGTAAAGAGTGACAGCATCCCAAATTTGGTCGTTCATGGCTGGAGTAGGAAAGAACTCTGTTCCTTTGCTAACGTTGCCATTGATGATGGGGATAAGAATCCGACATAAACCAAAGTTCATATTCTCATAATCGTAAGACCCCACGTTGGTTACGCCCGCTGCCACTTTACTCTTCATAAATGCATAATCAGAAGCGGAACTTCCCGTACTGAATCCCGATGTATGTGTCAACAAATGCCGGAAAGTTATCTTGTTGATATTATTGCCCTGGCTCCAGTAATTGGGTAAATAACCAACAATTGCGGCATCGTAAGAAATGTTCTTACTATCCAAAACTTTGACCAAACCAACAGCCGTGAGAAACTTACTAACACTTGCCACATGCATACGAGTGTCGTCAGTCCAGCCTTGACTTTGGTCAGCAGGCGTCTGTGCCCAGTTCCAAATCAAGTTATAAACAAGGTTGCCGTTTTTACGAACTTGTAAGATATATCCGGTAACAGAGTCTTTGAGAATGGTATGAACAGCCGTGCCAAAAGCCCCTAGGTCTACTTTTGGAGTCGTCTTAAAGTCCTTAAAGACAGGCGGAATCTTATAGATGACTTCTAGGGCTGGGTCTACTTTCTCTATCTGAATATCCCTTACGTGTGCCGGAGCAATGACGTGTGCTTTTACTTTAGCCTCCGTCAGTCCTGCGGGAAGGTTTTGCAATCTAAGTTGTTGGGTATTGGGTTGCATAGATACTGATTTCCTTTGCGTTAATCATGTTGATAATTCCATCAAATTCTGCTTTGTACTGACTTCCAGACTGAGAATGTACTGAGTTCTTACTGATTTGTGATTAACTTCAGTTGGTAAAATCTATGTAGTTTTACGCTTTACGTGGGCTACACAAACTTGCTAGCGATCGGTGCAAGCTGGTACTCTTATGCAATCGCATCCATGCAAAAAACCCCAGCCTTTACCAAAGCTAGGGGACATTTTTTCTTTTCGAGCGTGCAGGCGAGTGGAGAGTCAGTGTAGTAGAGGCGAGCGGCTCAATTGAATAGACCAAGAATTGGGCAAGTGAAATTAAATTGAGCGCGATCGCTACTTTTGTTAGCTGGGTTAATTTCAGGTTCAGCTCAGTAGAAAAGATTGATAACCAATCCAAACCTGAATTTCTGTTAATTCTGACAAATCCACCTGATTATTTGTCAATTCAATCGGTTCAATGTAAAGGTGCCAACTAGCTGCTACACCCTTTCCCCAGAATTCTAATTCCTGCGGGTCTCCAACTGGGCTGTCGGTACCCTGTAACGGTTCAATCTTGGCAATTACTACATCACGACGAGGTTGAAGTGCTAGATTTACTAACGTACCGTTCCGTTTCCTTTCAGAAGAGCGTCCCGAATGCTCGATGAAAGCGGAAATAACCTTAGATTTTGCTTTCGCACCGACAAACGCCACATAAACCGAATCAACTTTAGCCTCAAAACGGGTGGCTGGTAAATCTTCAATTCTTACTGTAAAGCGAAGTTGAGGATTGGTGCGGAAGTCGGAAAGTACCTGGGCATCTTTGAAGGAGATACGATGTAAATCGTGTACCGAGTTACCCGAGTCGGAGTATTCTATGAAGCGCTTCTTATACCCAATTAAATCTGCAAAACTACTCCATGATTGATTGTACTCACCTATTAGCTGCGTCAGTCTCAACAACCCTTCCTGATAATCCTTTTCCCGATCGGGATGAATGTAGCCATAGTCATAGCGAATTTCTCCAGTCAAATCCTCTAATGTGTAAATTTCTAAGGTGCGTGCTGCCCGAAAAGCGTACTCCGTTAAAGTATTCATGTGGTGTTGAGCAATCTTGATGAGAATAAGTGCAGTATTCTCCAGATCCTTAACATTGTTTGCAAGCCCGTTAAGTTGCTTTTCTGCTGCGGTCTTGTCATCTTTTGTTGATTGCAACCTTTTTTGTGCAGCCTGAAGTTTAAATCCAGCTTGGGTCTCGCGTAGTCTTGCTAGTAATTGTGCGTGTGCCAGCTCTATCGAATCTGCGATCAGTTTTTGATACTCAGCATTATCAACATGAGCTGTCCACAAATCATCCAACATTTTTTGAAAGCTGATAAATTTCGCCACACCTTCCCGTATCTTAGGGATACCATCCTTCAAGCCATCGGCTTGTTTCTCTAATTTTTTGAGATTTTCCCGCTGGTCTTCCGGTTTAAATGCTTCCGCAGCAAGAGCTGAAAGATCAGAAGAAGTCAGTGCGTTACCAATTGCTGCTATGGAAGCGGCAGCTGCGACGAGACTGGCACCACCAGTGTAAATTGCCGAGATAGTACTGACAACCAAACTAACTGTCCCAATGATTGCTCCAAATATGTTGACCTCGGCTTTGTCTAGCTCTGCTTTTTTCTGCTCTATTAATCGTTTGATGTCTTCTAGACGCTTATCTGCGAGACTGGTTTCTTTTTGAGCGATCTGTAAACCTGTTTTAGCTTCTTGAGAATCGTATTCTAACGCACTATAAATTCGGTCAAGGTGGCTCATCTCACGCACTAGATTATGCTTCACTTGTTCAAGGCTTACATCCGTCAAAAGCATATTGGCTGCGGACTCAAATATGCTAATAACTATGTTGTTGTAATCTTTATAAACCTCCTCATACTTCTTGAAGTCAGGCTTGATGTCAATATCTCGGGCTAAACCAAAGATATTTTGGTTGTTCAGAATTTGATTTCTGTAGGTAAGCGCCTGAAGATTTTGTGGGTTCAAAGCTAAGACCGCATTAAATTCATCTAATGCAAGTCGGATGTCAGGTTTACGATAATAATATTCCCCTACCAACAAACGATAGCTAGCCCAATCTTTTGTAAAAGTACCTATTGTTTGCCAGAAATCCTTCTCCGATAGCTGGGAATGTGTAAAGCTACCAACGGCACCAGGTAATCCTGAATTGCCAGGGTCTCCTTTAGGTCCGGGAACACCGGGTTTACCATTCACGCAAAAATCAGGATTGTTAGGGCGTGTCATCAAATAGGTGCCGACCTAGTTTAAAATCAGTAGCCTTAGAG
>CBKWLJ010000447.1:0-7853 GCA_966675205.1 uncultured bacterium
CCCTGAATGACTATCAAAAAGCGATTGAAGTGGGTCAGCAAGCTTTAGCGATCGCAAAACAAATCAAGAATCCCCAAATAGAAGTTTTGGCTTTAGATGCGCTGGCTAGAGCTTACAGTTCTTTGCAAGATGCTGCCAAAACGATTGAGTTTGCTCAAGCTAGCTTAACTGTGGCACGGCAAATTCAGAATAATCTGGCTCAAGGGCGTGCTCTTGCATTTCTCGGCAATGCTTATGTTACCCTGAATGACTATCAAAAAGCGATTGAAGTGGGTCAGCAAGCTTTAGCGATCGCCAAACAAATCCAAAATCCTCAAATAGAATCTCTGGCTTTCGATGTACTCTCTAGAGCTTATAGTTCTATGGGAGATTATCAAAAAGGTGTTGAATCTGCACAAGCTAGCTTAGCCAGTGCGCGGCAAATCAAAAATAATGTTTTAGAAGTGCGTGCTCTCGTATTATTGAGTAACGCTTATCAGGCGATGGGAGACTACCAAAAAGCAATTGAGGTAGCTCAGCAAACTGTAGAAATTGCAAAGAGTATCCAAAATATCGACCTGGAGATGTCTGCTTTAGATACTTTAGTCAGAGCTTCTAATTTTCTAGAAGATTATCAGCAGGTCATTCAGTTAAGCCAGCAGCGCTTAGCAATTGCTCGTCAATCTAAAAATCGAGAATATGAAGCCAAGGCTCTAATCTCCCTGGGTGATAGCTATGACACGATAAACGAGGACAAGAAAGCCGTTGAACTCACTCAGCAAGCTTTAGCGATCGCCCGAGAACTAAAAAATCGACAGCTAGAATCGAAAGCTCTGATTAATCTAAGTAGTGCTTATGATTCTTTAGGGGATTATCAGCAAGCTATCGAGTTGGCTCAGCAAGGTTTAGCCATTGCCCGAGAACTGCAAAATCGCGACTTGGAAGCAGAAGCTCTGAGTGATATCAGTGATGGTTATTATTCGCTCAACGAATATGAAAAAGCCCTTAAATTTGCTCAAGCTAGCCTAGATATTGCTAAAGCGATCAATAGTCCTGTTCGTGAAATGCAGGCAATGATGAATCTAGCTATACTTTACCTTAGCTTAGGAGATTACAAAGAATTTGCTAACCTATCTCAACAAAGTATAACAAGGGCAAGGCAAATTAAACAAAGTCCTGTATTTGAAGCCACTTCGCTATTCTTTTTAGCTATCAATTACTTTGCTGAGGGAAACTATCAAAAAACGATTGAATTCTCTGAACAAACGTTAGCTATTTTACCGCAATTTAAAAGTTCTGAGATAGCAGAACCCTTCAAAACGCCAGTTTTTCTTGTGCTCAGTATGGGGCACGGAGGTTTGGGCAATGCTGACAAAGCCATAGAGCTGGCTCAGAAAAGTTTAGCGATCGCAAAAGAACAGGAAGACAGCGAGCTTGAAGCCTACGCCCTCAATGGTCTAGCTTCTCTATACAGAAAGTATGGACGTAAACAGGAGGCAATGTCTACCTATCGAGCAGCGTTAGCAATTGCGACACAGACAGAAAATACAGGTAGTGAACTACTTGCCAAAGCAGGTCTAGCTCGCCTTTATCGAGATTTGAATATGCCCGTTACTGCGATTACTTACTACAAGCAAACTACCAATGGTATTGAGCGAATTCGAGGCAAAATGCGTGGACTGTCGAGCAAGTTACAACAATCTTTTTTACAAGCTGTTCAATTTGATGTTGACAGAACTAGACCAACTGAAGTGTATCGCGAGTTGGCAGATTTGTTGTTGTCGCAAGGGCGAATTTTAGAAGCGCAGCAAGTGTTGGAATTGTTGAAAGTACAAGAGTTACGCGAATTTACCCGAACTGGGGGTGACAATCCAGAAGTCAAGCTTACTCAAACTGAGGAACAAATCAAACAAGAAAATGGCACTTTGATTGCGTTTGGGCAACGAGTTTATGAGTGCCAGGTTTCCTCATGCAGTGAACTCAATCAACTACTCAATCAGCGTCAAGCTTTGACTGAGCAATTTAACCAGAAGATTCAGACGATTGAAAAACAAGTGCGCGATCGCATTCGGGAAGATGACGCTATTCTTGACCCCAAAGACTTAGGCCGCAAAGCTAGAGAAATCGTTGAAGCCCAACCCGGTGTGATGATTTACCCCCTCGTGCTGGAAAACAAAATCTGGTTGCTGTGGGCGTCAAAAGGGGGCATTGTCAAAAGCGTAGAAGTTCCCGTAACCCAGCGCCAGTTGGGTGAAACGGCATTGAAGTTCCGCCAATTAATGCAAAATCCGAATTCCAATATTGCTGAGGTGCAAACAACGGGTAAACAACTTTATGAGTGGCTGATTCAACCCATTGAAGCGGAACTGAAAACCAATAAGATTGAAAATTTAGTCTTCTCGCTGGATCGCGTTACGCGCTACATTCCCGTAAGTGCTCTATTTGATGGCGAAAAATACTTAATTGAAAACTATACCGTTTCCACAGTTCTCTCCGCTGACTTGACCGATATGCGCGATCGCTTGCCAGTTGGAACCCAAAACACTCCTATCTTAGCTTTGGGGCTTTCTGAGGCTGTTTCTGGATTTAATCCACTCCCCAATGTACCCGCTGAATTGGATGCGATCGTGCGACAAAAACCAACCGATAAAGGCGGAATTTATCCGGGTCAAAAGTTCCTCAACAAAGCCTTCGATTTTGAAACTCTGCGAAATAATTTGCTTGGTCGTAAGATTTTGCACGTTGCTACCCACGGTCAATTTGTCCCAGGACGCCCAACTGATTCTTTTCTCCTATTAGGTACGGGAGAAAAGTTAACGATTCCTCAAATCGAAACATTACAAGATTTAGGCGATATTCATTTAGTCGTGCTATCAGCTTGCGAAACAGCACTTGGTGGCCCCGACCAAGAAGGTGTAGAAATTGCAGGCTTATCATACTACTTCCTCAATCGTGGAGCAAAAGCAGTGATGGCTTCTCTGTGGCTAGTAAACGATGGTAGCACAAGCCAACTGATGCAAAATTTCTACAGCAATTTAGCTAAAGGTACAGCTCAAACACCAATGACAAAAGCAGAAGCTTTACGTCAAGCACAACTCAATTTACTGTATGGCGAGAGTTCGGCAGGCGCTAATACTGACGAGCGAGGTCTGGTCGTTGAGAACCGACCTGGAACACAACCTATCTCCACCACTAGCACTCGCTCAACATTTGCTCATCCTTACTACTGGGCACCCTTTATCTTAATCGGCAATGGGTTATAAATATCTATCAAAACTAGTGCAAGAAGGCTCCAAGATATAAGGCAGGAGGCAAAAAGGAGAAAAGTTTACTGTCAAGCTTTTTTACCTTTTTAGCCTGGTGGGTTATTTTTGTTGCGCTGCACTAGCTTAAAAATAAGGAGCAGGGAATAGGGAATAATTAAAAAAAGATTTTCATCGCAATATTCCGGGCGCAGCTAATGGCGTCTTATGAGAAATAGGAGTGCTGCAAGAAAATATGCCAGAAAAATTATTAGCTCAAGAACAGCAAACTCACCAATCAACAATAAGAGTTAGGCTGTCAAAGAAAATTATCAAATTCTTGAGCAATTGGATGCCCTTGGTTTTAACAACTTTTCTTATTTATGGCTCATCTTGTGTTTATACTATGAGTGTTGCCAGTAATCTGCCACCAGCTAACGCAAACTTAATTAATAATTCAACAACAATGCTTTCATCACAAACTCAATCTTTTGATCCAAAAATTAGACAACTTGTACAAAGGCAAGCCCAAGGCTGGGAAACGGCAAATTCAGAGCAAATCATTGCAGATTTTGCAGAAGATAGTTTATTTGTTGTACCAGGTTCTACATTTAGAGGGAAACAAGAGATTAAAGAAGTAGCGGAAAGTTATTTTAAACAATCTACTGATACGAAGATAATGATAAAACGACTGATTGTGAATGGGAATCAAGGTGCTATTGAGTGGGATTGGACAGAGAAAGATAAAGAAACGGGAAAAGAATCTAAGGCAGAAGATGCCATAATCTTTGAACTAGAAGGGGAAAAAATTAAATATTGGCGGGAATATATCGATAAAGAATCACCCAAGAAGGAGTAAGCGATCGCACATTTAACGAACTCATTGATAAATAAAACCTTTCTTGATTGTGGGATGGGCATCTTGCCCGTCCTTAAATTTATAAATAAGAAATAAATGCATCTATCTAAAGATAGATTTACGCTTATAGCTTAGCTATGCCACAATCCTATTTTAAGCAGTTATAGATACACTATTATTTATTTTATTACTAACTATTATTTAATTAACTGATTTTAATTAACCCAAAAAAATGCTGGGAATCAAAGGCGAAATTAAGGAAAGCAACTATACAAAAAACAAAGCGTTCTGTAGAATGCTAAATCAAACCTAATTGCGTGACTTGATTACTTAATCAAGCATCAATTTAATCAAGTTAACAATTTCACCTCAACCTTGAGTCCTTGTTGTTATGGTATCAAATACTCCCTCTCAAGCCTCATCTACTCAGTATGAAATGTCGGAGGCGCAAGTTGAAGAACAGATAGATGAACTCATTACTGAAGCGCCAACAGAACCTGAGATCGATTTAGAGTTTTTATATACCAGAGATATTGAGTTTCGTCAGGAAACCCTTTATTTTATTGTTGTCGATCGCTTCCATGACGGCGACCCAGAAAACAGCGAAGGCCCTAATCCAGAACTGTACGACCCAGAAGGAAAAGATTGGGGCAAATACTGGGGTGGAGATTTACAAGGAATCATTGACAAACTGGATTATTTAAAGAACCTGGGAGTGACAGCCATCTGGCTTACTCCTTTGTTTGAGCAAGTTGAAGCTTTATTTATTAATAGTGCAGCCATTCACGGCTACTGGACGAAGGATTTTAAGCGGCTTAATCCTCGCTTCATTCACAAAGATGATAATCCCTCTCTCAATAAAACCCAGGAAAGCAGAGATACGGTTTTTGACAAATTAATTGAAGAGTTACACAAACGGAATATGAAATTGATTCTGGATATTGTGTGTAACCACAGTAGTCCTGATTTTAGTGGCAAGAAAGGGCTACTGTATGATGATGGAGAGCTAATTGCTGACTTCAACAACGATAAAAATAACTGGTATCACCATTATGGTGAAGTAACTAATTGGGAAGATGAGTGGCAGGTGCAAAATTGTGAATTATCAGGACTTGCTACTTTTAATGAAAACAACGTTGAATATCGCAACTACATCAAATCAGCAATCAAACAATGGCTAGATAGAGGCGTTGATGCTTTACGAGTTGATACCGTTAAGCATATGCCTGTCTGGTTCTGGCAAGAATTTAATGCTGACATTCAAACCCATAGACCCGATGTTTTTATTTTTGGGGAATGGATTTATAGTAGTCCCTTAAACGATCGCTCAGTTGAATTTGCCAATGAATCGGGAATGTCGATTCTCGATTTTGGTCTAGCTATAGCGATTCGAGAGGCGTTAGGAGTCGGTGCTGAGGCGGGATTTCAATTAATTCAAGCAGTCCTCGACCAAGATTATCGCTACAACAGTGCCACTGAACTGATTACGTTTATCGATAATCACGATATGCACCGTTTCCAAACGCTAAATCCTGACCCGGATATCTTGCGTTTAGCGGTTATCTTCATCATGACTTCTCGTGGTATTCCCTGTCTTTACTACGGTACGGAACAGTATCTTCACAACGATACGAATGGAGATACAAACCCCTATGGAAATAATGACCCCTACAACCGTCCGATGATGGAAACATGGGATACCGATAGCCAAATTTACCGAGATGTACGTTTGCTGGCAGGAGTAAGACGACTGAATCCATCGGTATCAATGGGAAGCCAATGGCAAAAGTATATTACTGCTGATGTTTATTGCTACGTGCGGCGTTATCGAGATTCGCGGCTATTTGTAGCAATGAATCGTGGAGAAGCGGTAACAACTGAAGCGGTAGAAACCGATTTACCGGATGGAGAACATACCGATATTTTATCGCGACGGAAATTTGAGGTTAAAGATGGAATGTTGTATGACTTAGAACTGGGCTCAAAAGAAGCAATTGTTATTAGTCATGTTGGGGAACGAGTAAAGGCACAAACGATTGTGCGGGCGCAACTCAATGGCGTGCAAACCCAGGTGGGTGAAACAGTTGTGGTAATTGGGGATTGCCCAGAATTAGGAAATTGGGATATTGCTAAAGCTTACCCATTGGAATACGTCAATCCCAACACTTGGTTTGGGGAAATTCCTTTTAATGAAAGTGTTGGAAAACCGATTGCTTACAAGTACGTAATCTTGCGCGAAGGTACATCACCTTTACGGGAAAATATAGTGGCTCGTCGTTGGGTAATTGCTAGTGAAGGAACTGTAAAATGGCGGGATAAATGGACATCGGGGCGTGAGTCTTAAAGGTGAATTCTCGTAAGGGAAAAAGGGTAAATCTAAAAGATAAAAACCTTTTTTCCCGTAAGTACTATTCAGATTTCGCACTCTGATCAACAAAGCTTTTATACTATGTCCGGTTAAACAACCCTAATATAGGCAGGGACTCACTTTATGCAATCCGTTAGCCCCGCACACCGATAATTCTCAATCAAAACCCGCCCTTCGAGTTGGTTTTATTAGGGTTAATCAGTAGGACATCATATTAGATGTAAGGTGGACACTACACTTCAAATGAACCCTAAAATTAGTTAGTATTTAGTGACTTCCTGTTTGTCCTGAGACACTCATTTCTTCTATGAGCCAGATGCTTGCACGAAAACGGTTAATTAGTTATATGTTGCCTACTTTTAAGCAGCAAGGTAGCCAGCTTGAGTGATCACGTTTTTAATTTCCGCTTCTGATTTCTGTGTTTGGATAAGGAGTAATTGTTTCCCTGTGTTGCAATGCCCTCCCTAGCAAGTAAGGAAGGCATTGCATATCCCACTAAACCTAACTAACTTTTAGGCGATTAAGCTACACCTGCAAGGCTGGCAACCTTGCGGTATTCCTCAGCAGCACGCCGACAAGCTTGAGCACAGCTTTGGCAATGCTCTTCGTCGTGCTTTTCACATTCGCTAGCACAGGCTTCGCAGATTTCAATACAGGAGCGCACAATTTGAGGAATGAAGCGCGAACTACGGCTCATAAAAGCAGCAGAAGTCCAGCAAATCTCTGCACAATCACGGCACAGACGAGCGCATTCGGGCATACTGCCCAGGCAGGCATCTTCGCAGTGTTCGCATTCATAGGCACAATGAACGGCAGCATCTAGAATAGATTGGTACTGTTGATGAGGCATATAAACCCTCCTTTCAAAACTTACTTGAATATCAACTTCAGGCTTGAACTTAAAGTCTCTAGTTGGCTAGAGATTCGAGTCAGCTAGCTACTTCTGGAAACAGTGATGGTAATCGCGTCTTTAGGCTTCACCTTAAAGAGTTGGGAATGCGCTTTCTTCTTTCTAAAGGCGTGATGATTATTTCTTTCTATTGGATGATAAGGATTTCATCCTTATTTCATTTTTCTAGGCATCAGTGGGCTAGTAGTGATGACTTATACAAGAGACACCTTCGCAACTGCATTTCAATCGAGTCAAACATTATTGCGCGAAGCCGACAGCCCCTAATCACCATAATGTCCGACCTGAATCCTTACGAGATAATTTGACAGACGGCACAGAATAAGTGAGAGAGCGTAAAGGGATATAAAAAGCTGAGGACATTGCGTGATTGCATCTCAAGGATTATCTATTAAATAGCAGGACTTACGCATGGATACCATATATAGTAGGGGGGATTCATGAATCGCCCCTACAAATGGCGGTTTAACCGTAAATTTGCGTAAGTCCCGAACT
>CBKWLJ010000448.1:0-7788 GCA_966675205.1 uncultured bacterium
GATGTTGCTTTGATAAGCCCGAATTTGATTTAAATCCTTAACAATAAGGAGATTATGTCGCAACGCTGTATCTAAAAGATCAGTTAAGCGATAGAGGTTGCGGACGAGGGAACCAAACCCTGTGAAAACAAGAGGAGATTGGAGTGAGGCCGCGTCGCCAATGGAAATGAGACGGTCAAATGCTACAGTGCGATCGCGACTCCCGACACTAAAATGCCCTGGAATATAACCAAATGTTGGCTTTTTCCACACGAGCTGTTCCATATCACATCGACGGTACTCCGGCAATATTGTGAAAAAGTCTTCATACATCTCTAGCAACGAGCCAGGATTTTGAGGATGCACCTGATGGTAATGGAACAAATAGATAGTGAGTTCCTCTCCCGCGCCAGGGAATAACTCCCAAATCAACTGACGCCCCCGTGAAATGTCTCCGTGACTGTTGAGAACATCTCCATAATCCGAATCCCAAACCCCTGGATCAAATCCCTTAGCAATAACAGCCCCCACTGTAGGACAAACGCTATCGAAAGCTCGTCCTCCATTCAGTTGCCATGCAATGGGTGAAGCAGTCCCCATCGCATCCACCAACAAACGACCACTTACTTGTTGCTCTGATGCCGTTGGTAAGTTTCGTACTGTAACCACAACCTGCTCAGGTGTAATATCTGCCCGGATAAACTCTGTCTCATCCCAGATTTCTCCTCCAGCGCTTTTGAGCTTTTCGCCACAAAGCTGTAGCAGTTTCTCGGAATCTAACGCTACATTAAGTACTGTTGGCGTATGTAAAATGGCAGCTTTTAAGTGCGGCGGATTGTTGCCATCAAAGAATTTATTGAATCCGTCAACATATTCCCTGGCAATGATGCTTTCAAACTCTGCTGGAGTAAATAAACCCAAATCGATTAGACTTTGGAACTCATCGCGTGAAATATTCCACTCCCGGTTCATCCGCCCAAAAGGTAGCCGCTCCAGTAACAGCACCCGATACCCTAGCCGCGCCATGACTGCCGCATGAATCACACCCAAGGCACCACCAACATAGATTAAGTCGTATGTGGGAGTTACACGTTGCACATTAGAAGATGGGTCTGAACCTTCAACCTTCAACCTTTCAACCTTCAACCTCTTAAACACCACTTGCTTAGGTTGCTGGGGATTGCGGACACCTTCACGCCAGCGCTTCTCCCACCAGTAAACACGGTTGAGGTCATATTCTCCATTGGGCATTTTTTTGAAGAAATGCACCGTTTTCGGATAGTAGGGAACCAATGCCTCGAAAATGGATTGCTTAGATAAGTCGATATCAGGGGGTTCGGGATAGTGATAGGGGAATTGACGGCGCAGCTCCGATTGGAGCTGTTGAATGATCTGGCGTTCGCCACTAATGGGCAAGGTTCCCCAACGAAAGGCTTTCAGATAAGTGGTTCGCTGTACTGACCAGATAAATATGGAAATTTCCGGAATCGCTGCGGAATCCGTTGTAGGGGTTTGATTGTTGGGGGGGGTTTTGTCAAATTTTAGACAGATGCCTTCAGGGGTGATAATCTTGTTCGCTAGTTCTGAATGCCAGTCCTGCTGTAACCAGGCGCGAACAGCGGCTGTATCCGGTGTCGGTATTTCTACGTAGATAAGTTCGTTCATTTTGGTGATCTCATCAATTTATGAATTACGAAGGAAGACGGAGGCAACAAGGGAGCTAAATACGCTAAGCTTCCGGATACCGAAATTATTTAAGATTAGAAAAAAAAGTTTACATAGTTTTCATTTTTGTTAAGTTAAAGGGTGCCATTAATCACTAGCCATGAATTATCCCATCCCAGTTAACCCTCAAGACATTGTCGCTCTTCGTCAAAAGCCTGTTGATGAAGAACTAGTGGCGGCAGCGATCGCAGGTGTGATTCAGATTGCTCGCCAACGAGGGCAGTCCTTGGCAGATTTAACCGCTGAAGTTCTCGAAGAAGACAGTTGGCTCGATCAGTCCCAAAGACGATGGCTCAGCGATATCGTTGCGCTAGCGTGGGAAAGTCTACCGACTGTTGCAGTATCTCAATAATGCCTAAACTCAGCAAAGAACTGATATCAGCGTTACCTCAGTGGGCGCAAAAACGCTTGTTCCCACTACTGTTGACGATTCGAGCAGCTGGCTTCTTGTTAGCTGCTTTAGCACTGTGGCTATTTGCTGAAATTGCTGAAGAAATCCTTGAGAAAGAAAGCTTCACATTTGATAAGAAAATTTTACTGACTCTCAGGGAACTGCACTCTCCCCTGTTGGATCAAGTCATGTTGGGCTTAACCTTCCTGGGAGAACCTGTCGTATTATTAGTGATTTGCCTCGGTTTAGGTATTTGGTTGCTGTATCAAGGTCAGCGATCGCGATCGACAATCCTGGTTATTGCCGCCGTCGGAGCAGCAGTATTAAACAATTTGCTTAAAATTTTCTTTGGTCGAGCACGTCCCCTTTTGTGGGAACGGATTGTGGATGTCGGTCAGTACAGTTTCCCCAGTGGTCATGCCATGATTTCCTTGGTCATTTTCGGCATGATTGGTTACTTATTGAGTAATAAATTTCCTCAGTGGCGGGGATGGATTATCGGCTTAACGATTGTACTCGTGACTGGAATTGGTCTGAGTCGGCTTTATCTCGGCGTTCACTGGCCGACAGATATCGTGGCGGGGTATGCGGCTGGTTTAGTTTGGTTATTTGCCTGTATTTTCAGCCTGCAAGTCTGGCAGGATCGTCGCTTAGCGGCTGAAAAATTGAACTCGTCTGCAAATGCCAATGACTAAAAGTACTTGTAGGTAGTTTGAATGGCGTCACCCCCCTACTCTGTGGGGTAGTCAAGGAGAGACGCGGAGACGCGGAGAGGGGGAGACGCGGAGACACCGATCTGATGAGGGCTTGAACCACCCATCAATCGGGATGAGTCACATCCCGCTCCGCGTCCCCGTGTCCGGAGCGTCTGGGCGTCATCTTGTTGAATTTTTCAGCCTTACAGATAAGTCTCTAATTTTTTAACTATTCTCAGAACCACCAAAGTTAGTCCGGCCGCAACTAAGCTCAGTTGCCACAATCCACCGCCAGCCGCAACCCCTAAAGCAGAGGAAACCCAAATCGCAGCCGCTGAAGTCAAACCACGAACCCTAACTCCGTCACTTGGCGATTGAGACTGTCGTAAGATTACTCCTCCTCCCACAAAACCTACACCAGCAGTAATCCCCTGAATCACACGCGGGAGAGCATCAGCACTTTGTTCGGCAGCACCAAACAAGATGGTGATGAGAGTAAAGAGGGCAGAACCAAAGCTTACCAGCATATAAGTTCTTAACCCAGCAGGTTTATCCTTGATTTCACGCTCAATACCGATGATTGCCCCAGCAAGCAAGGCAGCACCCAACCGACCTAGTAGAGGCAACCAATCGTTTGGAGAGAGCAAGTAGATATCTGACAATGACCACAACCAAAAAAGAATCGCTCGAACAGCTTAGCAACTCACTACGAAAATTCCTTCTGGCAATCGATAGAGTTGGTTAAAGTATATTGAGCTACATTTGTTCGATAGGTAACAACAACTTGTCCTGTATCTCCTGCCGCACGTCCTGGGTTATCTGTCTATTACTGTTGAGGCAGTCTACGATTAACTTGTTGGCATGAATATATTGCTCTAACAAGAGTTGAGAGGGTTCGCTCAAATGCCATTCATGACCAATAGAGCGATACTGAATCATCACAGCTCTTAATTGAGATGTCCAGGATGCGCCGTTAAGCATCCACCATTGTTTCGTGCTTTCTCGATCAGCGTTGGAGTCAGGTAACTGGTTTTTCAGTTGTCGGATTAAGTTGCCCATCGGTATATCTCTTGTCAAATGGTCAAGATCAAGAGCAAGGTGAAGGGAATTGAGGCGATTGTAAAACAATTCTGGGGATAGAGCTAAGGCAACAGCCAAAGCATGACTCAAAGCCAAATCTAGCGCTAAGTCCCCACTCACTACACCTGCTAATTTGCGATCAATCGCTAACGCTAAAGCCTGATCACGAGCGAGTCGATGTTCACAGGGAAGGGCAAGGGTTAAGTAAAAAGCGCGAACAGCAGCAGGGCTGTAGGATGTCTCAACTGCATGAGATTTCTGCCTCACCCAATTGAAAAGGTCTTGTAATGTCTCCTCTGCCGTAGTCATACTTGAAATGAAGTTGGCAGCTAATGCTCCTGCCTTGTGCCGTAATTCGCTACGTGCTGGAGGTACCGTCACGCTAACCGGTGTTTGGGGAGCAGACACTAATGCGTCAGCGTGTTGCTTCATCAACTGCAAAAGTTCATCGGCATCTGGCAACATCTGTGCTGTCAGTAAAAACACTTCTCGCCAACGTTTCTCTGTAAGGTGCCGTACCAATTGTTGCAGCGACAGGTCGGTGCCAGTCACGATCGCCCTCGCCGTAAAATACTCTTGAAATGTCAAATGAGAGAAAGAGTAAATTTCCCGCGCTCGCTCTACTAATAATCCATGCTGTACCTCTATCGCTTTCAAGACAGCTAGTCCATCGAGTTCCAGGGCAGGCCCATCAACTTGAGCATTCGGTAAAGTCCGTAAGTAATTAGCAATGAGCTGCTGAATTTTGCCTTCTTTAAAGAAATATTCTCCTTGCGAAAAGGTAATTGTAGCAAGCTGACTCAGCAACTGGAGCTTGTGGAGCAAGGATAAATTACGATAAACTTCATCTCGCTTGATGCCTCTGGCTTCATCCCAGCGAACCAGCAGCAGGTCAAGTCCTTGTTTATATAAGTCAGAGCGTTTGACGGGGAAATCCGCCTTTGCCTGAAAGACCAAACAGGTGAGATTGAGCAGAACTGGGGTAGTCGCGAGTTCTCTGATTTGCTGATTGTCTGGAAGCGCCATCTGTTCCAGAAATAGTGACGCCTTGTGCAATCCTGCTTCTGGAGAATTCCTGGCAACTGCCACAAACCACTTTTTCACAAAGGTTTCAATTTGCGCGGGTTTGAAGTCGGCAATCTCAACCTCGGTAAATCCTCGAAATCTGTATTCTTGAGCTGCGATGCGGCAAGTGATAACAACTTGATTCTTATAATACTTGTCGGAGAGCTTCCGAATCTGTTTGATCACTTCATTATTGGCAGCTTCTGATACTTCATCTAAGCCATCTAGCAAAATTAAAAGTCTGCCTTGAGTAAGCAGGTTTTCAACTTCTTCTCTACCAACGCCACTACGTTCAAACTCTTGATTGATATAGTCTAATAAACTGAAATTTCCTTCATCTAGAGCATCCTCAGCAAAATTTTTTAGCGGGATAAAAACAGGAACGAGATGGGATTGAAAGTGGCCTTGATTGCACTGAACGGCAAGATATTGTAAGAAGGTGGTTTTCCCTGCACCAGGTTTACCGAGTACCATCAACTTACCGTATCGCCTGACTGCTTTGAGTCCTGATACCCCTTCAACGCGAACATTGCTTAAACCTAAGCGATCGAATTCCGCCGATTGAGAACCTTGTAAATCAGAAATATCTAGCCATCGTTGGCTGGTAATTTCTTCAAGGATATTAACATCAACATAAAGGTCTTCTAAACCTACTGGTCGTGCAATATCTAATAAACGCAACGTACCGCACTGGTCTTGAATTTTGTCGTAACGTTCTTGTCGCACTCTAGTGACTAAAACGTCAAGTTCGCTTTGGGTTTCGTCAACTTCCGGGTTGTTGGATGATTCACCCGCAGACGGTAATACAGCAATCTCTTCAAAATTAAGGTCTAGCTGGAAGCAGATTTCAGTAAAGATGTTTCGGTCGATGGGTTTACCTGAAAAAAACTTCCAGATGGGTTGGCGAGTTTCTATGCCGACTTCAGCAGCCAAGTATTCTTGCGTCCATCCCTTACGTAGGAAAGCTTGTTTGGCTTTTTTGATGCCTTCCGCTGATGCCTGAAGTGAGCGCCTTGCCATAGACCCATCTCAAATACTTTTTATATTATGCGATTTGCTCAAAACGTATACACTAAGTCAAACACTTAGGCAAACGCGATCGCAAACATCTCAGCTTCATACTAAATTTATGAACTCTTGATCAACCACCTGTCACTTCTGTTGTCGCTATGAACCGTCAGAAGCTGCAAATTCTACTTGAAGCTGCTGTTATCACAATCTGCCTGTTAGTAATTATGGAGCAACAGCCCGATGTTAGAACCTTCAGGTTACAAGCAAGCATGAGTAGGTTTCACACGAGTCTCAATAGTGGTGCGATGTTATTGATCAGGTAAGCTGACACCATTGAGTCCGTCGGCTGTCGCAAGGGAGAGCATCGTCCAATTGCACAACCAAAGAAAAAAAGCTGGTTAAGTCTATGGTTCAAGTCTGTCTACAGCAATCCTGACCTCAGGATAAACCCATTTTCTGTATTTCGTGAATCACTTGTCCCTACGGTCTATGTCGGCTGCACAGTGATTGAAGAAGCGACGTGCAGTGTCTAAGTCTCACTATCAGAGAAGATTTAGGTCGCTATTACTTCCTTAAAAAACTATAGTAAATAACTATAAATTATTGTGATCGCTTAGAGCTTAATTTCCGCATTTAAGGACGAAATTATCCTCAAAAATTTTCATTTTTATCCTTCTTTAGAAGAAAAAAGAATATTGCTTATTTAAGTCAAATGACGTATCTATATTTATTTACTTGTCAAAGAATAAAGTCAAGTACCTAAGCTAAATAGCGCAATGTTTTTCCGATTGTTGGCGGATTCAGAGAACTCAATGAATTCACTAATATAGATTTACACAGGTGGATTAAGGTAAAACAACATGGCTAACTTCGAGTACATCAATATCAAAATCGCAGGTTCAAAAGGTTGTATCGATGAAAATGGTGAGAAACTTTGCTGGGATAATATTAGATTAATCATCACCAAAAATGGATTCACCACTGTAGAGAACTTAGCGGGAGGTATTGAAAGAATGGAGGAACACTTAAATACTCAATTAAGTCGCTATAAACAACAAGGTTGGCAACCCGTTAGCGTAGAAAGACTTATGGATAAAAATATAGAGGGTCATCTTAACCCCACTATCTATTGTTTTCTCAAGCGCTCAATCCAAGTAGATACTGACAATCTCTTGGATAAGTTAAGTAAAAATGCGACTAAAATGTACCACAATTTACCTGTTGGAGCTTAATGGGCAATTGATGTCTCTTGCTTCTAATACGGTAACAGCGGTACTGGAGCGAGAAAGATCGCATAAGTATGTCTACTGAGTATTCCCTTCATTCATGGCAGAGTTCAGTTTCTTCATCCAATGCCTCAGTTCTCTTGCACTCATAGTACTTGAGAAACATTCAATTCAATCTCTGGGGTCGTCCTCGATATCATTCATTCATTGCTTTGACACAAACTATGGCGCTGCATCGAATCTTTAGCATTGGTTACAGTATAGCAACGGACATATGGGTTAGGACATTATATTTGGCTTGAAAGGGAACTCCTGAACTCCTGAACAGAAAAGTGTCCTAAAAATTGTGGCGACTGCTATACAAGTCACCTTGAGATTGAGGTAATCAACGATTTAAATGTTCAAGCATTCCTCATCGCATGATATTCAACTATCTTGTAGCAAATAGCTACTCTATTAAAATGATTGCTGAAGCTGGAGTTGTAGGGTTTGTGTGGAATCAATAACTATCCCTCTATGACTACTGTTTACAGAAAGAGCGGAGCTAGTATCTAATGACGACCATAATGCCCAACGGCTGCCTGCCGGTAAAATATCGAGACTCGCAGAATTTGAA
>CBKWLJ010000449.1:0-7787 GCA_966675205.1 uncultured bacterium
AAAAGGAGCGAGAACGCCGACAGAGAGAACAAGAACGGCAGGCACAGCTTGAACGCGATCGCCAAGAACAGGAACGTCAGGCGCAACTCGAACGCGATCGCCAACAACAGCTTGAACGGGAACGGCAACAACAATTAGAACGCGATCGCCAAGAGCAGGAACGGCAACAACAATTAGAACGCGATCGCCAAGAGCAGGAACGCCAGGAACGAGAGCGTCAAGAACAATTAGAACGCGATCGCCAAGAGCAAGAACGCCAGGAACGAGAGCGCCAAGAACAACTAGAACGCGATCGCCAAGAGCAGGAACGCCAGGAACGAGAGCGTCAAGAACAACTAGAACGCGATCGCCAAGAGCAGGAACGCCAGGAACGAGAGCGCCAGGAACAACAACAAACAGAACCAATCCCTGCGACGGAATAGTTAAGTTAATGCCTTTTCAAGGTTGTTTCTCTATGCTTCGTACAATCGGTCAATTTGGAATCACGTTATTGGTTGCTTCTACCTGGAGTGTTGTTAGTTCGGGTAATCCTCTCGTACTGGCAAAAGCGATCGCATCTGAGCATCCACACAATCACCCCTCAACTGTAACTGCCCAAGTGCCAACAGACTCTGCTCCTACTCGTCCCCAGAATTCACCCGATTCAAGACCAACGGCTGGATTGAGCTGTATTAGTGGGTGTGCGCCCCAATATCCAGCGACACTGGCTGGTAAAGAGGGTAGGGTGCAAGTCAGGCTTGTGGTTGATCGCAACGGCAATGTAATTGATGCACAAGTCCTTAGTGGAAGCGCATTCACTGAGTTTGCGGTAGATGCAAATGGCAATGTAGTTCCAAAAGATGGGGAAACTAGCATTTATCGCACACTTGCTGAAGCAGCCCTCACCGCTGCAAAACAGATGAAGTTTACGCCATTGGCAAACAAAGAACAGGCGGCAGTTACTGTGAATATTAACTATACGATCGCAGGCACCAATTTTGATCGCAAAGTCCGCCAACGTCGAACCCAGAACGGGACCGAAGTCCAGGTGGAAGAAATGAATCTTGCACCGTTAAAGTAACTTAAAAACTCGCCTCAGATTCTTAAAATTAAGCCAGTTGGCGTTAGATTGCTCACAAGTTACAGCTAATTAAATACTGTTGTTCATAAGGAGGTTTTTTAGATTCATGCTTCGGACAATCGGGCGATTTGGAATGACGCTATTAATAGCTTCAAGTTTTAATATTGCTAGCTTGCTCAGCAATCCCCAAGAAGCCTTAGCCGGTGTTGTTACGTTACCCGATGGAGGTCGTTGCGAAGGGGAAATTAGCAATGGCAGCCTCAATGGTAAAGTCACCTGCAAATATGCCAATGGGGACAGCTATGAAGGAAACTTCACCAACGGCAAGAAACAAGGTCAAGGTAAGTACACTTTTGCCAAAGGAGGCAGCTACGAAGGAGAGTTCAGCGAAGATCAGCCCAATGGTAAAGGTGTAAGAGTCTATGCAGATGGCGATCGCTATGAAGGGGAATTCAAAAATGGTCAACCCAACGGTCAAGGAGCCTACATTAGCGCCGATGGAGGTCGCTACGAAGGGCAATTTACTGATGGTAATCCCAGTGGGAAAGGAACCTTCATTTTAGCCAATGGCGATCGCTGTACGGGAGATGTTAGCGAAGGTCAGATTAACGGTAAGGGAGTCTGCGAATACGCCAACAAGAATCGCTACGAAGGAGAATTCAAAGACGGCAAGCCCAACGGACAGGGAACTTATACCTTTGCTGATGGCGGCAATTACAAAGGAACCTTTAACAACGGTCAGTTTGAGGGTAAGGGAGTTCGGGAATACGCCAATAAAAATCGCTACGAAGGAGAATTCAAAGACGGCAAGCCCAACGGACAAGGAACTTATACCTTTGCTGATGGCGGCAGTTACAAAGGAGCCTTTAGTGATGGTAAATTTAGCGGTACAGGAGCCTACAGCTTTGCCAATGGGAACCGCTACGAAGGTCAGTTTAGTGAGGGTCAATTTAGCGGTACCGGAGTTTTTACCTTTGCTAATGGCGATCGCTGCGAGGGACAGTTTAGTAGCGGTCAGTTAAACGGCAAAGCCACCTGCAAATATGCCAATGGGGATAGCTACGACGGGGAATTTAGCAACGGCGAGAAGCAGGGAAAAGGAGCCTATATCTTCGCAGACGGAACCCGTGTAGAAGGAACGTGGAAAAATGGCGAAATCCAACAGTAAGCAATCGGAGATGGGTAATGAGTAATGGGTAATTGAGTATCCCTGACCCCTAATATCATGTCCGGTTGAATACTTAAATTTTGGTAAAGACAAGGCAGAAGGCAGAAGGCAGAGGTTCCAAGGAAAGGAGAAAGGTTGCAAGGTAAAAGGGAATAATCACTGTTTAGGCGGACATAATATGACTCCTGACTCCTGACTCCTGACCCCTGACTCCTATTTTCAGAGAGGAAAGCGGACATGATATGACTCCTAACTCCTGACTCCTGACTCCTGACTCCTATTTTCAGAAAGGAAAAAAGCGATTGACAATCGAAACCGCTACTGCAAATAGCATAGATAAAAAACGAGCACACTCCTTACTGATTACGGGTTTGTTCTTCAGCCTATTGGTGCTTCTACTTTGCCTAGTAGCAAGCCTTACCTATGGTGCAGCAGACATCTCCCTCAATAAAATTGTGGCTGCTTTAACAGCCTTTGATGGCTCTACCGAGCATCTGATTATCCGCACGATGCGGTTGCCGCGATCGCTAATTGCCATACTGGTGGGTGCTGCGATTTCGGTGGCAGGCACTTTAATGCAGGCCTTGACGCGTAACCCCTTAGCCGACCCCGGAATTCTGGGAATTAATGCGGGTGCAGCAATCGCTGTAGTCGTAGCGGTGTTTCTGTTTGGCGCATCTTCCGTCAGTGCTTATGCCTGGTGTGCGTTTCTAGGGGCAGGTGTTACAGCAGTAGCGGTCTATTGGCTAGGTTCTTTGGGCAGAGGTGGACTGACTCCCCTCAACATCACCATAGCAGGTGCTGCCCTCACGTCCCTTCTCTCTTCACTCACGACTGGCATTCTTCTCCTGAGTCAAAGAACCCTTGATGAAATTCGATTCTGGTTGGCAGGTTCAGTTGCGGGTAGAGACTTTGCCTTGTGCTTACAACTACTGCCTTATATCGCCGTCGGACTCATCATTGCTTTTGCGATCGCAAAGGCCCTGACAACCCTATCTTTAGGCGAAGATGTAGCTCAAGGATTAGGTCAACGGACAGCGTGGGTCAAAGTTACCGCAGCTATCAGTGTCGTGCTACTAGCAGGCAGTTCTGTCGCTGCCGCCGGTCCCATTGGGTTTATTGGTTTAGTGGTTCCCCACATTGTCCGCTTTTTCGTCGGCTTCGATTACCGTTGGATTTTGCCCTATTCTGCTGTATTGGGCGCAATCTTACTCCTGGTTGCCGATATCGGTGCGCGATTACTCATTCAGCCTCAAGAATTACCAGTCGGAGTCATGACAGCGTTAATTGGTACCCCCTTCTTTATTTACTTAGCAAGGTGGAAGGTCAAACGATGAGAAAAAGCTCCCTGGTTATTCGTCCGCAGCAATTTCCCGTTTCTTTCCGCTTAGATAGACGTGTTCCTACTGTACTAATGGTGCTAGGACTGGTAACTTTTACAGCAATAGTTCTCAACGTTGGACAAGGTGAGTATCCCATCCCTCCCCTAGAAGTTGTAAAAACGATGGTGGGATTGCAGGCGGCAAACTCTGACTATTCCTTCATTATTAATACTCTGCGCCTCCCTCGAACGTTAGTTGCTTTCGCTACTGGTGTAGGACTCGCCGTTTCAGGTACCATCCTTCAAGGTTTGACGCGCAATCCTCTCGCAGATCCTGGCATTATTGGGGTCAATGCGGGGGCAGCTTTGGCAGCCGTCAGTTTAATTGTTTTCTTTCCATCTATTTCTGTGTTTGCCCTGCCCTTATCTGCTTTTGCAGGTGCAATGGCTGTTGCTTTACTCATTTACCTGATGGCTTGGGATAAAGGGAGTTCCCCGATGAGATTGATTCTAATGGGTGTCGGCATTGCGGCTGTTTTCAGTGCGTTGACAACGTTAATCATCACTTTTGGGGAAATCAATAGTGTCAGTCAGGCTTTAACTTGGCTAGCAGGAAGTGTCTACGCAAGGAGTTGGCAACATTTAGGAGCAATGCTGCCTTGGTTGGTTGTATTTGTGCCGTTATCGTTGATGCTGGCAATGCCGTTGAATGTGCTTTCTCTAGGAGACGATGTGGCGCGAGGATTGGGGACGCGAGTGGAATGGCAGCGCGGATTGCTTTTACTCAGTAGTGCCGCAATGGCAGGTGCCGTCGTGGCAGTTGCGGGTACGATTAGCTTTATCGGATTGATGGCACCCCACTTAGGGCGACAGTTAGTGGGGCCAACTCATGAAGGATTGTTACCCACAGCGGCTTTGCTCGGTGGTTTGATTGTTGTTCTGGCTGACTGGATAGGACGAGTTTTGTTTGCACCAATTGAACTTCCTTGTGGAGTGATTACGGCTGCGATTGGTGCCCCTTATTTTATCTACCTGCTAATCCGCAACCGCAAGCGATAATGTCAATGCATAGAAAAACACTTTTGTCAACTCAAAGGCTTACATTAGCTTATGATGGGGCACCCATTATTTTAGACCTCGACCTGGCAATTCCTGCTGGGGAAATTACGATTTTGGTTGGCCCCAATGGTTGCGGCAAGTCAACGTTGCTGCGAGGGCTAGCGAGGTTACTCAAACCTCGTGCTGGCACAGTTTACCTGAATGGTGATGATATTTTTAAGCGATCAACAAAAGCTGTCGCTAAACAGTTAGGGATTTTACCTCAAGGGCCTGTTGCACCGGAAGGCTTAACCGTTCGAGATTTAGTCGCAATGGGTCGTTACCCTCACCAAAACTGGTTACAACAGTGGTCTAAAGAAGATGAAAAACTGGTAGAGCAGGCATTAGCGATTACTGACATGACCCCTTTGGCAAATCGAGGGCTGGATGCTCTCTCCGGTGGGCAGCGACAGCGTGCTTGGATTGCGATGGCGTTAGCTCAGGATACGGAGATTTTGCTGCTCGATGAACCCACAACGTTCTTGGATTTAGCCCATCAAGTCGAGGTCTTGGATTTGCTGTATGAGTTGAACCAAAGCAAGGGACGGACTATTGTCATGGTTCTGCATGACCTCAACCAAGCTTGTCGGTATGCCGATCATTTAGTTGCTGTGCGGCAGGGTCAAGTTTATGCTCAAGGCGCACCCATGCAAGTTATGACGGAGGCAATGGTGCGCGAAGTGTTTGGGTTGGAGTGCCGAATTTTACAAGACCCTGTGGCAGGAACACCGATGTGTGTTCCGATAGGCCGCAAGGTCAACTCTCTACGCTAGATGTTTAAGGCACCTTCAATCGATTACGCCGTTTGAGGTTCCAAGAAAGAGGGTGATAGCCACTACCAAATCACCCCTCATATGTTGTCACCTCACACTAGCCCAAAATGATAACTAAGTGATTAGGAAATCTTACGTTGAGTGCTTCGTTGCGGTGCTAGGGAAGTATTTTTACTTATTTATATAACTGTATTAAGGTGATATGCTTATTATTTAAATTTGAGTAAGTCAGCCTAATCTAGCGATTCACCCTAGCAGTAGCTAACAGCAAGGTGAAGCTAGAGCGGAGGAACCAACCTTTGGGGCGTATCTCTAAACTTTGCGACTTCGATCGCAAGAAATAGAGAAGGACATCTCTCAGTCCTAGCCCGTCAGCTAACTTCGTAGGCATTGGGAGGAGACTGAAGGGTCAGCATTCTAAGCAATGACTTGAACTCGTCAGTATTCCTGGCTGGTACTGCTCACGTTTTGTGTACCTGCTCTTGACGCGAGGCATTGCAAATGGTATACCAACTGAATCTGGCTGCGATCGCTGCAGTTGCGACACAGGCTACTTGGAAACGGGCAAAACTGCTCATTGTCCGGGACACTATCTTACTGCCAGCGATTGGGTTTGTAGCAGTCCTCCTCCTGTGGTGGTTTGCTGCAACATTTTTGACGGACTTAATGCCCACTCCACTTCAGGCGCTGATTGATAGTGCGGAATATGCCAACCCATTCTTTCGCAAAGGCCCAGGGAACTTAGGATTGGGGTGGTTATTGCTGGCAAGCCTGCGGCGGGTAGTAACAGGGTTTTTACTGGGGGCTGCTGTAGCAATTCCTTTAGGCTTTCTGATCGGAATGTCGAGGGAAGCCATGCTGATGATCAACCCCCTGGTGCAAATTTTTAAACCCGTCTCCCCCTTAGCTTGGCTACCCATCGCACTGGCAATCTTCAACCTGGCCGAACCTTCAGCAATTTTTGTCATCTTTATCACCTCGTTGTGGCCGACGATTATTAACACCGCTCTCGGCGTCTCCAGCGTGAATAAAGATTATCTGGATGTCGCACGAGTGCTAGAAATGCCTCGTTGGCGACGGGTGACAAAAATTATTTGGCCAGCAAGCTTACCTTATATCTTCACTGGTTTGCGGATTAGTCTAGGAATTGCTTGGTTGGTTATTGTCGCAGTGGAAATGCTCACCGGGGGACTCGGCATTGGCTTCTTCGTTTGGGATCAATGGAACCGCTTGAATTTGAGTTCCGTGTTCCTAGCCGTGATTGTCATTGGCTTAACGGGGCTAGTTCTTGACTACGCCTTGGGCAGAGTTCAATCTTGGGTAACTCACCGCCCCGTTAAAGCTTCTTAAAGATTGCGCTAGCTTCAGTGAGGACTGTAGCTCTCGCGATCGCAAATAGCGATTCACCCAAAAATTTGACACAGCCGCAGTGATTTTTCCCCCCACATCCCGCAGTTATAGGGGGGAACGAAACCAATAAGTCTTGTAGCCCCTGCGTGGAATAGGGGTAAGGCGACAGTCCAGCAATCAAAAAGAATTGACGAGAAGCAATACCGCCATGACTTCTTTGAACCGACGAAGATTTCTGCAACAAATGGGTGCATCGGCAACAGGACTTGCCTTATCATCTTGCGCTATTAAGGGTGTTACCGCACCCGATCAACTCTCCAAAGCCGCCTTAGCAGTCGAACCCGTTGTAGATCCCCGCACTCTAGAAAAACCCAATATTACTGTTGGGTACGTGCCAGTTAATGATTGTGCACCATTTGCGATCGCTTATGAAAAGGGATTCTTTCGCAAATACGGGCTGAATGTCCAACTCAGCCGCGAAGCAAGCTGGGCAAACTCCCGCGACGGCATTATTTTTGGGCGACTTGATGCCTCACCCGTTGTTTCGGGTGCCGTCACCAACGCCCGAATTGGGGCTGAAGGAGCCCGTCATGCCCCCCTGTGTGCCGCCATGACGATTCACCGCCACGGCAACGCCATGACGATGAACAAAAAAATGTGGAATTATGGGCTGCGTCCTTGGAAAGACTACAACGGCAACTTAGAACAATTTGGCAAAGATTTTCGAGGCTACTTTAACAGCCAACCCGCAGAAGAGCGGATTTGGGCAGTAGTCTTAAGTTCTGCCATCTACGAGTACTTTGTCCGCTACTTATCGGCTGCTGCGGGTATTAATCCAAATGATGAATTTCGCGTCATCATCATTCCACCGCCCCAAATGGTGAATAATGTGCGGATTGGCGCAATGCAAGCCTATATGGTGGCAGAACCCTGGAACACACGTGCTATCACGGGTAATGAGGGAGTCGGCTTTACCTTTGCCCAAGGAAAAGAAATTTGGTACGGACATCCAGACAG
>CBKWLJ010000450.1:0-7763 GCA_966675205.1 uncultured bacterium
AAAGCCGCTTTGGGCTTTGTTTGGGCTTGAAATCTGTCTAAGTCCCGCTATGAAACACTCTGACTGGCTGCGCCTGCAATCAGAAGGCGGCTGCATTTGTGCAAATCTACGCCAACACGGATACCAATGCCGCAAACAAACTCGACGCTTATCTTGGAAAGTCTCCAAAGAGGGTCAGGACGATAACATTCTCACGTTCTCACCAGCGCCACTCAACGATTGGAGCTTAATCCCCAATAATACCAACCCAGCTAGAAGCGAACTGTGGCAACTCATTGAACAAACCTTAACCCGCATCAGGGGAGAAATCAAGACAACGTCATCTCAACACCCTTCACAAGTTGAAGATTACTCTCGTCCTTGGGCAATTGTCCGACTCCTACCCGATGCCCAACGGTACACAGTAGCCCGTTTTTTCAACCGCCAAGATGCTGAAGAA
This sequence comes from uncultured bacterium, assembly GCA_966675205.1. GTDB lineage: Bacteria > Cyanobacteriota > Cyanobacteriia > Cyanobacteriales > Coleofasciculaceae > JBFLZA01. The sequence goes on from CBKWLJ010000450.1 coordinate 440, forward strand.
CACAAGCGATTTCTAAACCGCTATATGCCTGCTGCTGAATTTGAAATCTTGTTTGACGTACCAACTCCTTGCGACAGCTCAAATCTTGCTCCCTCCTTTTTAAGGGGGGTTGGGGGGGATCTGAATGTGTAAGCCATACAGGGGAGGGCACGGCATTGCCGTTCCCCTAGAAACAAATTCTCTGAGGATCATCATGACAAGCTTATTCTGCCGCCTCCAACCTGCGAAGAAATTCCGCATCACCCTCACTTGCATCGCTCAACTATTGAAAATTCCCAAACGCCTGATTGTGCGCCTTGAATGTTGGGCATATGTCATCTTTGTGCATCGCACTGATAAAGGCGGACAATTCATTAGCTACCGCCAACTGCGACAGTGGTTGTATGCTGTTGCCTGCCAGATTCAAAATTGCTCCACTTGGCAACAACTGCGCTACTTGTGGTTTGCCATTGAAGAAGATTGCCAACAGCACAAAAAGCAGTACGACGAGGAATATCACCCCTGTGTGTACAAAATTTGGACAAAACACTGGGGTAAACTGTGGAACGAGCAAGCGTCTGCCGACTCAGCAGCCGATTTCTGAATGCTTATGACCCCTGAAAGTTGACACAATCCAATTGCAGAAATCGGCTTGCGGCACGAGTGTGGGCAACTATTCTTTAGCTGGAGTAGGCGCTAAAAGTCCTGCTAAACCGCCTAATGCTCCTGTCCCCAAACCAATGAGAATTTCAGGAATGGGTTTATCTTGGGATTGAAGCCAGACCGTACCGCCGATAGAAGATACTAAAGTGAATGCCAGTGCGCTCACGACAATGCGGTAAATCCAGCGATCGGTTTGTAGTGGCGTTCCTACATTGGAGACTAGTCCATCAGGATTTTCTGGGTTTTTCTCTACTAAAGCAGAATCTGATTGCGATCGCTCAATCTCTGATAGCACGAATGCTGAACCTGAATCTTGTGCTTGTGCCTGCAAGGCTGTCTGGTTCAATGTCGATAATAATCTTCCGTTTCATAGCGCAGTTTCCTCTTGCTATCTGCTTAATCTCATCAAACCGCAGTGCTTACTGAGATGAGAACTGAGCTACAAAAGTCTTTTGAATAATTTATAACTGCCTTACACTTTAGATTCGGTTATTAATCCTTCGGCTATCAGTAATTGAGATAATTCATTAATTAAAACATTAAGATGATAAAGCAGACCCGGCTCATGTTTCGATAAAGATGCCGAAGCATTAACAGCGCGAATCTGCTCTTCCATCCCATCCGGTACTGTTGAGCATAGCTTTTTCACCCACTCTATCAAGCGTTTTTCACCGGGATGAGGGACGCAATTAACAGCAAAAATAATGTCAAAATAACTGGCTAATAAAGCCACTGTCCGATGTAGAACACTCAGCGAATCATCTCGGTTAATTGCCAATTTTAATTGGTGAATGTAAGAAGAAATATTTTGCCGCAGAATCGGGTAGTTTTTAGCAATAATCGCCTTTTTTAAGAATTCGGGATAGGGCTGATTTGCCTTTTCTTGCAATTGCTTGAACCACCCGCTTGCGTCATATAACGGTGCAGAAGTCAAGACATTCCACCAAAAGCAGGTAGAATAACCAACTGAAGCTTGATGATGAACCAGTACGCGATCGAGTTGTTCCTCAATCCACTGAGGGGTGCGATACATCACATCAACGCCACACCTAGAACGACGCTCTATCCACTCGTCCCCTGGTTCCCAGAATTGATTGTTGATTTCTATGCGATCGCTAAATTCTTGAGCAATAGCCTTCCGAACTTCTACAGCAATCTCCTCCTGCACATAGACATAAAAATCATAATCGGACTTCTCATTGGACGCTCCGGCTGTACGGGAACCGGCTAAAGCCACAGCTACGACTTGAGGCAAACTGCCAAACTTGTCAGCTATGGCTTGAGCTAAGGGAGGAATTTCTTCTAGGCGAGGGATGTTGTAAACCATGCCATTGCCTTGGTTTTAGCGGTTGCTTCAGACTACTGCTGCTTTGCGGAATTTGATTTCCGTAGCCGTATATTCGGGAACCCAGCCTTCAGTTGTGGTGAAGTAACGCACCGCTTTAACCCGTTTTGAGGGGGTGAGATAAAACCAGTGTTCGGTATTAGCAGGGACGTTAATGAATTCCTCTGATTGCACTGTCAGTTCCACCTGAGTACCATCCGGACGCACAAAGCCAAAGACACCTTCACCTGCAACGATGTAACGTACTTCGTCGTCAGCGTGGTAATGACAGCTATTAAATTTAGAGAGGAGGGTGTCGAGATTTGGTACTTCTGGATGCAGGACGATTAAGTCACGGGATTGATAACCTGCTGAAGTTTTAAGTTGTTCAAAGTAGTTATCCAGCGACTGAAGAACTTGCTCCTTCTCCTCATTACTCAACGCATCTTTAGCCAGTAAGCCGTGAACTTCTGGATGATCACCCACAGGCCAGCGATTGAGTTGAACATTTAAAGGAGCAAGTTCTCGCTCAATATCACCTAGCTCAGTGTAGGTTGTACCATCTTCAAGTTGCAAAATCGCCATAATACACCTTTAATCTTCAAATCCAGGGCTTACGCCATTACTCTTGTTGAGTTCATCAAAGAATAGATTGACTGAACCTCTCTATCTATTTTGGAGTTTCTTTTGTGTCTTTGGGGTTCACACAACAGCTTGGTTACCGAAAAATCAACTAGCAGTATCTCTAAAGCTAGAGTTTACCCGATCGCACTCTCTCCTAATCAGATTTTCCTATTGTTAAGCTTTTGTATGGCGCTGTATCGCCTGATGTTACTAAGTTCAGGTTAGCAGGTACACAACGGAGTTACTGAGGTGAATTGTCGCCTCTTCTTGCCTTGGCTGCTTGGCGCTTTTCTCGAATGGCTTGCAATGTCAAAACAGCCAAAGTCACTACAGTGATGGGAATGACAAATGCAATCATCATCGTACTGAAAATTGGGAGACTGGCGTGCCGTGTGGAGTCCATAATTAGGTAAGTCGTATAGGCGATGTAGTATGCCAGAAACAGCACTCCTTCCCAACGGGCAATGATGCGACCGGTGAAAAATATGGGTAAACAAGCGATCGCAACAGCAATCATTACCGGCACATCGAAGTTGAGAGCAGCGGTTGAGACGGGGATACCATCTGGTGCAACGATACTGGATAGACCTAGTACTGCCAGAATGTTGAAAATATTACTACCAACTACATTCCCCACGGCAATATCTCGCTCACCGCGAACACTGGCAATTGCTGAAGTCGCAAGTTCCGGTAAAGAGGTTCCAGCAGCAACAATGGTTAAGCCGATGATCAACTCACTCACACCGATAGCTTGAGCAATTGCGATCGCACTATTCACTAATAAGCGAGAACCCAGCACTAGCAAACCTAAACCGACGATAATCAGCCCCAAATTGATCAGCCACTGCTGTATCGAAGTTTCTGAGCGATTGCCATACTCTCTGACGTACTCATCGTCAGCCTCACTCTTACTTTCCTTACGGCTTTGGTAAATCAAAAAGAGGGTGTAAACTACACCGCCAATAAATAAGATAATGCCATCCGACTTACCGATTTGGCGATCAAGTCCGAATAACAGCATGAGAAAGGATACACCAATCATGATCGGCACATCTAACCGGATTAACTGTTTCGACACAATCAAGGGTGAGATCAACGCTGACGAACCGAGAATGAACAACACATTAAAAATATTGCTACCCACCACATTTCCCACAGCAATATCGGATTGGCCAGCAAGACTCGACTGTACGCTCACTGCCAATTCTGGAGAACTTGTGCCGTAAGCCACAATGGTTAAGCCGATCACGAGTGGCGAGATACCAATAACAGCGGCTAATCGCGATGCTCCACGTACTAACGCTTCTGCGCCTGCCACCAAAAGTACAAGACCGATTCCTAAAAAAACAATTACGCTGATGTTCATATCCTTCTCTCTAGTTCGATAATGATGCTGCTGTTACCGCTATGAGGAAAACTCAACCCTAAGAGCGCTAACCTAAAAGCTTTATCATTTCTAACAACCTGAAATCCGTCTATTCAACCAGCCGACTATCGCATCCTTGAGCGTCGAGGAGTCCATCAAAAAGAATCTACCTCATCGATGTAGAACAACAGAAAGATTTTCCTGAGATTGGGAAAGCATCACTTGGTTAGAGATTGTGCTAATGCAGCTAATACAGCATCATGAATGGCCCCATTGCTGGCGATGATACCCTGATTGTTAAGGAGCTTGGTTCCGAACGAGAAGTCTAGAGGTTGACCGTACATATCGGTGACTCGGCCCCCTGCTTCTTCTACCACGATCGCTCCTGCTGCATGATCCCAAGTATTCTGTCTATGGTCGGGGAATTTGAAGGAAGGGAAACGCAGGTAGAGTGATGCTTCTCCCCGTGCCACCACTCCATACTTTGCCTGAGAGTCCATTGGTAGCGAGGGGGCAGTTAGTCCAACCGCTTGAGAGACTAGCTCTTGCAACTCAGGGTTACTATGTTCCGACACTACACTCGCGGCTAATCGGAATGAATCAACATCCTTAGACTCAACATGAATGGGTTGGGGCGCACCTCCAGCCATAGGAATCATTGTGGTTCCTTGACCCCTGACTGCCACAAAAAGCACACCTCTTTTTCCATCGGGTTGGGCGGGATCGATGGGTAAAGCTGGGCAACCCAAGACCCCTACCTTCACTTCCCCCTCCTCAACCAAGGCCAAGGCAACCGCGTATTGGTCACCTCTGATATATCCTTTTGTCCCGTCAATCGGGTCTAATGTCCAATAGCGCGATGCGGCTTGTCCATTCCCCCAATCAATCCAAGTGGTGACAGATTCAGTTGTTGCACTGGGGATTTGAGCTTGAACGTATTGGGTGATTTGTGCCAACTGCTCTGTTTTAGTTCGCAGCAACGTGGAATCTTCTTCACCAATAACGGAATCATTGGGAAAACTTTCCATCAAGGCTTGACAAATCACCGCCTGTGCACCAAAGTCAGCCACAGTGACAGGACTGCGATCAGGTTTTGCGATCGCTACAGAGTCTTGCTCTTGTCGGACTTGTTCGCACAACTTAGCGGCACTGATAACCGCTTGGATAGCTACCTGTTTCTCTCGTTCGTACAACATGATTTCTGCTTCTCTCCAAATTGATTGGCACCACAAAGTGCCAGCATACTAGCTATTCGGCGGTTAGAGAAGCTCGTGTTTAGACGGTGGCAGTTGATATTAGATCGGTTCGGCAGAATTCACCCATACCTGCATTTGGGTGAGTTGTAATAGCCCAAACTGAGTTGCTAGCGCTACATCTGCTGCATCACGACCGTAGGCAATGGCAATGCGGTTCCCTCGCGGTTGTTCTTGGGTGGCATCAAACGTGTACCAGCGATCGCCGACAAAGGCTTCAAACCAAGCGTGTAAATCCATCGGATCGAGCTGATACAAATACCCGACTACCATGCGAGCAGGAATATTCAAGCTACGACATAGGGCAATACCTAAATGGGCAAAATCCCGACACACCCCAATCCGTTGTTGGGCTGTATCGACTGCTGAGGTGGAAGCATTACTGGTTCCGTAGCGATACTCCACATTTGAGTGAATCCAACGACGAATCGCTTCTACCTGGTCGTAACCTAACTGACTATCTCCTACAATTTCCAGAGCGCGATCGCCCATTTGATCGGATTGGCAATAGCGGCTGGGGAGGATAAACTGTAGCACGTTGTCGGGGAGGTTTTGCACAGGTACGAAGGGTGCACCCGGTTGCACATCGATTTGGTCTGCGGTGGCAACGCTAGCAGTGGCGCGGATGCGGAACGAACCTGGAGGAACGACCAGTCTTTGGCACAAATTCCCGTAGCTGTCGGTATATTCTGTAACAGGTACTGTGGGTTCCAGTAGATATTCTTCTCCAAACACCCATTGTCCCAAACCACTTCGAGGTCTGAGCATGAAAATCAAGGGAGTTGGGGCACTAGCCTCATAACTAATCTCACACCCTGCAAAAAGCTTCATATCTTTTTGTTTGACCGATTCAATGATTATGGCAGTTCCCAATTAACAATTTGTAGTCCATACGAATTTCTGATTACGAATTATTGTTTATTGCTGGGATTCTCGCTGAGAAACCTCGAAAACTCTATCCTTTGCCTTGGTATCAGCCGCTTGAGCTAAGGAGGGCTGCAAGGTATCCCCTTTTAAGGGATTGTGAAAGAAGGCTCCGGTTTGGGGGGGAAGTGTGGGGTCGAGAATAATTTCTGACAGACTTTTTGCCACACCAGTGAGGGGAATAGCCAAAATTACCCCCAACAATCCTCCGACTTTGGCTCCTAATAGCAAAGCCACAAAAATAATGACTGGCGATAGGCCAGTCAGTCTTCCCATAATCCGGGGAGCAATCAAATTATCTTTGACCTGCTGTAGTGCGATCGCTATTCCCAATACTTCTAGGGCTAGCCACCAGTCAATGAATGCCACGACGCTCACAACTGTAGCAATTCCCAAGGTAGCCCCGATAAAAGGAATCACTTCCATAAATCCGATAAAGACAGCAAACAGCAAGAAAAAAGGAACTCGCAATGCCCAAAAGGCAACGGTGAGGGTGACAGCCATGAATAAGCCTAACAATAGCTGACCGGTCACAAACCGTTGTAGATTACGTTGCAGTGATTCGGTTAATCCACCTCGAATTCTTGGGGAAAAAATACCGGTTAAACCTCGCCACACCCGATCGCCATCGATGAGCATATAAAACGAGATCACCAAGATTAAAATGAAGTCTAAAAACCAGTTAAAGGTACCGACGACTAAGCCTAAACCTGTAGATGCGATCGCTTCTGCCTGAGTTTGTACCCGTGCCAACAGTTGAGACGCCAAAATCCGCACATCAAACGGCAAATTGTGTTCCACACTCCAGATTTGGAAGCTCGCTAATCGTTCCTGACCTTCTTCTAGCAAGGTTGGTAAATTGGTTACTAGTTGTCGCCCTTGGTTGTACACAGGCGGCACTAAGGTTAGAGCTAAGATGACAACGGCGAAGGCAGCGAGTAAGTAGACGAGTACGGCGGCAATGCTTCGAGGTAAAAAGGGTTGAACAGCAGCGACGGCATAGTTGAGCAAAAAAGCAATCAAAGCCGCCGTGAGCAAGATGCTGATTAATTCACCGACATAGCTCAAGGTTCTCAGCGTTACCCAACCCGTTACCACAATCAGCAGCCATGTGAGTAGGAACTGTTGAACAGGTGAAAAAAAACGATTCATTGAATTTATCTGATTCGGTAATCTACTCCCACACAGTAG
>CBKWLJ010000451.1:0-7761 GCA_966675205.1 uncultured bacterium
GAATTTGCGTAAGTCCTGCCTACAATAGGAATCATAACAATTCCCCCTAATCCTGCTATATTCGTGTTAACGTTGGCGCAGTGGCTGAAGAGTGAGCAAAATCGCCTCTGCCTTGCCTAAACCGAGTGCTTCGATTATGAACAAAGAATGATGTACACACGCTCCAGATATTTTTATTACGGTTAATTATACAGACTGGATATTAAGTAATATTTTTTATCTTCTATCGAGAAGACGATAGCAATGACCAGCGAAATACGGTCTAAAGTGATGACATTTTAAAAGATTAACTGGGCAAGAAGAGGTTTTTGCCTAGATTAATCTGGGTTTATTCTTGAATTGAGTATAATCAACCGAAACAAAGAATAAACAAGCCAAGCTCTGCCTGAGAGCTAACTCTCAAAATATAGCATTCCTAGATGATTCATGAGAAAAATGAACCACAGATGCACACAGATAGATTGCGACGTTCCTAGAATCCATTGAGGATGGCTATATAGCTTAAAGATTATCAATTTTCCCCTCAACTATTTAACCTTTTTTCAAAAAAAATGAGTACCAAAATTTCTAATTATAACCTAATCGAAACCCTCTATGAAGGCACTAGCACTCTGATTTATCGCGCTGCAAGGCAGACAGGCGAGCAAGATTCGATCATTATTAAAACACTCAAAGCTGAGTATCCTACTCTAGAAGAGCTTACCCGATTAAGGCATGAATATAAAATTCTTAAAACTCTTGATATAGAAGGAATTATTAAACCAATATCATTAGAGAATACTGCTCACGGATTAGCCTTAATATTATCAGATTTCGGTGGAGAAACATTAAAAAAATCTCTGAATCACAGAAATCTTGAATTAAAACAGTTTTTAATTATTGTCATACAAATATCCTCAATTTTAGCTGAGTTACATGCACACCATATTATTCATAAGGATATTAAACCACAAAATATTTTAATTCATCCAGAAACAGGTGAAGTAAAAATTATAGATTTTAGCATTTCTTCATGTCTTTCTAAAGAAAATCAAATTATCAGTAATCCTAATCAGCTCGAAGGCACTCTTGCTTATATGTCACCGGAGCAAACAGGAAGAATGAACCGCTCAGTTGACTACCGAACTGACTTTTATTCTTTAGGCGTTACCTTCTATGAAATGCTGACAGGACAGCTGCCATTTCAAGCTACCGATGCTTTGGAAATTGTTCACTGTCATATTGCTAAAACACCAGTACCTCCCCACCTGATAAATTCAAAAATTCCAGCAGCGGTGTCTAATATTGTGATGAAATTAATGTCCAAAACAGCAGAAGACCGCTATCAGAGTGCGCTAGGGCTTAAAGCTGACTTGGAGATTTGTCTCAAGATGCTGCAAACCTCTGGCAAGATTTCTCATTTTACGGTGGGAGAGTTGGATTTATTTAGTCAATTCTCGATTCCGCAAAAGCTGTATGGGCGCGAACAAGAAGTTAGTCTGTTAATGGATGCCTTTAGGCGAGTTAGCAGCCCTCCTCAACAACTCCGAAGAGCTGAAATGATGCTGGTTTCCGGCTACTCGGGAATTGGTAAATCTTCTTTGGTGAATGAAATCCACAAACCCATTGTTGAGGCACGAGGCTACTTCATTTCTGGTAAATTTGACCAATTTAAGCGAAATATTCCTTATGCTTCCTTGATTCAAGCATTTCAGGAATTAATGCGGCAACTGTTGACAGAAAGTTCTGACAAGATAGCAGTTTGGAAAGCAAAACTGTTAGAAGCTCTCGGTTCCAATGGTCAAGTCATCATTGATGTGATTCCCGAAGTGGAACGCATTATTGGTGTTCAGCCTCCTGCGCCACAATTGGGACCAACTGAATCCCAAAATCGATTTAACCGAGTATTTCGACAATTCATCCAAGTCTTTACCCAACCCGAACATCCTCTCGTTCTATTTCTAGATGACTTACAGTGGGTAGATTCAGCTTCTTTAAAATTGATTCAGTTGCTGGCTTGCGATACAGACAGCCAATATCTGTTGTTGATTGGCGCGTATCGCGATAACGAAGTCAGTGCAACTCATCCATTGATGGTGACGTTGGAGGAGATCCAATCATGCAATGCGGTTGTGAACAATATAGTCCTCCAGCCTTTGCAGATTAATCATGTCAATCAATTAATCAGCGATACCCTCCATACAGACACAGAAAAATCTCAGCCGTTAACTGAGTTAGTGTTTAACAAAACTCAGGGAAATCCTTTCTTCTTAACTCAGCTTCTTAAATCGCTTTATCAGGAAAACCTATTATCCTTTGATTTTAGTCAGGGTTGCTGGCAGTGGGATGTCAATCGCCTTCAAGACATTGATATCACTGATAATGTCGTTGAGTTAATGGTCAGTCAGATTCAAAAGCTGCTCCCCACGACGCAGAATGCCTTGAAATTAGCCGCCTGTATTGGTGACAAATTTACTTTAGACGTTCTGAGCATTGTTAATCAAAAATCACTCTCAGAAACTGCAGCCGATTTGTGGGAATCCCTACAAGCAGGTCTAGTTTTACCTCTGAGCCAGTCTTATAAAATTCCTATGGTTGGGAAATGGGAAATTAACAATCGCCAATCCCCAATCACCTACAAGTTTCTACATGACCGAGTACAGCAAGCCGCTTATTCATTAATTCCCACAGAGGAGAAAAAAACAACTCACCTAAAAATTGGTCAATCGTTACTCGAACATACTCCAGAAGCAGAGCTTGAAGAAAACATCTTTGAAATTGTCAACCAGCTCAACATTGGTACTGAGTTAATTACCCAACAGTCTCAAAAAGATGAACTCGCCAAACTTAATTGGATAGCAGGGAAGAGAGCTAAGGCAGCAACAGCTTATGAAACGGCTATCAAGTATTTATCGCAGGGTATAGAACTCCTGACAGAAGATAGCTGGACTCATCAGTATGAGCTGACGCTCAACCTATATGTGGAAGCCGTGGAAGCGCACTACCTAAATACCAACTTCAAGCAAGCAGGCGAACTGGCTGAAATAGTTCTAAAAAATGCCACTAATCTGCTCGACCAAATGAAGGTATATGCCCTAAACATCCAGTTTTATATTGCTCAAAACCAAATGCTCAAAGCCATAGATACTGGAGTAGAAGTGCTGGAAATGCTGGGTGTTTCCTTATCTCCAACACCTAGCGAGGGAGGTGCGGTACCAACGTTGCCTCGGCTTGAGGATTTAGACGACTTTCCTATCATGATAGACCCCTATAAATTGGCGGCTCTACATCTCCTCATGAGCCTTGCACCTGCGGCTTATATGAGCAATAATCCAATTTTTTTACCCATTCTTTTAACACAGGTCAATCTCTGTATCGATTACGGTCATTCAGCACTAGCTGCTTTTGCCTATGCTCTCTATGGTGTGTACTTGTCTGGCGTAGGAGAGATAGACTCTGCTTATCACTCTGGACAGCTCGGTTTAAGATTATTGGAGCAGTTTAATGCCAAAGAACTAAAAGCCAAAATATACGGGCTATTCTATCCTCATGCTAGTGTCTGGAAAGAGCATTTTAAGGTAACCTTAGCTCCCTTGCAAGAGGCAATTCAAAGTGCGCTGGAAACGGGAGATATGGCCTGGGCTGGCTATAACACGTTTTACTATTGCGACCACCTATTATTTGTTGGTGAACCCCTAGAATCGGTGTCTCAAAAACAAGCACAATATTTTGAGTGCCTAGTGAAACGAAAACAAACATTGGAAAGCGACTACCTCAATGTCTGGCGGCGACTGGTATTAAAACTAGTGGATAAAGCGGAGGAACGATACAACTTACATGGGGAGATAGTAACGGACGGAGAAAACCTGCAACGTTTGCTTGCCGTAAAGAATCACATGTGTATTTTTGCTGCCTATCTTGCCAATGCGATTCTATTTTATTTTTCCCAGGATTACGAACAATCTATTAAAAATGCTTCAGCGGCAGAAGCACACGCAGGCGGCGTGCTGGGGATGATGATTAACGGGCAACACAACTTCTACTATTCTCTGGCCCTTTTAGCTCGAGTTCCCAGCCTTTCATCAAGCGAGCAGGAACCTGCTTTAAGAAAAGTAGCAGACAATGAAGCAATCATGCAAAAATGGGCGTTTCATGCTCCAGCCAATTATCAGCATAAGTACTACTTAGTTTTAGCTGAGAAGGCGCGAGTTTTGGGTCAACATTTAGAAGCGATGGAGCTTTACGATCGCGCGATCGCAGGAGCCCAAAAACAAGGATTCATCCAAGAAGAAGCAATCGCATCCGAACTGGCGGCTGAGTTCTATTTTTTGCGGGGGCGGGACAAAATTGCTACAGACTATCTCACTCAATCTTACTATGCCTATATGCAGTGGGAAGCAACGGTAAAAATCCAAGATTTAGAAACTCGATATCCTCACATTTTCTCCCGAAAAACGGAACGAAAATCCACAAGTCTAGAAATGAATCGAACGATTAGCTCTACCACTAAAGGAAGTTCAGGTCTTCTAGATTTAACTGCCGTAATGAAAGCTTCACAAGCTCTTTCTGGAGAAATTGTCTTGGATAAGCTGCTGACAAAGTTAATGCAAATCGTTTTAGAAAATGCAGGAGCAGAAACTGGATTTTTGATTTTAGAGAATTCAGGACAGTTACTCATTGAGGCATCAGGTAGAGTTGATAGACATGAAGTAACTGTTCAGCAATCACTCCCTGTCGAATCGAGTCAACAGATCCCTATATCTATAATTAATTACGTCCATCGGACGCAAGAAGATATTGTCCTCAACAATGCCACCCATGAGGGAGGATTTACAACAGATAGTTATATTATCTCTCAAAATCCTAAATCAGTTTTATGTACGCCAATTGTCAATCAAGGTAAACTCATTGGTCTTCTTTATCTAGAAAATAATCTAACTACGAATGCCTTTACAGCAGAACGATTGGAAGTTTTACAACTTTTATCCTCCCAAGCTGCTATTGCTATTGAAAATGCACGTCTCTATAACGATTTAGAAGCAGCCAATGCTCGATTACAACGCTCTCATGAGCAGTTAGAAGAGTATAGCCGGACACTAGAAGCAAAAGTAGAAGAGCGAACCTACCAGTTGCAAGAAAAGAACTTACACTTGAAACAGGAGATTCGCGATCGCAAACGCGCTGAAGAAGCCGCCGATGCTGCCAACCGTGCTAAGAGCGAATTTTTGGCGAATATGAGCCATGAACTCCGTACTCCCCTCAATGGCATTTTAGGTTATACCCAAATCTTCAAAAAAGATAAAGATTTGAGCGATCGCCAAAAAAATGGCATTGGCATCATTCATCAATGCGGCGAACACCTGCTGACGCTGATCAACGATATTTTAGACCTTTCTAAAATCGAAGCTCGAAAAATGGAACTTTTACCCACAACGTTTCATTTCTCAGAATTTCTTAATGGTATTTTAGAAATTTGCCGTATCCGTGCCGAACAAAAGGGCATTCCACTCATTTACAAAGCCCTTTCTCCACTGCCAAAAGTCATCTGTGCTGATGAAAAACGCCTGCGGCAAATTTTGATTAACTTACTTAGCAATGCCATTAAATTTACAGAGAAAGGAAGTATAACATTTAAAGTAGGGTATCAGGAGGGGAAACTCCGGTTTCAAGTGGAAGATACAGGCATTGGCATTGCACCGGAGCAATTAGAAGAAATATTTTTGCCATTTCAACAGGTTGGTGAAACCAGTCGTCATACAGAAGGAACAGGATTGGGATTAGCAATTAGCCGTCAGTTAGCTCGAATGATGGGGGGCGACATCCAGGTAAAGAGTTGCTTAGGTCAAGGGAGTGTCTTTTGCGTCGATTTAGATTTGCCTGAAGGTGCCTTAGAAGCTGAGGTTGCCAACAGGGTAGAAGAACGAAATATTATTGGTTTTAGAGGTGCTAAGCGAAAAATTCTAGTCGTCGATGACAAGTGGGCAAATCGCGCTGTCCTCGTCAATTTATTAGAGCCTTTAGGGTTTGAAGTTCTGGAAGCGACGAATGGCTTAGATGGTTTAAACACAGCGAGTGAATTTAAACCCGACGTGATTTTCATGGATTTGGTAATGACCGTGATGGACGGCTTTGAAGCCACCCGTCGCCTGAGGCAATTACCAGAGTTTAAAAACGTAGTCGTCATTGCTATTTCAGCGAGTGTTTTCGATTTTGATAAGCAGCAAAGTCGAGAAGTCGGTTGTGATGATTTTCTTCCCAAACCCGTCCGAGAAGCGGAATTATTAGAAAAATTAGGAATTTACTTAAAATTGGAATGGGTGTATGAGGAACCAGAAAGCATGAAACCCGCCAAAATTCAGGATTTACCAGACGGGATGCATGACTCATGGGTCGCTCCGCCACCGCAAGAAATGGCTGTGTTACTAGATATGGCAATGAGAGGCAACCTCAGAGGTATTGCCGAGCGAGCGGCTCAATTAGAGGCGCAATCTGGAGCAATGCTGCCCTTTGCCACCCATCTACGCCAACTCGCCCAAAGCTTTAAAGGGAAACAAATTCTGGAATTTCTCAAACGATATTAAAAAGCATTCATGAGTGTTGTAATGCCCCAAAAGGGAAACAAATCTTAGAGTTTCTCAAAAAATATTAAGAGGTTTTTATGAGTGCTGATATTATGAGCGAAAATAGTGTCATCTTAATCGTCGATGATACTCCCACCAATTTAGAGGTGTTGTTCGATTTTTTGGATAATTCTGGATTTACCATCTTGATTGCTGAAGATGGAGAAAGTGCGATCGAGAGAGCCGAGTATGCACCACCTGACTTGATTTTACTGGACGTACTCATGCCAGGAATAGACGGGTTTGAAACGTGCCGCCGTCTGAAAGCTAAGGAAGCAACCAAAGATATCCCAATCATTTTCATGACAGCACTTTCAGAAACTGTGAATAAAGTCACAGGGTTGAATCTGGGTGCGGTAGATTACGTCACAAAACCACTTCAGCATGAAGAAGTTTTAGCTCGGATCAAGCTCCATTTGCGCCTTCGCAACCTGGCGAAGACACTTCAAGAGCAAAATCTACGCTTGGAAACGGAAATTTCTGAGCGCAAACGGGCAGAGGAGAGACTACGGCATCATAGTGCTGAATTAGCAGAATGGAAAAATCGCTACAAAGCCGTGATTCAAGCGAGTGGTCAAATTCTCTACGACTGGGATTCTCAGACGAATAATGTCACCTATGATGGGGACCTAGAGCGGATATTAGGCTACTCTCTAGAGGAGATGTCAGGCGGTTTGAGCCGTTGGATTGAGTTGGTTCACCTGGAGGACCGAACTATATTTAATCAAGAAATTAACCGTGTTTTACGAACGCAAGAAGCATTTCGCCTACAATATCGCATCTGTCGGAAGGATGGAACTTATATTACTGTTGAGGACAACGGGTACTTCTTTTTAGACAGTACAGGCAATAGTACCCATATGGTTGGGTTCATTATTGATATTAGCGCCCGCAAACGAGCAGAAGCAGAACGAGAGCAAGCGTTTACAGCACTGCAACAAAGTGAAGCTCGGTTTAGGCGCTTGGTGGAATCCAATATCATTGGCATTATTTTGACAGACTTGGGAGGCAAGATTACGGAAGCCAATGATGCGTTTCTCCAAATTGTAGGTTACACCAAGGAAGAACTCCGTGCGGGATTATTGCGTTGGGATGAAATGACTCCTTCAGAATATCAGGCTTTGGAGCAAGGCGCGATCGCACAATTCATCAATTCTGGAGT
>CBKWLJ010000452.1:0-7741 GCA_966675205.1 uncultured bacterium
TAAATAACTAATTAATCCATCAGTTGTTTTTCTCTGACTTATTCAGCAAGCCCTAAGTAGAGGCAGAGTCTTGTGCCAAAAAAACGATTAACACCCAAAAGCCTCATACATAAATGCTTGGCTCTCATCCATAGCGCCTAAAGTAACAGAAGAGGTTTAGGCAAAAGACCAGACAACTCGAAAGCCAATCTGATTGTTGCTGTTGCTAGGGTTATCAAGAGAACGAAATGCAGAACGGCAGATACTCGGATGAGAGTTCCACGAACCACCGCGCAACATTTTATATGCTTCATTTCCATTAGTCAGCCATACGCTACCATCAGATGGTGCGTCTTGATAGCCTTCGTGCCGATAGTCAGCACACCATTCCCAGACATTGCCATGCATATCGCATAATCCGAAAACATTAGCTGGAAAACTACCAACCTCAGTTGTCTCTTTTTGAAAAACTCCATTGAGTTCACGAGCATAAGTTCCTTTGAAAAAACGACCTCTTATTTTCCGATCGTGTCCACAATAATTGACTAAATTCGTTGTAATTGTTGCACCATAATAGAATGGAGTTATTGTTCTGGCGCGGCAAGCATATTCCCATTCAGCTTCACTAGGTAATCGGTACTCTCTTCCTGTTTTCTTCGACAGTCGCTCGCAAAATTCCAGTGCATCATACCAGGAAACTCGCTCTACAGGTCGGTTATCTCCCTTAAAGCAGGATGGGTCAGGAGCCAGGTCGCGTTTGATTTTTGGAAGGGTTGCGATCGCTCTCCACTGCGCCTGAGTGATGGGATACCTACCCATAAAGAAAGGTTTTACAGCAACTAGATGTTGAGGACGTTCATCCTCTCGCGATGCTTCCTCATCTTCAGGTGCTCCCATCTGAAATTTGCCGCCTGGGATAGAAACCATTTCTAGCTCAACCGCACCACCCAAACTTTCTATGAAGTATTGTGCCTGTGTGCAGCAACGTTTAATTTCTTGCCCCTGAGCATTCACAGTCACCACTTCAAACTCAAAGGTTGAGAGGTTTGGGGGAGGTTGCGGAGGTGAAATTACTCCTGCATTCCGATTGGCTGTAGAACTTGGGGACGGAACTTCATGAATTTCTGGGGTATGGCGGGCATCTGGCTGAGGAATCTTAAAAGGTTCGATTCTCCAACTGTAGTGCGCTATGGCAATATCAAGGGCAAATCGCCCAGGTCTCTCTGGTTGGTCTAGTTGTTCACGACCAGCGGCAACAGCTTGCTCAAAGGGTAAGATACCTTCTTCTGTTCGCCCAATTCCTTCTGGTACAGACTCAGGCAAACTCTTACTGTAAGCAAAGCCAGTACACTCAATGCTTAGATAAGCCTCATCGTCAATTAGTCTTTTCAACTCTTCAAAGTCTTCAAGGGGACTATGCCCGAAGAGTTCCTTTTCCTCTCGGTAATCGTCCCACTCTCTTAGCCCGTGGTTCAGAGAAACTGCTACTAACGCATGTCCCTCAAGAACAATCAGCACTGGTAATAAATCATTAGCCAAACAAAGTCCGCAGAAGAGAATTGCTAAATCTAGACAGGTTCCTTCACCTGGAGCGTTGAGAATCTCTGCTGGCGTGCGTATTCGTTGCTTGGCAGCAGAAGGATGATACTTCTCTGGAGCGTATTGTATTTTTTTCTCGACCAAACTGTTGTAGATAACTTCGAGCAATGGGCGACGCCCTCGGCTTTGGGTCAAATCAACTCGGCTTTCGGGCAACCGTAGGAACTCGAAAGCTTTATCAGTGACAAAGCTAGCTAGACCTTCACGGTTATACTTCGACCATTCCCATTCCATTGCATCCCCTTGCACTAATTTGTGGATAAGCCAACTCACCCGACCACTTCAAACACGTCATGTACGGGTATTGGCGCTGAGGGGCCTGCTTTGCGAGTCCGTACTTCTAGACGATATAGCCCCGGAGCAAAATCATCGAGAGCTAGCACCCACTGCTGTTCCTGTTCTTGAAACTCAAGCTTGAGTAGCTTTCCACCTCCACTAACAGGGGTAATGTTTGCTATTAGCACTCCAGGATCTGCGCTCAAATTCAGAAGCTTAGCACGTAGTTCAACGGGTTCACTCGCTACGTACAGGTCATCGAGATTAAGACTGATAGCTGCCCGTTCTGCCGCTTCCTTACTATGTTCGGGACCGCGAATTGCCTTCAAGTTTGATGAGATTTGCATCTGCTTGAGGCGATCGCGCAAATCATTTAATACTGGTAAGCTTTTCTGCAAGGAGCTGTGCCGCTCTGCAATGAAGGTTTCTCGATACTCGTCAGACAGTTCAATTGGAATCGCTGATAAGCGAGGTACAGTTCCATCCCCTTCCCCCAAAAGAGGATCGATCCATGCTGGTACTTCATAGCTAACTGTCAGTTTTCCATCAGATAGCTGAGCAGATTGAAGAGTGTCCTGCTGTGTTCCGACCACTGGTATCGTTTTGTATCCTGACTCTCGGTACTGTTCATCCTTCCGGTGTTCGTTTACAGCAGTTTCAATCTCTCGATGGAATGCTAAAGCCTGTTCCGCTCGCTTTTTCACCACATTAGGTATACCGTCTGTCTCCGCTACTCGCTGGTACTTGCCAGCAACGTTAACCATCTCGTAGATTGGCAGTAGCTGATAGATGGAGGTAAACGAACGCACCACTTCAGTTAACTCGACAAATAGTTGTTTGTATCCATTTGCTAGGTAGTTGACCGCGTCAACCGCACCCCGATAGGGAGTGCCAAAAGTTACTAAAGCTCGGCAGTCGCGCCACCCCTCTAACACTTCCAGATAATAACGGGAAATTAAACCTCCCATACTGTGTGCTAGTAGGATTACTTTTGCGTCTTTAGCACCGCTGTATTCTCGCCATTGCGGTAACCGTTTATCAATCAGCTTTTTTAATAACCGAGCGTTAACCCGGCAATCACGACGCCAGTCGTAGGGAAACTCGAAAAAATTCGCCGGACGGTCGTCATCCGCATTTGCTTTAATCACCTGAAAGTAGTCAGTAATCAGGCCTGAGAGCGCTGAATAATCGTCAATTTTGGTCAGCCCTGCAATTAAATGAGGAACTGTTATCAGAGAATTTGCCTGGATTCCATCCTCCAAATCATCGACATCAGGGTCATCTTCCTCCAGCTTAAGTTGCTGCAACGACGAAGAGCCTAACCCAGTCAATGCAGCTTTGGCAACCCGACCAGTAGCCCATACATCCTTTCCATCTTTCTGTAGAACACTACCCATAGCTCCAGGTAATAGCACCACAATATCCCGCATCCGTTCTTTTGCCATCACACTCTCCTTGCTCGGTTCCTGCTTCGTTTCGTGTTTAGCCTAACTGAAGCCAAATTGGCACTCTCAGTGATGACTACTTAGTAGCTCATGAGAGCTACAACTTAGCTCAACTCAGATTCCGCCCTTTGAGCTGGCACATTGAGTATTTGTTACGAAATAATGGCTTACAGCATTTCTGGACAAAACCCGTCGCGAGTGTCGAGTCAATAAGCGAATTGGCACAACCCAGTGATGAGTACAAGGAGTCAAATGCTTGCTTTCTCAAAAATACCTCCCTGTTCCCAGCCGCGCCACTATGCCTTGGAGGAAGAAATCCAGGCAGAAATTGACCTTCATATCGGCAAAATCAAGAAGGTCAGTATAAGAAGGTGGGCATTGCCTAGAAACAAATTTTTGTCAGGGTTGGAGAATTAATCGTGGGCAATGCCCACCCTACAACTACAATTTTCATCTATGCAGATTACAAGTCTTTTAGCTTAGCCTTGTTTCCGGTAAGCTTTAAATCCCCAGTTGAAAGATAATTACGAATTATCAATTACGAATTACGAATTATTCCTCATGTCCCAACCTAAAGTTTTTATCACTCGCCACCTTCCCACCGATTTAGAACAACTGCAACAGGTTGCAATCATTGAAGTTTGGCCCGAACGCCAACCGCCGCCTTACGAAGTTTTACTGGAAAAAATCAAAACCATCGACGGTTTACTATGCCTGCTGACTGACCGAATTGACCAACAACTCATTGAAGCTGGGACATCGCTCAAAGTAATCAGCCAGATGGCAGTTGGCTACGATAACATTGACGTTTTGGCTGCCACAACACGGCGTATCCCTGTTGGTAATACTCCTGGTGTTTTAACAGATGCGACGGCGGATTTGGCTTGGGCGTTACTGATGGCGGCAGCACGACGAGTGGTGGAGGCTGATCGATTTACGCGTGCAGGTGAGTGGCAGACGTGGGAACCGGATTTGTTGCTAGGGCCGAACGTCACGGGGGCGACACTAGGGATTGTTGGTTTTGGACGTATTGGCCAGGCAGTTGCTCGTCGTGCTAAGGGATTTGAGATGCGAATCTTATATACAAGTCGGCACCCATGTGACTCAGAATTGGAGCAATCTTTGGGGGCGGAGTTTGTTGCGTTCGATCGCCTATTGCAAGAGTCGGATTTCGTCTCGATCCATACTCCCTTGTCTGACGATACCTATCATTTATTTAGCGATCGCCAATTTGAGCTGATGAAGCCATCTGCTATTGTGATTAACACAGCGCGAGGAGCAGTGGTCAATCCAGATGCTTTGTATCGGGCGCTGAGTACGGGTCAAATTGCGGGGGCTGCTTTAGATGTAACCGAACCCGAACCGATTCCTATGGATAGCCCGTTACTGACATTAGAGAACCTGATTATCGCGCCTCACATTGGCAGTGCTAGCCGCCAGACACGGGAAAAAATGGCAAATATGGCGATCGCAAATTTGATAGCGGGACTCAGAGGCGATCGCTTACCTTATTGTGTTAATCCTGAAGTTTATCAGTAAGTGATGCTATCACCAAAAATGATGAATTATCAATTATGAATTATAAAATGATTTGTAATTCATATGGACTTGAAGCCCCAACTAAAATTTTTAGGAGGCTACATTGAGGAGCAGTCAACATCTCCTTCTAAATGGATGAATACTTAATTCATAATTCAGCATTCATAATTGATAATTTAATTATTGCCGCTCAAGTATTTCTTCTGCACCTTGGTGACTATTCTCTTAGTCAATAATCCAGCAAGACGCATTGCTGTCAAATCTTTGATGTTAGAAGAGGAATGCTTTTTATGATTAAAAAAGTCGTTTATTTCATCTAGAATAATTTGAAAACGCTTGATTATGTTTTCTGCTCGATACTCTTCAAATAATTGCTCAGACAACGAAAATGATGAAAATTCAATCTTTTGCAAAATACGTTGTACATCATACTCTTTTGAATATCCAGCAATTTTATAGCAATTAAATCCAGGGTCTAAGTAATCAGACAACCCACCATTAACACTAGAAAAAACCTGACAGCCACACGCAAGAGCTTCCAAGGGTTGTAGCCCGAATCCTTCACTCACCCTCTGCTGTGCCCAGTATTCAGCAGAATCATAGAGATAAACCTTAGCTCGGTTGAACAATTTTGCTATATCTTCTACATAAGAATCAACAACATTAACCTTACATTGCTTCTGTAAGGCTGGAACTAATTCTTGGAGCAAATATTCAGACGACTTCCGAGCTTGCACTAAAACATCAATATCCCGGTTGATGTTCAAATTCCGAAATTCATCCGAAATCTGATTGGGTAAATAGTAAATGAGAGAATTGGGCGATTTTTGTCCCCAATATCCCATCGTATTTCGACTCACGGTAATGATGGGAATACTCGCAGGTAATCTAAATCCATACCCTGCACTATGGGCATGGTAAACAACATTGTAGGGCTTGAGTTTTGCCGCAAGCTTGGTAACATCAAATCCCCAGCTAATCACAAAAATTACATCATCCAAATTTTTTTCCTGAAGCAAGTCATCTAGGAAAAGTGTATCTTTTTCTCGCTGGCGGTAAGTCACGACATCAGCGCTACAAACCTGCTTCGCGAGATTAAGAGTTTTTAACTCCGCCCAAAGGCCCCCACAGGCAAATTTGCTACCTGTGCCAGGAACTAAGAAGTAAAGCTGCCTCAAGAAATTATCTCCTCACTAAATGACCTGTAGCTTAGCCTACCCGATCGCATTGCATCTTCATCCCAAACACCCGATCATTGTGTCTCATACTCACTCTTCCTGTATTGTCTATTCTCGGTTTTCCCCTAATCAGCAGGGAGTTCTAGGCTGAACTTTTTTCTCTCAGCGAACGTCTACTTCTGCTAAGCTAGCGAGGGTCAAACAGATGCTAGCGAGAGGGTAGAGGAGTAAGACCGAAAATGAGAAAACGCTTTGGGCTAGCAATAGTCGGAGTTGCGATCGCAACTGGTGGTGGTGTGCTTTGTGCCATTACCCTTGATGTTGCTTCCCGTTTTACCTCTCACGCTAGGGAAAATCAACCTATTCTCGTTGCCTCTACCCTCGCTCAACGACAGATGCTTGCTGATTCTAGTCAAGCCAATGATACACCTGAACTTAAAACGACAGATCAAGATGATCTCAACACCGAAATTCCAACCCTGAAATCTTCTGCACTCAGCATTCCCTCCTCTTCAATCGATACCCGATCAACGACTCAGCGATACACCCAAAGTCCAAGCGAAGACATTCCCAAAACCCCTGATGGAGAACGCTTTGGGCGTATTATGGAAAAAGCGATCGCTCAAAAACTTGCTCAGCGTCCCATGGGGGAATTAATGCAAGCGATCGCAAATCAATTTCTCGGTGCTGCTTACAAAGGTAATTTATTAGACCAATCTTCAGAAGAAACCCTCGTTGTCACCCTCAATCAATTCGACTGTGTGCTGTTCGTCGAAACCGTACTTGCGATCGCACGGGGAGTCGCAGTACAAGATTATTCTTATTCAACCTTCATCAATCATCTACGCAATCAACGCTACTGGGATGGTCAAATTGATGGCTATTGCAGTCGTCTCCATTATTTCTCTCAATGGATTTATGACAACCAAAAACGGGGAACGGTTGAAAACCTGGGTCTGAAGTTGGGGGGTGTAGCACTCAATAAGAAGTTAAACTTCATGAGTACTCATCGCCAGAGTTATCCCCCGATGGCGAAGGATAATGCCAACTACCAGTGTATGGTTGAGCGGGAAGCCCAACTAGATGGCATCACAGTTGATTATATTCCCACCAACAAGATTCGCAATATATATTCTCAACTGCAACCGGGAGATATTATTGCTGTTGCTACCAACATTTCTGGTTTGGATGTCACTCACACGGGATTAGTGTATCGCCAATCAAACGGAAACATGGGTTTTATCCATGCTTCACCTGCGGGACAAGTGACGATTGCACGAGATTTGCAACGATATATAAGTCGGGTGAAAAATGCGATCGGTATCGTAGTGGCTCGACCCCTTGATCCGCGATCGAACCCAGTCAGGTAAGCTGCTTTACATCTAGCCAAGCACTAGCGTTGTTGACCAAAAAAGGGGACAGGGAACAGGGAACGGGGAACGGAGGAACGGAGTGACCCGGTTCCGGTCTTAATTTCCCCAATGGGTGGGTCACAAGCCCCCACCAATGGGTGGCAGGCGTTTGCCTCGAGTAGAGCTCACCATGCTCATAATAAAAACCTTTCTTTCCCAATTCCCCATTCCCCATTTTCAGAGTAGAGTGTTCCGGAAGATTTTAGAGGCTCCCGGAAGTAGGTGATTAGATACACATTTGAGCAATATAAAATCTTCTATCTTCTTCGATTTCTGCTAGTTCACTCCGTTCTTCTTCGTCTTCCCATTTCGA
>CBKWLJ010000453.1:0-7736 GCA_966675205.1 uncultured bacterium
AGCAATGGTGGGGAACGTTGGGGTTTAACTTCACTCGCATTAGTACACGCGATCGCGATGGTGATATTGCTCGTGAGGATGTATTGGGTAATCCTCTTTCCTTCAGTGGTGAGGGGATTGATGATTTATACACGGTGTCTTTAGCCATGACTCGCGACTGGCGTGATAATCCCTTCAATCCCACAAAAGGCTCGATTCTTACCCTGAGTACAGAACAGTCCATCCCGATTGGCGTGGGTAATATCGTACAAAATCGGTTAGTGGGTAACTATATTCAGTACGTACCCGTGCGTTGGTTCAGTACCGATGAGTACAACACCAGGAGAGATGCCTTTCCAGAAATGTTTGCTTTTAATTTGCAAGCAGGTACGGTGATTGGAGATATGCCACCGACTCAAGCGTTTCGTCTCGGTGGTATGAATTCAGTCCGAGGCTATGAAGAGGGGGATTTAGGGAGTGGCCGCAGTTATTTTTTAGCTTCTGGAGAATATCGCTTTCCCGTCTTCTCGAATGTAGGAGGAGTCGTTTTTGCTGATTTTGCTTCCGATTTAGGGACTGGAAGTTCGGTACCGGGAGAACCTGCCGTTGTGCGGAATAAACCTGGAATTGGTTTTGGTACTGGAATTGGGGCACGGTGGCGATCGCCTTTTGGACTGCTTCGGGTCGATATTGGTGTCAATGACCAAGGTGAAGTCCGGTTCTATACTGAATTTGGCTCAGGCGTTCGCTTTTGAGTGATGTATAGCTGTCGCTATAAAGGTTAGGACAGATTTAACGGCTCAAACGACCACGTACCCGTAATCAACCTTTTGCCCTGGAGCCTCCTGCCTTCTGGCTTTGGCTATAATTGTCAATTAATCCTCTTTCGAGAAGATACAAGAATTCAGCCCTTTTATGGTGAAGAGGGCTGAACTTTTGTAACAACAAGCTTCTATGTACAGCTAAACAAAAGAGCCTGAGCTACTAGACCAAGATTACTAAATCTTTATTAAAGCTTCCGTCAAGATACTTAGGAATAATTTACATTGTTTCTGGGTTTAGGTAAAGATACTTGTAAATAGTTTACAAGGGTCTTCTAGCGCAATAATTTTCAGCCCCTCGGGCGGCTGGTTGAACTCCAATTGCGCGATCGCCGTCCACTAAGCGAGAAATCAATAGTAACACACCAGCCTCTTTCACCGATTACACCAACTGCTCTAACAGCGGCTGCATCTACTGGTATATCAATGTTGCACAGGCTCAAACCTTAATGAAATCAGGTTGCTTCGCTGCAACAACCATTCCACCACAAAAAATTTCCAATACCAAGAATTCATATGGAAGTATCAGAATTTCGGTCGCGTTATCAAGCAGGAGAAAGAGATTTTCGTAATATTCACTTGTCTGGAGCTAATCTTAGCGATGCTCTGTTATTCGGTGTTAACTTAAGTGGTGCCGATTTGAGTGGTGCCGACTTGAGCGAAGCTGATTTAAGTAGTGCTAACCTCAGGGGGACTAATCTGTTTGGTGCTGATTTGTTTAGTGCCGAACTCGTCAATGCTGATTTGAGTGAAGCGAATCTCAGTGGTGCTGAATTGCCGGGTTGTAATTTGAGTGATGCTGACTTAAGTGATGCCAATTTATTGAGTGCCAATTTGAGGTATGCTAACTTGACTGATGCCTCGCTCAGAGAAGCTAATTTAAGTTACGCAAACCTGTTAGGAGCCGAGCTTTCTGGTGCCAATCTGCTAGGGGCTGACTTAAGTTATGCTGACCTGCTAGGTGCTAACTTATTTGGTGCCAATCTTTTAGGAAGTGATTTGAGACATACCAACCTCATGGGTGTTAATTTGAGTTACGCCAATCTACTAGGTGCTAACTTATACTATCCCACCAGTCTATTGGCTGCTAATTTAAGCGGTGCCAATTTGAAGGGGGCTAACTTGAAGGGGGCTGATCGGATGTCAGCAACACTGACTGAAACTAAATTGGTTGATGTGTACTTGGAGTCAGCTTCTTTGCAATCATCTAATACAGATCATGCCAAGTTAAGTCGTTTGATTAATGCTGTTGCCAGTCGAAAGATTGCCCTGTAACGGCTGAGATTTCATCCAAGATGTGCAGCACATAGCAGTTTTGGGTTCGATGAGTGCAGCCTTTCGGTTAACGGAAAAAGGCTAAAGGTTAAAGGATGATATTAATGTTTCTTTTCCCTTTACTCTGCTTTGCTAACTAACACTCTAATCAGCTTTTCGGCTTCTGTAGATATAACAGTTCTCGGCAAGCATAGAATACAGTAAGGGCACGGCAATGCCGTGCCCCTACAAACAACGTGAATTTCACTCAATTGGGAACTGCCCTATTGCCCGCCCTACATCTAAAAGCTGTGTTGATAATGGGGCTAGATTTATAGCAAAAGGCAGAAGGCATAGGGCAAAGGGCAAAAGATTTGTTACTGATACGTGGTCGTTTCATCTGTTAAAGCTGTCCTAACCTTTATGGCGACAGCTATAAGTGAGAGAGACCCTAAAAATTATCATCCACCTCAACAATTTCGGTATACTCAAACTCATTGGGACTTTGCTTGACTAAAGGATAGCGAACTCCTCCTAGCTCGATCGCATCCTCTTCACAGTCAGGCTTGGGAGAATTGTAAGTCAGCACATACTCTCGCCCAATATAATGCTTCATCTCTTGATCCACTTCTCCCCGCCACTGGGTCTTCGTGACTAAAACGACCAGTTGATTGGCTAACTTAGGGAGGATCTTGGCAATTTGTCGGCGGTAAATTTCATCCAAACTGCCAAATGGCGAATCCATGACGATGGGAAATGTACTGCTATCTGGCCCTAAGAGTGTATTCTCTTGAATCCAATCCCGTACTCTATCAATAATACCGCCAATGAAGGATAAGCTAAGAATCTGATTTTCGCCTGTAGAAGCGGCAACACTGGTTTCTTGTCCTGCTGTCGTGTTAACCAGTGTTAACTCATATTTTTCATTCAGTTGAGGAATGTAAGGCGTAAAAGAGATTGAGGTAAATATCTCTTGCACCCGCTTTTCTAAAGAAGAACGAAACTGATTTTCCAAACGCGATCGCACTTCAGTGACACGCTCAATTGCCTCCTGTGCCGCTGCAATTCGATGTTGAGCTAATTCTTGCTTCGCTTCATTCATCTTATGCTTGGCAATTTGTTTGATTTTTGCCTCGACTTGGGAGCTTAAACTTTCAATCTTCTGCTGATTCGCTCCTTTTTCTAAGGTTAATTCCCGAATCTTGTCTTCCGTTTCATCCAAACGACTTTGTAACTGTTGAATATCCTCATTAGGAAAACTTCGCAGCTTTTTATTAATATCATCTAACTGCGTCTCGATTTGAGACAGTTCAGCTCTTCCCTGAGCAATATTAGCCTGCTGTCTATCCACTTCCTCCCAAAATTCAGGAATTTGCTTGTCAAGTTCATCGACTTGGGCACTCATGCGAATTGCTGTTTCCTCAACATCTGCACTTCCTGCCCTATTCATCCAAACGGATACCTGTTGATGGGCGTGAGTGCCTTCAATCAACTCTGCCCCACAGATGCAACGTTGCTGATTGAGCAAATCTTCCACAAATTCCTGCTTAATGCCAACTGGTAACTCCCCGCGCGATCGCAAATCTTCCACTAGCGATCGAAACTCCATTGTTGCATCCGCAAGCAGAACCGTATAACCTCGTGTTGATATGGCTCGTTTCTGGGCATCTTTCGCTTGCTTAAGCTGTTCTCGAACTAATTTTTCTTTCGCTTCGAGTTCATCCCGCAGGTGTTGTAACTCCTTCGCCCCACCAAGTTCTAACAAGCGATTCCCAACGGTGCGTTTTAATTCATCTTGATGTTCTAATTCCTGCTCAATTTCCTGCTGGCGTTGGGTAATAAAAGTAATCTCTTGCTCTAACTTCTCTTGTTCTTTTAATAACTTCTTCGTTTCAGAATCCCCAATCAAAGCCAATTCCGCTTCTAAGCTTTTCTTCGCTTCCTTTAAATGCTTAATGGAGCGATCTAAAACCTCAACCCCCAATAACGTCTTTGTCGCTTCGGCAATTTCTGACTTTTTATCAGAGCGAACGATTTGCTCAATCCGTTCTCCATCGAAGAAGAAATATTGATGGAGGGTAACAGGTAAAATTCGACCAATAATATCGTCTGGGAGTTGTTGAGGTAATAACCAGCGTCCATCATCTCCAGCTATTTGGAGGTACAGCTCACTTTTCCCCTGCTCAACTCCATCTTCAGTCTTATAAGCCCGACACAGACGCCTTGCTTGATAGCGTTTGTTGTGATGTTCAAATCCTATTTCTACCCAACAATCTATCGCTTCTCCGAAGGGGGCTTCAGCAATTGCTCGTTTGTTTACCAATTGGTCTTCTGAGGCAAAAGCTGCACTAAACTTCTCATATAATACCCAGGTAAACGCATTCAGCAGCGTTGTTTTCCCGGCTCCATTATTACCATGAATAACCGTTGTGTTTAACTTGCCACTTGCTAATCCAACTTCGGGAGTTTTACCATAAAACTGACGAAAGTTACACAAACGAATTGAGGTCAGTTTCATTGCACCTCTTCTTTAATGATTTTTAATATATCGTCATTAATATTGCGAGGAAACTTCATATAAAGTTTGTCCTTTTCTGCTTGTAAGACTCGTTCAATAATCCGACGAACTTCTGGGGGAGCACTTGTAATCGGTTCTTGGACATCCCCTAAATCATCATGAGTCTTATAAGAGGAACGCTTTGCCGCTACAATCGTTGGTCTAACTGTAGCCATGCCGCTAGAGTAGCTAAATGCCATTACCATATTTAGATTTTCCCGCTCCTTTACATATCTAACAGCCCGTATCTTTGCTGAAGCTGTAGAAGTTTGATTCTAGCTTCTCCGGCATTATCTGCTAAGTCAGCAAATTCTAAAAATCTTCTCAATTCTTTTTTGAGCAGATTGCGTTCAACTTCTATCGTGTCGCGTCCCAAATCTGGCGGTAAAACAATCATGTCGAATAAGGTAGCGCGTTGTTTACCGGGGTGGGGACGCAAAATTCGCCCTCTACGCTGAATAAACTGGCGAGGATTACCAGTACTGGCAAGAATAACAGCAGTTTGCACGACGGGAATATCAACGCCTTCATCCAAGCAGCGAATCGCTACCAAACCCTGCAATTGCCCAGTTTCAAATTGACGGCGCAACTCTTCCCGTTCTGCCAAGGGCGTTTCGGCAGTATAAGTATTGATGCGATAGCCGAGTTCTGCACCTAGCAATCGAGTAACGGCAGCAATTTGATGCTTGCTTTCCTGACTTAAAGAACCTTCGATCGCACCGTCGCCACAATAAAACAAAGTGTGGGACGTATCCAAGCGGTTAGCCATTATCTGCCGCAGTGCTTCTAACTTGTTGGCAGCAGCCCCAATTAACCGGGCACGTTGCATTAATAAGGAGGTTACTGTGTCATTAGTCTCAAAATTTTCTTCATCCATCAGTGCCCAGCCAATGCGTTTAGTTAATTTGGCGTAAGCTGCTGTCTCGGCTTCCGTTAATTCCACTAAAACCGGATAGTAGAGGTAGCGAACCAGTGCGCCTTGTCGCATGGCATCCGCTAAAGTCAGTTCAGGCTGTAATACTGGGCCAAAATAGTCGAATAATACTTCGGTACCCTGCTCATCAAAATACCGTTCCGGTGTTGCGGAGAGGGCAAGGCGCAAGCCGATGTTACGAGGTAAACTTTGCTCTAAGCGAGGTGCGCCTAAGTTATGGGCTTCATCTCCGACAATTAGGGTTTTATCGGGAAAGTATTTAAGTTGAGACTGCAACCCATCTCCCATTAGTGTGGCATTAGTCGTGATCAGGGTAAGAAAGGGTTGATTGCCAGAATGAATGTTGTAAAGTGCGGTTGAGAGTTGACTTTGCCAGTTGCGGACATTCTCGAAGGCTAAAAGGGGTTCGAGGTTAAAGTTTTGGCATTCTCGCGCCCATTGGGTGACGAGATGACGGTAGGGACAGACGACGAGTAAGACTTGTAAGCCGATTTTTTGATACAGTTGGGTTGCGATCGCAAGTGCTGTAATTGTCTTCCCACTCCCCGTCGCCATCTTCAGCGTACCCCGCCCTTGATTAGCAAACCAATTGGCTACAGCTTGACGCTGATACTGACGCAGGTGGATAGAGGGAGGGATTCTGGGGCATCCGGGCGGGGACTGGTTTCCCTCAGATGCAGATTGATAACTGCTCTTGGCTTCAGATACTACACAAAAGGAGTCAAAAGAGCGATCGCTATCTTCTACGCACAAGCCTTCGTCATATAAATTCTGAGCTTGACGCTTATTCGGGACTTTGTAAACATCCTTTGAGAACAATGCCACTATCGAACTGCCCCTAACTCAAAACGAGAAGACTGATACTCTGTTTTATCAGCTAATTCAAAATTTTCCTAGTGTATTCTTGGAATTGATTGGACAGCCGACCCCGGACGCCAACACTTATCCTACCTTTCAGGAAAAGCTTGTTTTAGAACATCTTTCCCGCCGGCACACGCCATACCCATTGGTTCGCCCCAAGGTAATTTCAAGGCTTCAACTAAACTAGCTAAGGATTGAAAAAATGCAGGGGAAAACTGCATATAGTTTTGTTGATCAATTTTCGTTTGCCAGGGGCCACCCGCATACATCAGGGTTGACCCCTGAGTGACGAGTTCCAACGTTGTACCATCTTTAAAGGTGAGTAAAACAGACCAATCCGGGTAATTATCAGTACATGCCAATATATTGAATTGAGAGTCAATGGGTAGCAGATCACTTAAAGCAGGTGCAAGTGCTTGAACCAGCTTCTTATCTACACTTCCTGAAATCTGCTGTTCACCAGCTATTCTCCCTTGTACAGTTCCAGATACTACAGGCTTAGTGTTTGCTTGAGAGATGTTTACTGTATATTTCACAGGATTACCTAATCCACCCCATCCATACTGAATTTTCACAGTAGTGATTTCCTGTTGTGCAAATGGTGGAGGTTTAACCAAGGAGATTTGACCAAAATAGCTATAGAATATGGGAGCGGCAAATACAAAACCCGGATTTTCTGCGATCGCTCGTTCTAAGGCTTGCTTGCCCTCTTTAAGTAAAGGCTTGTTCTCGTTCTCCTCATTGTGTTTAGTTCGTTTTGCATAAGCCCATGCCAGTACAGCCCAATCACAAGCTGAGTTGGGTGTATAAGCTTTGAAAAGTTCTCCTACTGCTAACTTTTCAGAATAGCGATCGCTTTCGAGCTTGGCTATATTGCAGTCGCGCACTGCTGCAAGCTGTTCGGTTGTGAGCGGTAGCATTGACCATTCTAGAGGTAAAGACTTCTGATCAACTGACGAGGTGGCTGGGCAAGCGCCTCCAAATACAAAACAACCTACCAACGTCAGTATTGATAAAGCTTTTGTTCGAGCTATACCCCTAGTGTTCGCTAATCTCTGTATTTTCATTTTAACCTCTTGCAAATGTCAATTTTGGCACTAGCAGCAGTAGGACTTATCTCTAGGACTTTGCCACTTATGCAAGAGGTCGAGTTAACTAACAGAGAACAGCGATTAGTTATTGGTTGAAACTGACAAAATCAAACAAAGATGAGCGAGTTGTAACTTGCTACAAGGTTCAATTTCTACCTGTCGTCCCTGCTTATCGAGGAAAATTGCTTGATTGGTATCGCTGGCAAAACCACTGTTGGGTTTATCGATGGGGTTGGCTG
>CBKWLJ010000454.1:0-7711 GCA_966675205.1 uncultured bacterium
CAATTCCTTGACCTGCAATATCAAACGCTGTGCCATGATCAGGAGAAGTGCGAACGAAAGGCAAACCAATTGTGGTGTTGATGGCTCGGTCGAATGCCATGAGTTTGACTGGAATTAAACCTTGATCATGGTAAAGCGCTAGATAGGCATCGGGGAGATTGGGGATTTTAGAGTCTAGATGTTGGCTTGAAGCGTTTTCTAAGGGTTTAAGGTTTTGGTTGTTTCCATACCAGGCTTGTCCGGCTTTGACCCAAAGGGTATCAGGCGGCACTGGCCCATCGAGCGTGAGTTGAGTTTGTTTCCGGCGCTGTTGCTCAAGCCAAGGAATTAACCAATCTTGTTCTTCACAACCAAGTTGACCTTGCTCTCCACTGTGAGGATTTAAGCCAGAAATAGCAATTCGAGGGGTGTTTAAACCAAAGTCAACCCGCAAGCACTCTAGCAATAAATCCAATTTTTTTGCCATTAATTCAGGAGTCAGGGTATTTGACACTTGACATAAAGGGATGTGTGTGGTAACAAGAAGAGTACGCAGCAACCATCCAGTATAAGGCGATCGCGCCACAAATAACATCCCAAATCGATCAACCCCTGCATACTGAGCCAAAACTTCAGTTTGTCCGGGATAGTCATGACCGGCTGCTTTCCAAAGCGATTTAGCGATTGGTGCGGTAACGATACCATCAAATTCGCCAGCAAGGGTGCGTTCAATAGCCGTTTCTAAATAGGAAAAACTTGCGGCACCACTCGCAGCATTCCCTACACCCAGCTTAATTTGATGTTCCGTAGCTGCTTCTAACTCAATATCGAGAATAGACAGTTGAGTGGGATCAACCAACATTTCGCCACTGTCTAATCCCTGCTGCCGTAGTTGGTCATAAGTCGCATGACACAAAGACTGACTACCGATAAGTGTTATCTCACAATCTTTAGTAATCTCTGGGTCTGCCAATGCTTTGAGTACTACCTCTGGGCCAATTCCTGCTGGGTCTCCCAACGTTACCGCTAACCGAGGACGCCTTGATTGGGAAATGGGTTTTTCTGTAAAGAAAGTTTTCTTTGTCTTCATTTTTTTCGATGGGTCAGTCACTAGTGCAAGTAAGCTCTAAGGCAGAAGGCAGGAGGTAGAAGGCAGGAGAGAAGAAAGCCTGTACAGTAAGCCTTTTAAAGTTTTTGAACGAGTTACTTATTTGGGTCAGTCTGGTCTAGCCATCATTCCTGACTTCTGAACAGGAGGGACAATTTAATACAACTTGGTGTGATACACAGTTACATGAAGATATAGTACCTTTTGTGCCTTTTTTTCTTGCCCTTGCGAGTCCGGGTTGTCTTCTGTTCTTCTCTTGTGTTGGGTCGTAACTGGGTATGAGCTAGAGATCGATCGCCTTGCTGTTCTAAAATACGGCCTATGGGTTTGGATACTTGTAGCTGATCTATACATTCAGTCCGACTGAGTGATAGGGAGTTATGGGGGTCTATTGTATAGATATCCAACATTTTGGCGATCGCGCTAAGCGCACGTTTAGTAACGCATTTAGGAGACGAAACGAATGAACGGTGAGATTTTCAACGCAGCGGTATTATCCTTTACCTTAATTCTGGTTGGCTTAGGATTAGGCTTTTTACTCCTCAAAATCCAAGGAGGCGAAGAAGAGTCCCTTTAAATTCAGATTTTGCACTGCTGGATGTAGATAGGGCAGGAGCCGACAAGCGGATTGGGAGCGTTATTGTGCTCCTGCCCACCAAAGGATTTCAAGCCTAGTGCAAGACACTCCCCAAGAAAAGTGCTCACCAGCCTTATTCCATGCAAAGCGCTTTTCCCCATGCCCGATTCCCAATTCCCAATTCGCAAAATCTCCTTTATGGAATCACAGGCAGATTTCTGATAAGATTATTGAGAAGGTCGAAGATCCTGCACGAAAAATACGAAAGGAATGTGTGGGTCGGGGAGACAGCAGGCCCCGCGGGAGGGTGGGTGGTTCTTCGATCCCTCACCCAAGGCCATAACGTGCGCTGCTTTGTACGCAGCCCAAAGAAAGCGGCCTTTTTGAAAGAATGGGGAGCGGAAATTGTCCGAGGTGATCTCACTAACCCAGAAACTCTGCCGCCTGCCCTCGAAGGGATAACGGCTGTAATTGATGCAGCAACATCTCGACCGACAGACTCTCTGTCCATCAAACAAGTGGACTGGGATGGCAAAGTCTCGCTGATTCAAGCTGCCGTTGCTGCTGGCATTGAACGGTTTATTTTCTTCTCAATTCTGGATGCTGAGAATTTTCCTAAAGTTCCACTCATGGAAATTAAGCGGTGTACAGAACTGTTCTTAGCCGAGTCGGGTTTGAAATACACGATTTTGCGACCCTGCGGTTTTATGCAAGGGTTAGTCGGTCAGTATGCAATTCCTGTTTTAGAAGGGCAATCGGTTTGGATTACTGGGGATTCCTCTCCTGTTGCCTATATGGATACTCAGGATATTGCCAAATTTGCCGTTCGTGCGCTTGAGGTTCCAGAAACGGTTAATCAAACGTTTCCAGTAGTGGGCACACGGGCCTGGGGTGCCTATGAAATTATCCGCTTGTGCGAGCGATTGTCTGGAAAAGATGCCAAAATTGCCCGACTGCCTCTGGGTTTCCTGCGAGGAATTCGTGGGTTCCTACGTTTTTTCCAGTGGGGATGGAACGTTGCTGACCGCTTGGCATTTGCTGAGGTGATAGCCAGTGGCAAACCCCTGGATGCCTCGATGGATGGCGTTTACAAGACCTTTGGGTTAGACGCGAAGGAAACGACGACCTTAGAGGCTTACCTGCAAGAGTACTTCGGTCGGATTATGAAAAAGCTCAAAGAAATTGAGTTTGAAACCCAAAAGGCAAAACAGAAGAAGGCGAAGAAGAAGACTCCCTTCAAATCCAAATCTTAGAAGGATGTTGGAGAAAAGTAAACGCGATGAATTGCGATTAAGATTGATCACGATAAAATGATTTGATAAGCAAAAATACTGGACTTCTATCAGAAGGTGCCCTCAAAGGAAGGATTAAGAGTGATGAGCAGTGCTATAACGTTCGAGGTTTTGGCTCTGTAGCCAGTTGCTTTTGTCGTAAAGGTTGTTTGACAGTGTTTTGAAAAAATTCGCTGTCTACGACCGGGCTAAAGTGCTAATTGTTCCAGAAGAGTTGACTACGACGAGGACTGGTGAGCATACCCAAAGCAGGCATTATCTACAACGACATCAAACCGGCAGCTTGTCGCCTCGCCAGTGAATTGCAGGATAAGCTGATTGCTGCGGGTTGGCAAGTCCACATGGCTACTGGTGAGGGAGGCATTTTGGGTTATTCACGCCCAGATTCTCCGATTTGCCATACGCCGGTGGATAAGTTGGCACCTCCCGGTTTTGATGAAAAGATGAGTTTTGCGATCGTTTTAGGGGGCGATGGTACGGTTCTCGCTGCTTTTCGTCAAGTGGCTCCTTATGGTATTCCCTTGCTCACATTGAATACAGGTCACATGGGTTTCTTAACTGAAGCTTATGTGAATGAATTGCCCCGTGTTTTGAATCAGGTATTCTCAGGAGAGTACGACATTGAAGAGCGGACGATGCTATCGGTTAAAGTCGTTCGCAAGGAGAATCTTTGGTGGGAAGCGCTGTGTTTAAATGAACTGGTGCTACACCGGGAGCCATTGACCTGCATGTGCCATTTTGAAATTCAGATTGGGCATCATGCACTGGTAGATATAGCGGCAGATGGCATTATTCTCTCCACACCGACGGGTTCGACTGCTTATTCGCTCAGTGCTGGGGGAGCAGTAGTGACACCAGGGGTACCCGTGTTGCAATTAGTTCCTATCTGTCCCCATTCCTTAGCATCTAGGGCACTGGTGTTTGCTGATAGTGAACCGGTGACAATTTTTCCCGCGACTCCCAATCAGCTAGTCTTGGTTGTTGATGGCAATGCAGGGTGTTATGTATTGCCAGAGGATTATGTAAAGACAGAGCGCTCCCCCTATTGTGCTCGCTTTATCCGCTTGCAATCTCCAGAGTTTTTCCGAGTTTTACGAGAAAAGTTAGGTTGGGGTTTGCCTCACATTGCTAAACCGACTTCTGTAGAGTTACCGTAGAGGGCAAGTTTTAGGGAATTGAGAATTGAGAATTGGGAATTATCACACACGTTTGTTTTCTGTCTCAGAAACAATCTCTACTTCCCATCCTCGTCTTTGCAGCAGGTCAAAAATTCTATATTGCCCCTTCTTAGCCGTACCTAGTGCTTGATAGCAGTAGCATTGAACAGTATGAAGCTCGCCTCGCTGAAATTCCACCGAAAAGGCTCCTGCCCAATCTAGAGGGTGAGTTGAGCCATTATCAATAATCGGGTATATGATCGCTTTGGGTATCATTTTTCAGCATCCTTGCTTGGTTACATGAAATGCTCGTACCAGCCATAAAACTTGCTGACGCGATGATAACCAAGAAGGACTCTCTTTGTCACCCAAGTACCCATTTGTGCGATCGCATCTCGAACTTCCAGCCCCCTCTATGATGGGGAATCTGTTTGTCAGCCACTGTGTATCTAATGCAGCATACTCATAGGCGGGCTTTTCGGCCCGTCCCACAAGAATTAGGCTCAGTAGTCCGCAAAGCGGACTGATGATTGAAGTCAAAAGCGTGTCGGTGAAGGTGTTGGCAAATCAAGAGTCGTCTGTAAAGCTAGGCGAGTTTCAACCATACGACTAATCCAACGCAGCAGGGTGCGGAAGCGAAACTTGCTTTCACCACCAGGGCGACCTGGTCGGGAACGAGATAAAGTCATCCATCGGCATAAAGCCCAAAGGTTTCTAAGCAAAAAAGCGAAGCTCCTGCGGAGCCGCTGCGCTAACGCTACAGCCAATAACCTTAACTCTGGCGAACGAGAACAGGTACGCAAGCGGGCTTGATTCATTTGACGATAGCTCGACTCAATACCAAAGCGGCTACGGTAGGTTTCAACCACCGAGTAGAAAGAACGCTTGATGCGTTGACGTTGAAGACGCTTACCGACTACAGCATAAACCAGAGTCGTAGGTGGAACTTGCTTGCCTCTACGGCTGGGTTTACTGTAACGACGCACCACAGCTACATCAAAAGTCAAGGCTCCATCCGTCTCATTGTGCATCGTATATCGATCCCAATAACTCTGAGTACTGGTAAACAGCACTCGGCTACCTGAGAGCGGAGCTTTTTTGCCTCGTGCCACCATCGGGACTATCGCTTCCGGTTGTTGAGAGAACCAAGATGCTGACGTACTACATAGACTGTAGCGAAGACGTGGAAGTGAGTTGTGCCTTGTTTGGCTTGACCCCGACGGATTTCATCCGAGTTTTTGGCTGCTAGTCCGTGGTAGGGGACTTCTACCAAATCTACTGCTACTTTTTGTGGACTTTTCCAGTAACGAGGATTCAAGTGTGCCCAGAGGGCTTGATTTACTTGTCTTTCCAGGTTTTGCAGTTCGAGTGATTCTCGCAGGACTCCACGCACTGTGTTTGGGCTAGGTGCCCCTTCTAGAACGCTACACTCATGTTCAATGCTGGTGTTGTTGGTTGCTGCGGCTAGCAACACATCCAGAACCTTGTCAGGAGCCGATTGTTCTCCTGAACTTTTCAACTGTAGATGTTGCTTCAGGTTCTCTAAAACCATCCTATGCACCTGCTGTTTGTTGAGTTGCTCAAGTTTTAAGGTTCTAGTGGGAGTAGTTGGCATCGCATCCTGAAGTGACAGTAACGACCCACCATTCGAGCAGACGACACTCCGCCTTGTCAAAAACCCTGGCTTGCCTGATTTCATGAGCTTTCAGTCTGCGATCGACGCTGCAGGCGTCCCATTGCGGACTACTGAGGCTAAATACCAACGAGTTCGTTCAATCAAGAACAGCTTCTAGATGGCTACCATAACACTCCTACAGCGTGGCCCAAATAAGTGACCTGTTCAAAAAGGTTAAAAAGCCTACCGTAAAAGCTTTCTATGCCTTTTGCCTCCGGCCTCCTGCCTTAGAATCTTCTTGGGCTAGTCTTTCTTCTTCT
Organism: uncultured bacterium; assembly: GCA_966675205.1. Lineage (GTDB taxonomy): Bacteria > Cyanobacteriota > Cyanobacteriia > Cyanobacteriales > Coleofasciculaceae > JBFLZA01. Next base: position 6,049 of record CBKWLJ010000454.1, read on the forward strand.
TCTTTTTATCCTTATCCCTATCCTTATCTTTATCTTTATCCTTTTTCTTTTTGTCTCTCCCTTCGACTTTGACTTGTTCTGCGGCGCGTAAAATTAGGTTTCGGGCAACAGTTTGGGTGCCAGTGTGTTCGTAGTAGTTGGTGGATACATCGAGGAAAGCTGCTACATAATCTAACTTGCTATCCGCAACGTTCATAAACTGTTGTAAGTGGCTCACTACCTTGTCTGGTGTCAAGGCACGCGAAGTGACAAAATTATTCATCCAACCTTGAACTGAGCCAAAGCTTTGACCGATGAAGCTCATTTTCCCGACTGTATTATTGCCAGGAATGGTACTACTGAGGTTTTGGAATGTGGGATTGGTTTCTAATTGCGAGGGTTGTAGTTGACTGAGGATAGATTGGGTTTTGAGGATGAAGTTGGAGCCAAGGGGAATCAACCCATCGACAGCAATTAGGGCAGCCATCCGCATCACAGACTCATTATGATAGTTCGCTAAAGACGTTCTAAACGCCTCAATGCTGGTAGGAATGCCGTGCAGTCGGGAAAATGCAATCACCTCAACTGCCAATTTTAGACACAAGTCGATGGTTTGTACGGTGTCGGCTTTGGGAGTAAGCTTATTCAAAAAACCCAGAAAACTGATTTTCTCGCCAATTTTGTTCGCGAGTGCGGCAGCACCAATGGCACTATCGGCGCGATCCACGGTTTGGTAAAGCCATAAGGTTTGCTGATAGACTTGTTTGGGGTCATTGTACAGCGCGATCGCGCGATCGCCAATTTCCTCGATTAAGTATCTGTCGGTAACCCCCGTAACCGCACGAATAGTATTGTCGAACCCTACCAAGTTCTGCCACTCACCGGGAACAATAAAATCGAGCGATCGCAGCATATAAACTGTCATGCTGTTGGTTGGCAGGGTATCAACCAATTTCGTGATGGACTGGCTCACCAATACAACCCCCTTTCTCAACTGACCTACTTCTTATTTATGAAGGATACATCGGGAGGACAGGTAATTCCGCCAACCGGAAGCATGATTCGCTCGTTCCGTGAGTAGGCGATGAGTTAGCAGGGGTGAGGAAAGAAACTGGCCGAGGTTAATCTACAATCGAGCCGTCTGGCATAATTGCACCACTGAGCTTTGCATTTTCTAGCTTGGCTCCACCCAGCTTGGCTCCACTCAAATACCGCGCCAGTTAGATCTGCACAGCTCAAGTTTGCCCCACGTAGGTCTGCGGAAGAGATGTTTGCCCCACTTAAATTCACCGCACCGAGATCAGCGCCACAGAGGTTTGCTCCGCTCAAGTTCGCCCCACTGAGGTTTATTTTATAAAAATTTATGCCAACCAGATTGACACCACTCAAGTTTGCCCCTCTGAAGTTTATCTTCTCAAGATTTCCCCCAATCAAATTGACCCCAGTCAGGTTAGCCCCGCTAAAATCTGCATTAGATAGCTTGGCGCTTTGTAGATTTGCGTTACTTAGGTCTGCTGCCGTAAAAGTACCATTCAAGAAAGCCTGCGTTAAGTTAGCACCACTTAGGTTAGCCGCCGTTAGGTTTGCACTCAGACGTGCCTCACTCAAGTTGGCTCCACTCAGGTTCGCCTGAACAGTCTTCCGTCGCGCATTCCCCTTCCTAGAAGAGCAGGGAGGGGTTAGC
>CBKWLJ010000455.1:0-7710 GCA_966675205.1 uncultured bacterium
AGAATTATTTGGCAAGCAGGATGGAACTCCGACATCTGCGATACTTTATCGTCTTGGCTGAAGAGCTTAATTTTAGTCGTGCTGCCGAACGCTTACAAATAGCCCAGCCTCCCCTAAGTCAGCAAATTCGCGCTCTAGAAAATGAACTGGGATTGCAACTGTTTGATCGCACAACGCGCCCACTTCAGTTAACTCCTGCTGGGCAAGTATTTTTAGAAAAAGCACATCAGGTTTTCACTCAGGTTGAACAAGCAAAAGTATTGGCAAAACGAGCAAGTCGAGGTGAAATCGGACAGTTGAGAGTAGGAATTAACACTTCGATCGCCAACAGTATTCTGCCTGACATTCTGCGAACATTTTGCGATCGCTTTCCAGAGGTGGAAGTAGTATTACACGAGCAAGCATCTTACCAACAGCTCCAAAAATTATGCGATCGCAACATCGATGTAGGTTTTGTAAATCTGCATCATCTGCAACAAATTGACGAAAAGGACGATACCTTGAGTTTTGTTTCTATCTTGCAAGAACCTTTCATGATTGTTTTGCCTGAAAGCCATCCTCTAGCCCAACAAACTCAAGTTTCCCTCAAAGCACTAGCAAATGAGCTATTTATCTTACCTCCCGCCCACCTTCCCTCTGGTTTGTATTATCAGATTGTTAGCCTTTGCCAACACGTCGGATTTTCACCTAAAGTTAGGCAAGAAGCCACGTGGATGTCAACAGTTCTGAGCTTGGTTGCAGGTGGGGTAGGAATTTCATTACTTCCTGCTAATGCACAAAACTTGCAGCGAACAGGGGTTGTCTTTCGGTTGATACAGGAACAATCCCCAATATTCCAAATTGCGATGGTTTGGCGGCGCAATGATTCATCTATAATTTTGCATAACTTTCTGGAAGTCGCGAGGAATGGAAGAGTGTTACCCAATCATGCCCTGATTGATTCAGCAGGGTAAGCCGTTTGCATAAGTAGCTGAACCTTGAGAGATAAGTACAGGCAGCAGTTTAAGGCAGTTCTATTCATGAATTCAAGGGGGAGCCAGTGAGTATAAATACTGACCGTTATTGCATTAATCCCAACTGTCCAAACCCCTCAGATCAGATAAATGCGAACGAAAGGATCTGTCAAAACTGTCGGTCACAATTGTTATTACAAGACCGCTATCAAGTTATCCGTCCCTTAGGAAATGGAGGTTTTGGTCAAACGTTTGAGGTTGATGATCAAGGTACACTGAAAGTTTTAAAAGTTTTGAATCCAGCTACTTTTAGTGACCCTAGAAGTAAACAAAAAGCGGTAGAACTCTTCCAACAAGAAGCCACGTTATTAAATCAGCTTCATCATTCAGGAATTCCCAAAGTCGAGCCAAACGGTTACTTCCTCTTTTCGCCCCTCAATTGCCGAGAGCCATTGCATTGCCTAATCATGGAAAAAATCGAGGGTTTAAATTTGCAGGAATGGCAAAAAAATCAAAGCAACCGCCCCATAACAATAGAGCAAGCCATTGACTGGTTAAAACAATTAACCAAAATTTTGCAGCAAATCCATCAAAGCAACTATTTTCACCGGGATATTAAGCCGTCCAATATCATGCTCAGACCCAATGGGCAATTGGCACTCATTGATTTTGGGGCAGTAAAAGAATTTACTCAAACTTACTTTCTGCAAGAAAATGTGACGGGGACGAGGATTGGCTCACCAGGCTACGCACCGCTAGAGCAAGTCCATGGTAGAGCTGTCCCCCAATCTGACTTCTTTGCTTTGGGGCGAACCTTTGCTCACTTACTGACTGGTAAACATCCTCTCGATTTGCACGAAGACCCCCAAACGGGTATTTTGAGTTGGCAAAATTTTGTCCCCCATAGTTCAAATTTAAGAAACAATTTTATTGATCAACTCCAAAGGCAATCGCTACTCGATTTTATTAATGAATTAATGCAACCTTTGTGGCAGAAACGACCCAAAAATACACGGATTATTTTGAATCGCCTCAAAAAAATTAGTCACCAGTCTATTATCAAGTTAGTAACGGGTACGGCTGTTTCCTTGGGGTTGGGAGTAATAGGATCTTATTGGTATACCACTGGAATTAATGGATGTTCTAAAATTTTACTGAGGGGTTTTCCTACTGGTGACAGTCTCAGTTGCGGAGAAGAAATTTTAGTTCCCTATGCTGTACTACCAGAAATGCAACAGGGAGTAAACGCCTTTGCCGTAGGAAAGTATAAAGATTCTGTTTCTTTACTAGAAAAGGCGTGGCAACAGCAACATAACCCCGAAACTTTAATTTACCTGAATAATGCTCGACTGACTGCCGAAAACGCAAAAGCTTATACCATTGCAGTTGTCGCTCCCCTAGCAGATAAAAGCCTGGACACAGGGCATGAAATTTTGCGAGGCGTTGCTCAAGCTCAAGATCAGTTCAACAAAAACAGAAAGCCAGGTCAAGTCGGTCTGAAAGTGTTGATTGCCAATGATGAAAATAACCCTATTAAAGCAAAAAAAATAGCAGAAGCACTGGTTTCTAAAGATGATGTTTTAGCGGTTGTCGGTCACTATGCGAGTGAAGTAACGCTGGCAGCCATGCCGATTTACGAGAGGCACCAGATGGTATTAATGTCTCCCACGAGTACTTCAGAAGACCTCTCTAACCGCAGTCCCTTTTTCTTTCGTATTCCCCCTAGCGATCGCAGCGATGCTCAAACATTAGCGCTCTATTTAACGACCCAAACCCAACAACGCAAAGCCGCAGTCTTCTACAATCCTAATAGTAATTTCAGCAATTCTATTCGCAATGAGTTCCACAGAAGCTTTAAGGCAACTGGAGGACAAGTGGTACAAGAGTTTGATTTGTCAGTTCCCTCTTTTACAGCCAAAACAGCCTTAGAGCGAGCCTACCGACAAGGAGCTAATGTAGTGGTTTTGCTCCCAGATGGACAGACTAATGCTTATGCATTTAGAAATGCCATCAAGGTGATCAATGCTAATGACAAAAAGTACTCGGTGGTGGGAGTCAGTACCCTCTATGGTCCGGAAGTTTTACAATTGGTAGGGTTAAACTCAGGCGGAACCTCTCCCCTCACGGTAGAAGTCCCCTGGCATAGCTTAAATAGCCCTAACTTAACGTTTCCTGCAGTCGCTCAAAACTTGTGGGGTGGAGACGTTAGCTGGCGGACTGCTTTAGCTTATGACGCTGCCAGTGCTTTGATCACAGCATTTCAATCACAAGCTCAACCGAACCGGACGGCTGTTAAAAATGTTTTAGCAAACCCTCAGTTTAAAGCCCTTGGGGCTACAGGAGCGATCAGTTTTCGTGAAAATCGCGATCGCAACGAACCCGTTAATGAATTAGTCAAAGTCGTGCAGTCTAATTGTATGCCCTTTGGTTTCAGGTTTGTTCCTGTAACTTATTCCACAGCTCAAGTGGAAAGCTTAGAAAATTGTGGAGCAGAACAATAAATCTTGTTATAACATATGCTCAATGCGGCGAAAATCTCGTTCCACTTCTGCCCAGAGGGAGCGGTTGTGGGGGTCAGTTCGTAAGGCTTTTTTCAAATAATTTCTAGCTTTATCGAGTTGTCCTTCATTTACTAGCTGCCGTCCCCAACTCGAATATGCGATCGCTTGCCACTGACGAATTTCCGGATCGTAGGGAATCCGCTGTGCTAACCCATCCACTAGCGCTATCGCTCTGGCAAAGCGGCGGTTTTTAAGCAGTTGCTGGAGTTGTTCATAGGAATTCCACTTTAGCTGCTTTTCCACCTCTGACAAGGGTGGATTGTAGGGAACCGTCGGGGGTTTACGGGTCACCTTGGTTTTTGATGGCGCATGTTGCGCGCCCCCAGCTTCTGGAGGAGTACTTGTCGTCGTAACCGTTTGAGGTGCGCTAGACACTGCTGCACTGCCAACCGGTTGCTCAATAACACTGAGGAGAAACTTATAAACCTCAGTCAACCGAATAAACTTTTCATGAGCGAGCTTGTCTCCAGGGTTGACATCAGGATGGTATCGACGTGCTAGACGCCGATAGGATGCCTTGACTTCAACAAGGGAAGCTCCATACGTTAAACCCAACAAACGATAGCAATCCGCCAGATCCATCGAAAAGAAAAGTACTGATGAACTTGACACCTTAGGAAAGGGACTTAAGCTTCTTTACCGATCAAGGCAGCAATAGGCTGTAACCGATGGTACTCGAAGCCAAGCTGAAACCTTACTAGGGTGAAGAGAACAGTATAAAATGTTCGTTCTACCCTTATACGCACCCACTTCTACTCAAACAGAAATTTTTGTTAGGAGTGCTTATTTCTCTTTATTTCTTTTTTCAAGGTTCTGGAATGTAAAGACGCCCCAAAGAGGCGTCTCTACTTGAATTCATCAGAACTTAACGGCGAGTTCTTGACTTTAGGGGCGTTCTTCAATGACTCGGTCAATCAAGCCATATTCCAGTGCCTCTTGAGCAGACATGAAAAAGTCACGATCCATGTCCTTTTCAATCCTTTCAAGCGGCTGCCCAGTATTTTTGGCGTAGATATCGTTAAGTTGACGCCGGATACGCAAAATCTCTCTGGCTTCAATTTCAATATCTGAAGCTTGCCCGCGGGTGCCACCAGAGGGTTGGTGAATCATAATCCGTGAATGAGGCAAAGCTAAGCGTTTGCCCTTCTTTCCGGCAGCAAGCAGGAAAGACCCCATAGACGCCGCCAATCCGACACAAATAGTCACAACATCGGACTTAATGTGCTGCATGGTGTCATAAATGGCCATGCCCGCCGTTACATAACCGCCAGGAGAGTTGATGTAGAGATAAATATCTTTGCTGTTATCTTCCGAGTCCAGATAAAGCATGACCGCAATGATCTGGTTGGCAATTTCATCATCAATATCTCTGCCCAGAAAAATAATTCGTTCCCGGTAGAGACGATTGTAGATGTCAATCCACTCGGTGTACGGAGAGCCTGGTATCTGATAGGGAACTTTGGGGACGCCTATTGGCATAATTCGCTCCGAGTTAGAAAAAGAATTAATCAGTTAAATGCCCGTAGTCAGGGCTTGCATTCTAGAAGGGTATAGTGTGGCTACTACCGCCGAGGGAGAAAAAAATTTCTCTTGCTTTCGTTGGCAAAGACTTCTAACTCCCGCTAACTGCCATACCCCTAAATTTTGGAGATTGTGATCCGCTTGCTCAAGTATTTCTAACTTTCACATTGTTATTGAAAGTTACTAAAGACCTAGAGTCAGTCACTGGTGTTAGGAAACACCAGCAGGAACAGGGACATCAATCTCACTGCTTTCCAATACCCTGTCGATCAGACCGTACTCTTTCGCCTGTTGGGGCGTTAAGTACAACATCCGATCCATATCTTTGGTAATTTTTTCCGGAGTCTGACCGGTATTGCGAGACAGGATATCGAGCATGGTTGCTTTATTAGCCAGCACTTCCTTAGCGCGAATTTGAATATCCGTCGCTTGACCCCGAGCATAGCTCTTGGGCTGATGCAGGACAATTGAGGCATTGGGTAAACTGGCTCGACAGCCTTTTGTTCCTGCTGAGAGCAGCATCGCCGCCATCCCCATAGCAGAACCAAGACAGATGGTGTGGATGGGTGGCTTGATGTAGTTCATCGTGTCGCAGATGGCGAAGGCTTCAGTTTCAAAGCCAACAGGCTCACCATCATAGCGGGAGGTGCCAGTAGAATTAATGTAGATTTTAATCGGCTTGTCAGGGTCTTGGTACTGCAAAAACAGCAGTTCAGCTATGATTAATTCGGTTACCGCTGGCACCAAGGGCATACCCAAGTAGACAATCCGCTCATTCAGCAACAGCGAAGGTAAGTCTGGCGGCGGTGTCCGGTAACTTGTATTACCGTAGTAGGGTGACTGAACAGCCTGAAAGGGTAATTTCATGGTGTTTTGGGCTGCAATAATGGCGCTATCTTTAATACATAGTAACGTGCCAATGAGTCTGCCTGTACCAGTTCAACAGAGATGTTTCTAAGGCTTGAGTGGCACTAGTCGGTTTACCGTAATTTTCGGGTGGGATGATTAACCCTGGCGATTCCGTGATCATGTCCAATCTCTATTGAATAGTCTATTTGTACGTCTTGCTTGCTCAGGAGCCTTTGTAATGAAAGTTGGTTTGCACCCCGTTTTAAGTGATACCCATCTTGATGCCAAACAATCGAGTAGTCAGCGTCAACTGTCGATCGCGATTCGAGCACTCGCCATGGGACAGGAACGTAGTGTACCGCTGAATTTGTGCCTCGTTCTCGACCATAGTGGTTCGATGAACGGACGCCCTCTAGAAACGGTGAAAAAGGCTGCGAGTCATTTAATTGAGCGGCTTAATCCAGGCGATCGCATTTCGGTGGTGGCTTTCGATCACAGAGCCAAAGTCCTGGTCAAAAATCAGCTAATTAATGACACTGACTCTATCATTAAACAAATCAAGCGGCTCTCGGCAGATGGGGGGACAGCAATTGATGAAGGTCTCAAGCTAGGTATTGAAGAAATTGCCAAAGGTAAGCAAGATAGTGTATCCCAAGTATTCCTGCTAACGGATGGGGAAAACGAACACGGTGATAATGCACGCTGTCTGAAACTCGCTGAACTGGCAACCAGCTACAAAATTACCCTAAATACCCTAGGGTTTGGGGCGAATTGGAATCAAGATGTTTTAGAAAAAATCGCCGATGCTGGGGGTGGCACTCTTTCCTATATTGAACGTCCCGAACAAGCTGTGGATGAGTTTTCACGACTGTTTGAGCGGGTTCAATCGGTACAGTTGACCAATGCCTACCTTCTTTTTTCTTTAATGCCTAAAGTGCGATTAGCGGAACTCAAACCCATTGCCCAAGTTGCTCCTGACACCATTGAATTGCCGGTGCAACAAGAAGGCGATCGCTTTATGGTGCGCTTAGGGGATTTGATGACTGATGCTGAGCGTGTGATTTTAGCTAACCTTTATATGGGTCAGTTGCCCGAAGGGCGTCAAACAATTGCTCATGTACAAGTGCGTTATGATGACCCCGGATTAGGGCAAGAACGGTTACTTTCTGAACTCATCCCCGTAGATTTAGAGGTTCAGAGCAGTTACCAACCCGCTCCCAACCCTGAAGTACAGCAGGCTATTCTAGCGTTAGCGAAGTATCGGCAGACTCAAATTGCAGAAGCGAAATTGCAGCAGGGCGATCGGGCAGGTGCGGCAACCATGCTACAAACCGCTGCCAAAACGGCTCTACAAATGGGAGATCAAAGTGCTGCTACAGTCCTACAAACCAGTGCAACCCGCTTACAAGCAGGCGAAGAACTCACAGAAGCTGATCGCAAAAAGACTCGTATTGTCTCTAAAACTATTTTACAGGAGTAAACAAAACTTTAATAAGAGTTGAATTTAGGTGAAGAAAGAGGGTTCATTCCCTCTTTTTTAATAAAAGTTTTGATGCTTATCTGGGCCCATAATTCAGAAAAAGTTTTTGAATAACATCCGCTAATTATTTACTATACTCTTGGAGATTTTTAACATCTCCTTAACGGGCAAAAGGGAACTTCTGAAGGCGTATGGTGGGGGCTTGTGACCCTCCGATTGGGGAAATTAAGACCGGAAACGGGTCACTCCGTTCCTCCGTTCTCCGTTCCCTATTCCCTGTTCCCTTCTTGGTCATACCAAGTTGCATTCATACGTAGCATATTCATTTTCTCCGCGTCCCCGCGTC
>CBKWLJ010000456.1:0-7688 GCA_966675205.1 uncultured bacterium
AAAACTACCAAATTTAGTTTCTTATAGCTGATGCTTAAAACATATTAAATTTATTGTTTGAGGCGATAACCTACACCATGAACCGTTTCAATAATATCAGTAGGAGCCCCAACAATTCTAAGTTTTCTTCGCAAACTTTTGATGTGAGTTTTGATAGTATCTTCATCTGGAGGTTCTTCAAAAGGCCACAAATGTTCGATAATCAAGCTTCGACTCAGAATTTGGCGGCCATTCAGCAAAAAGAGTTCTAAAAGACTATATTCCTTGAGCGTGAGGCGGAGAGTTTGCTGATTGTAGTTCACCTCGTAGGTAGCTGAATCGAGAGACAAATCACCCCATGTTAACGCTGGAGATGAGTCAAAACTCCCCCGACGCAACAAAGCCCGAATTCGCGCCGACAATTCTGGAAAATCAAGGGGTTTAACCATGTAATCATCAGCCCCAGAATCTAAACCAAGGACTTTATCTGTACTAGTATCACGGGCAGTTATCATCAAAACAGGTACAGAATAGCCATGAGAACGCAATCGCTTACATAGAGAAATGCCATCCAGTTTAGGCAGCAATAAATCTAGCAAAATTAAGTCATACTCAGACACTTTGATTTGATCCCAGGCTGATTCACCATTACCAGCAATATCAACAATATGCAGGTGATCATTCAGGTATTCAGCAATTACTCCTGCGAGGAGTTTATCATCTTCTACTATGAGAATTTTCATGGCTGGAGTAATTGGAAAATTAGCTATTACAATACAAGAAAAGTTAAAAGAATTAAGAAAAAACTCCTCTTGAATAAAATTTTTATAAAATCTAATTGTTGAGAAGACTCGACAGGTATAGCAACAAGCGGCACAATTAGAGCCGCTCAGTTCAGCAGAAGTTTTTCACCAGTTACGGGAGCTGGAGGAACTCCCGGAAACTGGGGAAGAATGATAGTGGTGGCTACTTGGAGCCAGCTAGTACTTGGTTATTTCTGCGAGGCTGCACTTAGAACTCGTTTAAAAATAAGCTATTCCACATTTAACTTGTGTAGATGGGACGGCTCCGATGCCCGTCCCACAAGAGTTTTAACAGAAATATTAGTGCAAACTAGATGTGGAACAGCTTAACTTCGTATTTTTGTGAAATTTGCTCTAGGGTCGGTATGACCTACACTTCAAAAGAAGTGCGACGTTGTTTTTGGATGCCTCCTTACTCTGGAAAGTCAGGAATTACCCATTTAGGAGGCTCCATCAGCTTTTTGAGACGTGCTGCCTCAGCAATCTCTAACATCTTGTCCAGCGAAGTCTCATTGATGAACTTTGACGCCTCTGAAACAAATTCCTTATTAGGGCATTGATCACCCAAAATACAGCCATCAACACAGGCTTCAGCACAGTTCACAGTAGATTCCACCGTCATCTCCTTTCTGTGGCACTTCTCCAGATACCTTCACAAAGCATAGCGATAGCATTAACGCTACCGTCTTTGGATAGAGTTCTGGCTTTCCCAATCAACTGAAATCCTCAGCTTTTTTTTGCTTATACTACACGCTGTCTATCTGGGCATGGGAGAAGACCCATTGATTACCCTTGTTATTATATGAAAATTTAGCTCTCTGATAAAGCTTCTAGATGAATTCTGAAAACTTCCTTGTTGTATCTGTGTACATCTGGGGTTGATTTATCTTAACTAATCATTCAGGTCTGCTTTAGCTGATTAATTGCTGTCGCTCACTTTAATCTTGATTAAGAAATATTGTAAATATCGCGTGTTATATCAAACCCTTGATAGATGTAGGCAGGAGAAATAGGTTTAACCATTTTAGTTAAAACCTAACCAATAATAAAAAATATGACTGACAGCTATAAAGAGAAACTGAACACTACCGATCAGCCTGCCGGAGAACCCACAGATCTCCTGACACAAGCGGTAGAAGTAGAGGCTGAGTTTGACTCATCGACCCAAGCTGAGATTCAACAAGAACCTCATCAGCCTGAAAAAAGACCTCAAAACCGCAGTGCGACAGAATTTAACCAAAAATTATGAATTGCAAATTGTAAATTATGAAATAATTGGCAATTTATAGGGGATTTGAAGCTCTCACTAATAGGGTTTTCTTTTACTTTGCTAAAGATGATTGATACTCCGGACGCGGCGATTGATTTGTAGCAAACATTTAGATATTTAATTTTAAAAGTTAGGGGTCTACATCTAGGGTAATACTGCTCGGATACGCTCTAACTCCTCTACCTCAGCCTCCCCAGCTCTTCTGCTGTTTCAAGCAATTCTTTTCTTAACCGAGCAGTGTTGACATCTAGGAGTGTCAAAATCTCGTTCTGAAAGCCTGAATGCTTAATTCAGTATTCATAATTCATCATTGAATACAACTTATATAAAAATTCCCTCGCGGAGCATCGGTCTAGTACCTGTAAGACTGAAGCAGCAGCGAGGGTTTTATTAATGGATGCTTTATTCGGGATAGCCGTTACTGAACTGACACAGCATCAACCTCTACGGTTTTTTCAGCAGGGTTTTCAGGACTGGAAGAAACGACTTCCCCTTTACGAGATTTTGCAGCATCAATCAGTAATTGAGAAACTTCGCTAACCAATAGCGTCAAAATTACAACATCATCAATTTGACCGATGAAAGGAATGAAGTCAGGAGAAATATCAATTGGGCTAAAAACGTAAAGAAGCGAACCCAAAATCATCCACCAGCGGTATTTAGGATTACGCAGTGTGTTGCGATACCAGTTGTAAATGGATTGTGGCAAATTGTTCATATCTCTAACCTCTCGTTACTCTTAATATTGACAAATTCTCACGCAGATTTCTGGTGTGGATAACCCTCCTGTTTTTGTCGAGTATTAGCACTTCCAACTCCTGCTTAAGGCAAACTTGAGATTCTTGCTGGCTATAGAGAAGGGCTTTCCTCAGGATGCATCCATCTTGGGCAAGAGCAACGCTTGTATGACTGAGGCAACTGTTATAGACAAATAACTCAAACTAGGCACAAGCATGGCAAAAGGTGGAAATCAATCGTTGTAGGAGCTGGTTGAATTGGTCATTTGACCAACGACAACACCAAACTCACCCTTATGCCAAAAACGCAATTGCTTAGCTCTCCAATGACAAAATTTTGGTCAAAGTGGGTAAATTCTGGGCAATTCAAGTATGATGGCGACTCTGAGCTTGCCTAATCTTCAAGACTAACTGTTGATGTGTTCACACAACTCCCTAAAATAGATGTGCTTGCAAAGAGCCAATCGGTGCAAAATTGACGCAAACTTAAGAGAACTCACTCAAGAAAATCATGTCAATCTCTTTGCAAGTTACCCGAAATCCATAGAATTGGAATGGCTTGCACTTGATAAAGCCAAATTGTGTTCGGCTAAGGGAGGTAGGAGCGAAACGTGGATAAAGCGATAGATATCAGCGAACTCATTCAAAAAGGCGGCCCAGCAATGTGGCCCTTGTTAGTCTTATCGATTCTTGCTTTGGGCACAATCTTAGAACGGCTCTGGTTTTGGACTAGCATCTTGTTGAAGGAAAGAGCCATTGTCAATCGTGTGCTAGATGCTGCCACCAGCAATTGGCAAGCGGCAAGAGACATTGCTCTAGAGGGACGCCGACAGCCAATTGGGCGATATCTCTATGCGCCTTTACGGCTGGCTAGTCCTGATCCAGAAGTGTTTCGATTGGCCTTAGAGTCAGCGGCTGATGATGAGTTGGCTTTAATGCGGCGGGGAGATAAATTGCTAGAAGCCGTAATTGCGTTAGCACCACTTTTGGGTCTACTCGGTACGGTTTTGGGCTTGATTAGCTCATTGGGTTCCATTCGCATTAGTGATTTGGGAACCGCTTCAACTGCTGGTCTGCCTTTAGGGATTGGAGAAGCGCTGATTAGTACAGCGACAGGGCTAATTATTGCCATTACCAGTTTGGCTTTTTATCGATTCTTCCAAGCGTTGTGGCACAACCAAGTCAGAGTGTTCCGCAAAGCGGGTAGTGAGTTGGAGTTACTTTATCGACAAGATTGGTTAGAAGATGACTTCACCAACACTCATAAAGCTTTAAAGGCGAGTAAGACAGAGGTTTCTGACATTACCGAAAAATCCAAGGACAAGGGCGGTACCCTTCAATAACTGATGAAGATAGGATGGCAGTATTGCTTGTTGTAACTTATGTCTACTCACAAACAAATTCGTTCAGAACCCTCTGCCTTAACACCCCGCCCTCTAAGGTTGCGGATAGACACCCAAACGGAAGATGTTCGGGTTGAGGTTGTTCCCCTGATTGATGTAATTTTTTGCATTCTGACGTTCTTCCTCTTGGCTGCCATGGGTTTTGCTCGTCAGCAGGCGATTAGTGTGGATTTGCCGAAGGCGAGTACGGGAAAGCCACAAGGAGATGAAATCTTAGTGGTTAGCCTCAATGAGCTGGGTCAAGTTTACGTAGAACAGCAGCCAATTGTGACAATAGAGCAGCTCCGGCAAAAATTGCAAGCTTATCATCAACAGAATCCGAATGGCTTGATGACGCTGTATGCTGCATCCAATGCGAGTTACAACCAAGTTGTTAAGGTGTTGGATGTGCTGCGGGACGTCGGAGACGGAAACACTCGTGTGGCGTTGGCAACCCTACCTGGTCAGTCTGAGCAAACGCCGAGTTCCAGTCCGACTGGAGCACCAACAACCGGTGTGCCCAGTTATGTGCCCAATCCAGATGTAAGTCCTTACAACCCTAATGGACTACAAAATCCAGCCAACCCAGCTCAGCCTACTTTACCGGGAAATTCAGGGCAGCTTACGCCAGGATTACCAGGAGGGGTGAATTTAGGGAGTCCACCCCCCTTACCTGGGCAACAAGTCAATCCTGGTAATTCATCTGTACCCGTTCCCGGTGCTACAGTGTCTCCTCAACTGAATAACGCGGTTCCTGGTAATTCAATTGCACCGACTCCTGGTGTCCGAGTCTCTCCCAAACCCAATGCCGCTTCTGGTAATTCAACGGCACCAACTCCTGGTGCCCCAGTCTCTCCCAAACCCAATACAGCTCCTCAAGACTAAAAACTTTAGGGCTACGAATCGGGAAGTCGGCATCTTTTGATTTTTCCCAATTGACGTGAAAGCTATAGATGACAAGGCTTTTACTAGTGTTGACCTAGGGGGGATTGAAGGGATTGAGTACAAAGTTGCTTTGCGATCAACGATGAAGCAGGTCAAGGCTGTGTGATTATTAATAAATGCAGGACTTACGTGATTAATTCTCTCTACCCACTACTACTGGATGCCCTAATCTCCCTGATTCCCCCCTACAGGAGGGAAGACTACAGGAGAAGCTTTGATGCACGGGGAAGAAAGAAGAAGATTTTTTGTTCTGAGGAACAAAGAAGGGATAAGAGGATTAGCGTATCCTCCAGTTTTTAAAGGATGTGTAAGTCCTATCAATAGAAATATACAGATTGTTGTTGGGAGAACAATTTAATGCGGGATGCAGTCACAAACCTGATTAGGAGGTATGACGGCACAGGTCGTTACCTGGATCGCACGGCGATTGATTCACTGAAGTCTTACTTTGACACGGGTACTGCACGAGTAGCGGCAGCGTCCGTAATTAATGCCAATGCGGCGGCAATTGTCAAGAGTGCTGGTTCAGAGTTATTTGACGAAGTGCCGGAATTGATTCGTCCGGGTGGGAATGCCTATACAACCCGTCGCTATGCCGCTTGTTTGCGGGACATGGATTATTACCTACGCTATGCCAGCTATGCACTAGTGGCAGGTGATATGAATGTTTTGGATGAGCGGGTTTTACAAGGGTTGCGGGAAACCTACAACTCGTTGGGTGTACCGATTGCTCCTACCGTTCGCGGTATCCAAATTATGAAAGACATCGTTAAAGACATGGTGGCTCAAGCCGGCATTCAAAATACTGCGTTTATCGATCAACCTTTTGACCACATGACTCGCGAGTTGAGCGAGCAGGATATCTAAAGCGCTTACGCACAAGTTGATGCGATCGCTCCCCCATAATTCAAGGGGCGATCGCATTTTTCTTGGAGGTGAGGATCAGGCATGGGTGCGATCGCTGACCCATTAGCTGTTAAAACTGAATTGAGCAACCCGATAAAAATAAACTTAAGATATATCCACAGTAAGCTATCTCCGCTTTCTCTTAGACAAGAGCGGACTCAAGGGTGCATCAAATAACGGTTCTTTATTAATACATAGACGTTCGGATTGTTATACGCCAGAACGAAACAAAGGTGATGCCATGAACCCTGATGAACTCTTGAGTAAATATGCAGCCGGAGAAAGAGACTTTTCTTTCGCTAACCTGAGTGGTGCTGACTTCAAACAAGTCAACCTCCGAGAGGCTGATTTAACTGAGGCAAATTTGAGTCAAGCGAACCTATGGCGAGCAAACTTAAGCCGCACCACTCTGGCGATGGCTAACTTGCAAGGAGCTGAACTAGAAGGGGCAAATCTCCAAGGAGCTGATTTGAGTAGTGCTGACCTCATGGGCGCTAACTTGGATGGAGCTAACCTAAATTTTGCAGGACTTGTAGGAGCGGATTTAAGTCGGGTTAATTTGATGATTGCGGGATTAGTTGGCGCAGACCTCAATGGGGCAAACTTGTATGAAGCCAACTTAATTGGAGCTAACCTGCAGGGAGCGAATTTAATTGGAGCTGATTTATGTCAAACCAATCTCAGTACAAGCTACTTGTATGAAGCAGATTTAACCGAGGCAAACCTCAATCAAGTTAATATACATAGAGCTTTATACAATGATAAAACCCAGTTTCCACCAGGATTTGACCCCGTAGAGGCAGGTGCTTACTTGATAGCTCCTTATGTGTCACTTGTAGGAATCAATTTAAGAGGCGTCTACCTTCCAGGCGTCAACCTTTATAGAGCCAATCTGAGTCGAATCGACCTTAGTGAGGCTAACTTAATTTGGGCAGATTTAACCGAGGCAGATTTAACTGAGGCAAATTTGAGTGGAGCGAATTTGAGTGGAGCAAACTTGAGTGGAGCTAAACTTGATGGCGCTAAACTTGATGGAGCTAATCTGAGCGGTACAACCATGCCCAACGGTGACTTACACAATGCCTGTAGAATCGGGTCACCCCAGAAAAATTCGTACAAATGCAGCTAGAAGTCAGGGGTTTTACGGCGATTCTGATAAATTGCTGCTCAAAAAACCGCATTTTCCGTATTGACTAGGCGAACATCTGTGATTTGCCCTTCACCGACTTGTACAGAGGCATAATTTCCATCACCTGTAAATGAATTGAGGTATAAATTATCGCCATATTGAGCAAAAAGAGTATATTCCCCTGGCGGCAAGCTAACAAAGAACTTTCCTTGACTATCACTTTGAACGCGACCCACCAAGTTAGGATGCTTTTGTGCCTCACTAATTGACCAATGAGTGCCTTTACCTGGAATTTGTCCTGAAAAAATCCAGATTTGGGTCGATACAGGGCTAGGTGCAGTTTTGGGATTGTTTCTGTTTATCCTAGGCATTTGATTGCCTTGTAAACGCGATACCACTCCACTGACACCTTGACGTTGATTTTCTATCGGCATTCCCTTCAATGTTTGAGAGACAGGAAGACTCATCGCTGCGAGAATTCCCACCGCAAGAGCCAAAACAAGACAAACGAGTACAGCCTTAAATCGGAAAGTGGAC
>CBKWLJ010000457.1:0-7684 GCA_966675205.1 uncultured bacterium
GGGGATGCTCTTAAGTTGCTTCGCCTTTGATATCACGGGGGACTTTCAAGAGTTTTTGTTCCCCCTTTTTTAAGGGGGGCTAGGGGGGATCTATCCAATTGTTAGGCAACTTAGCCAGTTAACATTACTTTGGAAGCAGTCTCTCAGAAGTTCGTTGAAGGTATAACCTTCTAGGAAAGAGGGATAGGGGGATTGTCACTCTACCAAGGGTGACATCAACAGCAGACTGCATAAGTGCAAGATTGAGAGAAATAGGTTTTCAGCAGATAATTGCTGAACCCTGACCCCGTTGATAGCCATGCATCTCCCAAGAATGATGCTGACTGCCCTCCTCACTCTAGTAACCACCCTGACGATTAGCGATTTTCCCTTAATCCAAAATTGTAAATCTCAAATCCAAAATTCCTGGGCGTTAGCACAAGCCACAGATACCCGGAAAGCGGAAGCGGACAAATTACTACAGCAAGGTAAGGAGCAAATTCAGACTAGTCAATTTAAGGCGGCGTGGCAGACTTTGCAACAGGCACTCTCGATTTATCAAGACATCGGTAATCGGTGGGGGGAAGCTAGCACTTTGCATTGGCTAGCCCGGATAAGTTGGTACCAACAGGGAATAGACTTTTTGCAGAAGTCTGTGAGCATTTCACACGATATTGGATATCACGCTCAAGAAGCAGAATCTCTAAATCTTCTAGGATATTTCTACCTCTTACTAGGACAGTATCAACGGACGATTGAGTTAAATCAGCAGTCTTTAATCATCGCAAGGAGGATTGGCGACCGTGAAAAGGAAGCTTTAGCTCTGGGTGATATGGGTCTAGCTTACTTCCACCTCGGCTATTACCAGCAGGCAATTAAGTTAGCTCAGCAGGGTCTTGCTATTGTAAGAGAAATTGGAAATCGCAGATACGAGACATATTTTTTAAACGATTTGGGTAGTACTTACCAGGCTCTAGGGCAGTATCAAAAAGCTATCGAATTTCATCAGCAGGCTGTTGCTCTAGGACAGAATATTGGTGAGCGTAAATGGGAAGGCGTTGCTTTGAACAACTTGGGTAGTGCTTACCAATCCTTGGGAGATTACGCCAAAGCGATTGAGTACCAGCAGCAGAGTTTAGCGATTGCGCGAGAAGTGATTGACCCAGATGGGGAGCTGAAAGCTTTAAACAATTTAGGACTCACCCTTTACAAACAAGGTAATCTTGCAGCAGCAGAGATAACATTAATTGATGGAATTCAACTTTTTGAAGAATATCTGATACCCAGATTATCTGATGCTGATAAAGTTTCAATCTTTGAAACACAACGTCATACCTATCGAACTTTACAAAAAGTCCTCATTGCCCAGAATAAAACCAATGCGGCACTGGAAATTGCTGAACGGGGAAGGGCAAGAGCGTTTGTGGAGTTACTGGCAAGGCGGTTATCTCCGAACCCAACAGAGCAACCCTCCATTACTCCACCGACAATTGAGCAGATTAAACAAATTGCCAAAGCGCAAAAGGCAACCCTTGTTCAATATTCGATTATTTACGACGATTTCAAAGTTCAAGGTAAACCACAGATTTACGAATCAGAACTGTATATTTGGGTCATCAAACCAACAGGTGAAGTAACGTTTCGTCGCAGCGACCTCAAACCCCTCAGGCAGCAACAAAATACCTCTCTAGACGAACTCGTGACTAGCAGCCGTGAATCTATCGGTGTCAGAGGTCGCGGTCTTACAGTGGTTTCCAGAATTGATGAAGCAAGCCAAGCCACACAACTACAGCAACTCCACAAACTCCTGATTCAACCTATTACCGACCTCCTGCCTACTGACCCCAGCGCCCGTGTCATCTTCATCCCTCAAAAATCTTTATTCCTCGTTCCCTTCGCAGCACTCCAAGACGAGTCCGGCAAATATCTAATTGAAAAACATACTATCCTCACAGCACCTTCAATTCAGGTACTGGAACTAACCCGTCAGCAACGGGAACGAGTGGAGGCTGAGGCTTCCGTGCCCCTACAGGATGCCCTCGTTGTCGGAAATCCCACCATGCCTAGCGTACCCTCATCGCCTGGAGAGAAGCCCCAACAGCTAGACCCGCTTCCAGGTGCTGAACGGGAAGCAAAAGCGATCGCACCCCTCCTCAACACAAAAGCCATCATCGGCAAAGATGCTACTAAGTCAGCGATTGAGAAACTGATGCCTAAAGCACGAATCATTCATCTAGCAACGCATGGCTTATTGGATGATTTGCGAGGAATAGGGAGTGCGATCGCGTTAGCGCCTTCCCAAGGAAGGTTCGCGCTTGCCCCATCCGGCAACGATGACGGCTTACTCAAGGCTGAAGACATCCTCGACATGAAACTCAATGCCGAGTTAGTTGTCCTGAGTGCTTGCGACACAGGCAGAGGACGCATTACAGGTGATGGTGTAATTGGGTTGTCTCGCGCCTTAATTACAGCAGGTGTACCCAGTGTAATTGCGTCTCTCTGGTCAGTGCCAGATGCTCCCACAGCGTCCTTAATGACCAATTTTTATCAAAATTTTCAAAACAACCCCGACAAAGCCCAAGCACTGCGTCAGGCGATGCTCACCACGATGAAACAGCATCCCAATCCAAGGAATTGGGCGGCTTTTACCTTGATTGGCGAAGCAGAGTAATCAGCAAGATTCATACTCCCCTCCCTGAATCGGGGAGGGGTTGGGGGAGGGGTTCAGGCTAAGATTACTAACTGTTTTCAAAATTCGCTCACCTACCATAAAGCGATCGCATTCATAATTGAGCAAGCCTGGAGAAGGGTAGGGTGGGCAAGAGTTATAGAGATGAAAAGCTCATGTTATCGTTGCTGAACCTTACCCACCCTACAGTTACTTGTCAACATGACGCCTCAACACCAATTTCCTATGATATTCGGCTTGCGATCGCATTCATAATTGAGAAAAATCTTCACAAGTTTTAACCTGGATAGTTAGGCAATGGGTTTTCATACAGGTCAATCCTAATGAACTTTTTCGAGAAATTAAATGCAGCGATCGCTCAAAATCAAAGTTTATTGGTTGTAGGACTCGATCCAAATCCGGAAATGATGCCGATGGGTTACTGCAAACGAGAAGGTAAAGACGGCATCATTGAGGACTTATGGGATTGGCTGCAATTCATCATTACCGAAACTGCTGATTTAGTCTGTGCCTATAAGCCAACCTTCGGCTTTTACAAGGCGTTAGGTGCTCCCGGACTAGAACTGTTGCATAAAACCCTAACCGCTATCCCTGCTCATATTCCCATTATTTTAGATGCCAAACACGGTGACCTCAACACCAGCACCATCTTTGCACAAACAGTCTTTGAAGAATGGCAGGTAGATGCGATTACTGTCAGTGCTTATTCAGGACAAGACCATGTTGCACCATTTTTGATTTACCCCGGTAAGGCGGTATTTGTCCTATGTACTACATCTAATCAGGGTGCAGTAGCATTGCAGCAATATCCTACCCCCGAGTCTCCACTTTACTTACAAGTAGTCAAAGAAGCCAGAAACTGGGGTACACCTGAACAATTAGCACTGGAAGTAGGAACCACTGATGCGGATATCCTCGCTCGTATTCGTAGCACTGCCCCTGAACGTATTATCCTAGCTCGTAGTATCTGGGCAGAAGGGGGCGACCTTAATCAAATTCTAACCGCAGGTTTAGATGCGAATGGAGAAGGACTGCTCATCCCAGTTCCCCAAGATATGTTGGCGAGTGAGCAACCTGCTGTTAGCATCAAACCTTTACGCGAGTCGATTAATCAAGGCAGACAAAAGAGAGTTGGTGAAAGCTTGACCTGTGACCTATGGATGCCGGATGTTTGTTTGTTAGAACAGCATCCCTACCAAGATTTGATTTTGCAACTTTATGACATCGAATGCATTTTATTTGGTGAGTTTGTCCAAGCCTCAGGAGCAACCTTTTCTTACTACATCGATTTGCGTAAAATCATCTCCAACCCCCAACTCTTCCATCAAGTACTTAATGCCTACGCGGATATCCTCAAAAACCTCAGCTTTGACCGCATTGCTGGCATTCCTTATGGTTCTTTACCCACAGCGACAGGGTTATCGTTACATCTCCATTATCCAATGATTTATCCCCGCAAGGAAGTGAAAGCGCACGGCACGAGACGGCTAATTGAAGGTCATTTTGAGCCTGGAGAAACAGTAGTAGTCGTTGATGACATTCTAATTAGTGGGAAAAGTGCCATAGAAGGAGCGCAAAAGCTGGAATCAGCAGGATTAAAGGTTGAGGATATTGTCGTATTTATCGACCACGAACAAGGAGTTAAAGACAAACTTCGAGCTAATGGTTATCAGGCGTATTCAGTATTAACGCTCTCAGAAATTACAGAAACTCTGTATCAAGCAGGACGTATTAATGAAGAGCAATTTCATTCATTGATTCAAACCCACTAATGCTAAATTGCTAAGTAATCGGTACAATTTTTCATTGACTCGTGAGCGTTGTCATAAGTCATTAGTTATGAATCATTAGTAAGGATTTTCGGTGTATTGAGTTGTTCACTGAATTCCTTATCATAGATTGCTAGTTCCCAATTTTTGGCAGCCTTAATTTGACTCACGGTAAGGTTTTTAGCCTTCCTAAAATCGGCTCCTTGAAGATTAGCATCTTGGAGATTAGCATTCTCAAGGTCAGTTTCTTGAAGATTAGCATTCTGAAGTTTAGCGCCCTCGAGGTCGGTTCCTTGGAGGTTAGCTTTCTGAAGCTTAGCTTGCCTCAGATCAGCTCTCTTTAGATTAGTGACTACTTGCTTATCTTTTGTTTTCATGACTGATGTAAGATTCGCTTTCTCAAGGGTTGCACCGACAAGCTTTGCATCAGTCAAGTCAGCCCCCTTAAGGTTAGCCTGAGTCAGATCAGCACCATTCAAAATAGCCTGCTGAAGGTTTGCTTCTTGAAAACTAGCATCCCTAAGTTTGGCTTGTTGAAGTTTAATCTTGGGTAAGTACGCCTTGACAGCTCTCAACCCGCTAAGATCAACGCACTTAGCAAAATTTAAGGTTTCGAGGGTTTCTTTGATTTTTGAGTTCCAAGTACATACTTTATTCAAATCTTGCAGGGCATCAATTCTTCCACCACTGCTGCGCTGATCTTGAGAAGCAGAATTAATTACGTTCCAAGCTTCGTATCGAGCTTTTTTGCTGCTCGTTGGGATTTGGATCAAAAAAGTGAAGGCAGCAAGCAGAATACTGAATGTACCCAGATATTCAAGGAGTTTGATCAGAGGCTCGCGCTTTTGAATGCGGCGATTGATAGCCTCAATAAATCCTAGTGCTTGCTGCTCTCCCCGCGCCACTATTTCTGCAACTTGGTGCAGTTCATCTCTTGTTTTTTGCGCTTCAGAGACTGCTTGATTGATTTGGTTAGATGTTAAATTATCGCTCATGAGTCATTTCTCGTGAGACTTCTCTACTGGCAATATCAAGCTGTGCTTTCTGCCAACTTTTTTTTTCTACAACCCTAAATAGTTGGATTCCGCAATAACTCAAGATTGCTCTTACAGACTACTATGTAGCTGCTGAGCTGGCTACTGAGCTATCTAAAGGAGCGACTAGGTGAGAACTTACCTGTGTTTTTCAGAGCTAACCTCTGTTCCAAGTCCAGAGATTTTCTGTAATGACAGCTACCAAATAACCAATTACCTTAGTGAATGAAAGGTGATTCAACACCGCTAAACACTGACAAGAAACACTCAATCGCTAAACGTTTGCAGTGTGTCTCTGGGAAAGAAGCAATAGATTTCTTGCATAAACAGCAAGACTGTAGGTGATCAGTATTACCATTACCTAACTTTCAACCCGTCTAATGAATTTCTCCAGAGATTTTGCTCAGTGAGAATGTAAAGCTTAAAGCTTTTTCACAGCTTCTTTCTAACTCGGAGCATTAGTACGCTCCAACAGTTCTCTATGCCTTCTTAGCAAAGGATGCATGGATGAACGCTCACTTGAAAATCAACTCACTCAATCAGGAAAAACATCAATGGACATTCTAATTGGCAATCAGGGTAATGATTCTCTCACTGGTGGCAACAAGAACGATATCCTCATTGGACTTGAAGGTAATGATTGGTTAAGAGGCGGTGATGGAAACGATTGGTTATTTGGTAATGATGACAATGATACGCTAGTCGGCGATCGCGGAGCCGATACGATGGAGGGCGGCAGTGGTGATGATCGCCTGATTTGGAACAATGGTGACGGCAGCGATCGCATGAATGGCGGCGATGGCAATGATGTCGTTGAAGTTAATGGCGCTGCCAATAATGGCGATGAGTTTGTGTTGCAGGGACAACAAGGAAAAGCGATTTTCGATCGCATCAACTTAGTGCCCTTTAAGCTGACAGTAGATGGGGTCGAGCAGTTTGAAATTAATGGACTCGGTGGCAACGACAGCTTAACCGTAAAAGACCTTATCGGTACAGGTGTGGAAGTGGTTAACTTCTCTGGTGGAGAAGGCAATGATACCCTCAACGGTAGTGCCACTACCACACGCTTAGTTGCCAATGGAAATGCAGGCAATGATTATCTCACTGGGGGGGCTGCTGATGACTTGTTACGGGGTGGCGACGACAACGACACCTTAGAAGGAGGCAATGGCAACGATACCTTAATTGGCGATCGCGGTGCAGACATCTTCAAGGGTGGCAAAGGTGACGATCGCATGATTTGGAACAATGGTGATGGCAGCGATGTAATGAGCGGTGGTGAAGGGACTGACATCGTTGAGGTTAACGGCGCTGCTGCTGGGGATGAGTTTGTCCTAGCGGCGCAAGACGGGAAAGCAATTTTTGATCGCATTAACTTAGTTCCCTTCAAGCTAACAGTAGATACCTCAGAGAAATTTGAGGTCAATGGCGGCGGTGGCGACGACAGTTTCACCGTAAAAGACCTCACGGGTACCGATGTGCAATTGGTTACTTTCTCCGGTGGTGAGGGGAACGATACCCTTGATGGTAGCGCTGCTAAAGGCCCGTTAGTCGGCTTAGGGGGTGCAGGTGATGATGTCTTGATGGGTGGCGCTGGCGATGACTCACTCATTGGTGGTGATGGCAATGACATTCTCATCGGTGGGGGTGGTAATGACACCCTCATTGGGGGAGTGGGTACTGATGAATTTACCTTCCAAGGTGGAGCGTTCAGCACAGCGAATATAGGAACCTATTCTATCTCCGGCTTTAGTGCGGGTGAAGATAAAATTTCCCTGTCTCAGACAATGTTCGGAGTGCTGGCAAGCAGTGAGGGGACTGGATTTAGCACGGCGAGTGAATTTGCGATCGTGGCGAGTGATGCTGAAGTAGCAACCAGCGATGCTTACATTGTTTACAGCTCAGCCACAGGCAATCTGTACTATAACCAAAATGGTAGTGCTGATGGTTATGGCACAGGTGACTGGTTCGCTACCATTGAGAATACGTCCTCGATTGCGGCAACGGACTTCAATATCATTGCCTAGTCAGAGCTTCAAGCTTCCAAAATTGCAGTACTAGTTTAGAGATTACGTGGGTTGTGGCAATCTTCTGGGGTTGTCACAACTTTAAATAGCAAAAGGCAGATGGCAGATGGCAAAAGGCAGAAGGTCTTTTACTTCAGGGGGCGACAAGCGCCCCCAAAGCCAAATGCCAAAAGAGTTTTACCTGTT
>CBKWLJ010000458.1:0-7664 GCA_966675205.1 uncultured bacterium
GGTCGCGACTAAAAGCAACGCCGGAAAATGTGCCAGGAATTTGTTTTTGAATCAGGACTGCCATTGCTTGATCAGGCAGTTCCCGGCTGCGACGGTACTCAACGGCAGATGGGTTGAGGTAGGAGGCTAAAACTTGAGTAATCGCTTCCTGCAATGCAGACCTACTGCTCACGTTCAAAATACTGTGATACTGTCCGGCGGCTGACGAGAGTTCAGAGTCTTCTCCAATCGCTGAAGAACGCACGACGAGAGGTTCAGATTCAGAAATAGGCAGGTATTGAACTAAAGGTTCTGGGTCATCACCGGGAGGCAATACCCAACCTATCGGCACCGAGTAACCCCAGCGTTTGAGCTGGGAGAGGGTTGCGGCTTTTTGACCCACCTTGTCGGCGTCTAGTTCCTTACCTAGAGCAATTATGGCGCGATCGCCTCTAAAAAAACGAAACATGCCTTGAGATTGAAATTTTCCTTCTTCAGGGGGCAGATCTAAATCATCGGGGATTTTTTGATAAATCCAACCCAGTAACAAACCCAAAGCAATCGCAGCAACCATGCGTGCCAAATCTGTAGGATGCAACAGGGCTAGGATAATGGGGAGTAGGATTAAAACACCAATACGTCCGCTGGTGCGATCGCGAAAAATAGTAAAGCTAATTCCCCCAATGACAAAAATCAGTAATGCGGCTGTCGGGTCATGAACCACAATGCCCCACACTACATTGGTCGTTCCCGCTCCTTTCCCCATCCAGTAGCGCCCCATGACTAGCATGATCAGAGCAATCAGCTCCCACGCGGGTTCGGTAGGAAAGAAATAACGTGCCAGTAAAACTGCTGCTATTCCCTTAGCGGCTTCTGAGAGAACCGCTAGGATACCAACAAAGCGTCCTCCGTGGTAGAAAGCTGCTGAAACTGACACATTCCCTGTGCCCAGGCGTGACAATTGACGCCCCGTTAGAATCAAGGTTATCCAACTAATCAGGGGAAGACCACCCAGCAGAGGACAAAGCGTAAGGATGAGTAAAGAACCCCAAACCTGCGTTAGCGTCATGGGACTTCTCGATACACCAAAATTTCTTTAATCCTACAACTCACTGGGTGGTGGGGTGATGGGTTCAGGGACGCGGGGACGCGGGGAGGGGGAGACACGGGGACAGAAATTGGACGAGGATTGAGACCCCGCCCAATTCCAGGCGTCCCATTCAAAGAATGGGACGAGGCTTCAAACCCTTGGACATTCACGCCCTTGGGCGTCTCATGGCTCGCGTCGCACGTCTCACGGGAACTCTCCGCGTCTCCGTGTCTCCGTGTCTCCGCGTCTTCTTCGGTGAGGGGAACAAGGGAAACAAGGGGGATAAGAACAAGAGTTTACCAATCTTTCGCAACAACTTTCTCCCTCATCTTCTTGAGCTCCCCCAGCTCCCCTACTCCTCAGTTTCTCAGTTGTACCGGCATCACTAAATAAGTCATCTTGCGACCTCCTAAGGGGGTCAAAATCACAGGACTGTTAACCGCATTCATTTGAATCTGAATATCAGAAGTAGAAAGTGCCTTTAAGCCATCAATTAAGTACTTGACATTGAAGGCAATATCTACACTTTCCCCCGTCACTTGAGCTGGCATCGACTCTTGTCCATTACCAACATCTTTAGCTTCTACAGATAGGGAAAGCTGCTGGTTCACACTGTCAATACTAAACTTGACAATATTATTCTTCTGGTCAGCTAATACAGCAATTCGTTCGACTGCACTGAGCAATTGACGCCGATCAATTGTGATCTGTCGCTGAAACTGATGAGGAATTAATTGACGGTAAGCTGGGTACTGACCTTCTAAAGTGCGGCTGGTTAAGCGTTGTTCTCCTCCTTGGAAGATAATCTGACCTTGCTCAAAGTACAGCGCAACCGTATCAGTAGACTGGCGCATCCCCAGCATTCGCTCTAGCTCGCGTAAGGCTCTGGCTGGTAAGGTTACTTCTAGCCCAGAAGCCTCTGATGTTACTGACTTCGCTACGTTATCAGCCTGGACTGTTTCCGATGCTTCCTGATCCTCCTCACTCGGCTTTTGATTGGTTGTTTCCACAACAGCCAAGCGGTGACCATCTGTTGCAGCAAATTCCAAGCTATTTTGCTGCATGGTGAGGTGAACCCCTGTCAGCACTTGCTTGGTTTCATCAGAACTAGTAGAAAATAGAGTACCTCGTAATCCTTCTACTAAAGTTTCTACCGATAGATGGACTGCCATACCGGCTTCAACTTGAGGAAGTTCTGGAAACTCCTCGGCACTCATGCCTCGGACTTGGTAACGACCTGAAGCAGAAGTTAAGGTAACAATTTTGCGATCGCTATCACTATCGCCTTCACTTTCTCCTGCTGTATCTTCTAAAGTGATCTCTCCCTCTGGCAGGCGAGACACAATATCATTGAGGAGTTTCGCGGGTATGGCAATTTCTCCGCCTTCCTCAACATGGGCTGTAAAGCTTGCTTGAATTCCAAGGCTGAGATCGAATGCTGTAAGACGGCATAACTGCGTTTCTTGATCTGCCATCAATAAAACATTCCCCAGCACTGGATGAGTCGGGCGAGAGGGAACCGCACGGCTCACGAAAGAGAGGTTGGTATTGAGGTCACTTTGAGTACAAACGAGTTTCATAGAAATTAGAATAGGTCGCGCTTCTTAGTTGTGTAATGGATTACCCGTGTCCTCTTGCCAGTTGAGGAATTTTAGGTCAATGATGGGTCGGTCATACCAAGTTGCATTCATACGTAGCATATTCATTTTCTGGAGCGTCCGGAGCGTCCGGAGCGTCTGTGCGTCAGTCTCAACTACTATCTTTGAACGCAACTCGGTATCAGGTTCATTTCCCAGAGCTTTATCAGAATAATTCTGGGAGGAATTCTGGTCAATGTCTTGATTTTCTCTGTGCTTTTCCTATTTGCTATCTTGATGTCCTGAGTCAGGATTGATCAGCTCCTTCTTCTTGTTCCTCACACTTGTGGAAAATGTGGAAAAACTCCAAAAACTTATTCCCTGTCATTGTTTTTCAATTTCCCAACTGTGGATAACCTGTGGAAAAATCACCTCACTTTTCCACCCAGTATTTATACTCATTCGTATTTTTAGGAATTTTTTGTAATAAGTCTTTGAAAATCAGGACGAATAAACTCCACTCCGAACCTGTATTTTCTTAAGCAAGATTAAATTCTGCTGCTTACCTTCTACTACTTGCTGTCGTGTGTGTCTGTCGTCAAGAATCAAGATTGGTTTTGGGTTCTGCTGGTAAGATTGATGCGATCGCTCAACTGGCGCAGGGTTTGATCTAAAGCTGCATCAGTTTCCCGTAGCTGGGCAATCTTATCACAACTGTACATCACAGTCGTATGATCTTTACCGCCAAACTCCTCGCCAATTCGAGGCAAGCTCAAATCGGTATGCTGCCGCATTAAATACATTCCAATTTGCCTTGACCAACTAATTTCTCTGCGTCGAGAGTTCCCTTTCAAATCTTCAACAGAGACATTGAAGGCATCAGCGATCGTCATCAAAATGGTTTCTGGAGCAGCCGGTACCTTCTGGGTGGGTGGATTCAAAATCGGCATGATACTCTCCACCGTCATCGGTACCCCCGAAATGGAAACATAGGCTACAGCCCGAATCAAAGCCCCTTCGAGTTCCCGAATATTGGATGTATAGTTCGTAGCGATATATTCAACCACCGATCGCGGCAGACGAATATTCTCATACTCAGCCTTTTTTTGTAAAATTGCCATCCGGGTTTCTAAATCAGGTGGCTGGATATCCGCAATCAACCCCATCGAAAAGCGTGAACAAAGGCGTTCCTGCAAGCGGGGAATTTGATTAGGAGGGCGATCGGATGCCAAGACGACTTGCTTACCGGCTTCGTGCAAGGTATTGAAGGTATGGAAAAACTCTTCCTGGGTATACTCCTTCCCTTCAATAAACTGAATATCATCAACTAAGATAATATCGGCTACCCGATAATGCTCTCGGAAACTTTGCATACTGTCTTTCCGAATAGCGGCAATCAAGTCATTGGTAAACTGCTCGGTAGAGACGTAAAAGACTTTAGAATCCGGGCACTTCTCTAAACGGAAGTGTGCGATCGCTTGCATCAAGTGAGTTTTCCCCAAACCCACACCCCCACACAAAAATAGAGGATTGAATTCACGCCCCGGAGACTCCGCCACCGCTAAAGAAGCGGCGTGAGCCATACGGTTATTTGAGCCAACCACAAAGCTGGAAAAATTGTACTTGGGATTTAACTCACTCGGTTTAGGGCGATTCAGGGGATTTTCAGGGAAGCTCGATTCAATCGGTAGGAACCAAGACGCTTCTGAGTCATCTTCAGAAGAGCCATCACTCCCTTTAGCGACAACAATTTGGATGGCCATCGGTTTACCGAGGATATCTTGCACAACCTCGGCAATGGTTTTGATGTAATACTTTTGCAACCAATTTCGAGCAAAAGGATTAGGAGTACAAATCACCAAGCAATTATTGTCTAGTTGCTGAGCGCTAGCTGTTTTGATCCAAGTTTCAAAAGTCGGTCGGCTCAGTTGTATCTGGAGACGCTCCAATACCTGGCTCCACAGTTGTTCTGGGGAAATTTCCACGAGCTTTCCTCTACCCTAATAAGCGAGATGGTATGTTGACAATAAAAAACAATTGTGGTTAAGAATAGGTTTAATGTCTGGGCGTCTGTCATCAAAATATTGGTCTGATGCCCCCAGAGAATCCAAGCAAAGCAAACGCCTTTTTTGGCACAATGATTATCATCTATTCATAGGTTGCTGTTCTGGATGAGCCACGGATCAACAATAAAATTGACGTTTTAAATTTGAGTAAGTTTATTGTAGAAGGCTTTTCCCGTACCTGGTGAAACACAGCAACTTTGGTAATTTAGCACTGTTTTATCACGATTTTTCCTCAATTCCCCCTATCATGGCTGAATCACTACCAATTGCTCAGTTAGGTAACCCAATTCTGAGGCAACACGCCCAAATCGTTGAAGATGCTCAAGATGAGCGTTGCCAACAGCTAATTGACGCCCTCATTGTAACGGCTTCAGCATCAAACGGCGTTGGGATTGCAGCCCCTCAAGTCTCTGAATCGTATCGCTTGTTTATCGTCGCCTCTCGTCCCAATCTCCGGTATCCTCATGCACCCTTGATGGAACCGACGGCGATGATCAATCCTCGGATTATTGCTCACTCCAAGGATGTGGTGAAAGACTGGGAAGGCTGTCTGAGTGTTCCTGGCATTCGAGGGTTGGTTCCTCGTTATCGCACTATTGAAGTCGAGTATACAGGTCGAGATGGTCAACTGTATCGGCAAGAACTCACAGACTTTGTCGCCAGAATCTTTCAACACGAATATGACCATTTAGATGGCATTGTCTTTTTAGATCGAGTGGGAACAACACAAGACTTGATGAGCGAGCAAGAATATCAACAGCGCGTTGTCTTAAAAACGAAATAACTTTGAAACTCCCCCATCGGAAACGTACATCCTAATTCTTGAATGAGAATTCAAGAGTCTCAAAGTCCAACAGACTATAGAGTGAGCGAAGGAGGCTCTGTTTTATACCTCATCAAATTGAAAACTGCTGTAATTACGAATTACGAATTACCAATTACGAATTTTTCAAGGTAGCCCACTGTACAACAGCCTGAGTTAATCCGTCCAAAGTATACTCCTGGGCTTCAACATCCACTCGTCCTATGAGTTGGCGGCAAGCTATTGAAGTTTGAGGGCCAATTGAGGCAATACAGACGTTTTCTAACCGGG
This sequence comes from uncultured bacterium, assembly GCA_966675205.1. Classification (GTDB taxonomy): domain Bacteria; phylum Cyanobacteriota; class Cyanobacteriia; order Cyanobacteriales; family Coleofasciculaceae; genus JBFLZA01. Next base: position 5,806 of record CBKWLJ010000458.1, read on the forward strand.
ATTGGGCAGTAGGAAACTGTTCAGAGTCTCCCGGTAGGAATGTCTCTAGCAGTTGAACAAAATGCTTCACAGTTTTGGAACTCGCGAAGGTAATGACATCTACCGTTTGTTGTTGCAAAGCTTCTAGGGCTTCTGGGACTATCTGGGTAGGGCATCCTGACTGGTAGGCGGCTACCTCTGTTACTTCTGCGCCTTGTTCAGTCATCTGCTTCACCAAAACATCTCTCCCCCCGCTTTCAACTCTGGGGAACAATACCTTTGTATCCTGTAAGGGTTCTGGAAAGTGTTCAACGAGAGAATCTGCTACAAAGTCTGGGGGAATAAAGTCGGGTACTAATCCTTGTGCTTTAAGACTTGCTGCTGTTTTTTTACCTACCACAGCAATTTTGGTATTCGCTAAGACACTGGGATTTTTAGCTTGAGCAAATAGGCGTTCAAAAAAGTAATCAACGCCATTGCTAGAGGTGAGAATTATCCAATCAAAATCAGATAGGTTAGCGATCGCATTATCCAATTCTTCCCAGCTTGAAGGCGCAGTAATGACCAATGCAGGCATTTCAATCACCCGTGCTCCTTGTTGGTGCAACAACTTGCTAAATTGACTGGATTGTCCAGCAGAACGGGTCACTAAGATGGTTTTACCAGTCAAGGGTGGGGTTGAAGATTGCAGGTTAGAACGGGTTAAAGGTTGCAGGTGAGAATCGGTTAAAGGTTGCAGGTTAGCAGGTTGAAGGTTATCATCCAAGCGTTCAACTTTGAACTCTGGAGAACCTTCAACCTTCAACTTTCCCACCTTCAACTTTGGAGAACCTTCAGCCTTTAACTCTTCCGGCGATCGCAAATAATTTCGCAGTCCCACCACTGCACCAATCACAATTACGGTAGGTGAGAGGGAATGATCAGCCGTTTGCTCGACAATATTCTTTAGGGTACCGACCCAAACTTCTTGTTCAGGGCGTCCACCATCTCGAATTACAGCAATCGGTGAAGAAATCGATCGCCCATGGCGCTGCAAGTGCTGGACAATTTCATCTAGGTGACGCCCTCCCATCAAAATCACCAAGGTTTCTAGCCGTGCTAGTGCCTCCCAATCCAACTCATCAGGTTCATGGGCGCTGACAACCACAAAACTTCGACTGAGGACTGAGTCAGTGAGGGGAATTCCGGCGAGTAAGGGGGCTGCCAAAGCTGAAGAGAGTCCCGGCACCACCTCAAACAGACAACCTGCTTCCTGCAATGCGAGAATTTCTGAAGTAGCGCGACCAAAAATAAACGGGTCTCCACTTTTAAGCCTAACAACCTGGTTCCCGTGCCGACACTGTTCTACCAGCAACTTATTAATCTCTGCTTGGGGAGTGCTAGGGCGTCCACCGCGCTTACCCACATCGAACTGGATGCAATTGGGTGGTACTAACGCCAATAATCGGTCATCCACTAGGGCATCGTAAATCAGTACCTCGGCTTGAGATAGCAGTTGCTGCGCCCTAACAGTAAGGTATTCGACATTTCCTGGCCCGGCACCTACAAGATAAACTTTGCCCATTGGCGGTAACGGCTAACTAATAAGGACTAGAGCTTTACTGATTTTACGCCTCAACAGTCAGCTCAACTCAATTTGTCAATCAGCTAGTACATCTTTTGCAAAGATTTTTGTTACTAGTGGTTCATCGCAAAAGTTTTGATTTGTAGAAAACTCCCAAAAACTCTGCTATGAAACAGTTCTAGAGAAGCCTTTCCCATCAGAATTAATGCGATAAACCACTAGGCTGGTATATAACAGTCCTAGATGATTTGTGAGAAAAATTAGCCACAGATGCACACAGATGCACACAGAGCAATAACAAAATTATTACAATTTA
>CBKWLJ010000459.1:0-7642 GCA_966675205.1 uncultured bacterium
AATGCCGTTAGCGGTGGGATTGGTAACACTGACAGTGGTGTTGTTGACATCAACTGTGCCATTGACTCCATTCAGGGTGATGCCGTTGGTGGCAGAATTACTGCTGGTAAGAGTGCTTTGAGTAATGTTGGCATTGCTAATGTTGGTGGCTTCTAGAACTGCACCTCCTGTACTGCTAACCTGTAATCCTGATAAGTTGACACTACCAGTACTTTCTCTTAAGGAAAGGCTAGCCGCCGTCCCATTGGTGTTAATCTGACTCCCACTGTTGGCGGTTATGTTGACAGTTCCCGTAATATTTTCTGCCGATATCCCATTCCCCGTTGGATTGGTGACATTCACAGTACTGTTAGATACATCAACTCTGCCACTGACACCATTGAGGGTGATTCCATTGGTAGCAGAATTAGTACTGCTCAGGGTACTTTGGGTAATACTGACCTCATTCAGGTTTGTTGCTTCTAGTGCGGCTCCACCTGTACTATTGATCTGCAATCCCGATAGATTAACACGACCTGTACTTTGCTCAACAGCAATGCCTGCCTCAGTTCCATTGGTGGTAATGGTGCTGCCCGAATTAGCGTTGAGGTTGACAGTGCCTGTAATATTGCTCGCTAAAATACCATTTTGTGCAGGAGTATTGACATTAACAGTCGTATCACTGACCCCAAGGGTACCACTAACGCCATTGAGGGTAATACCATTGGTGACAGAATTGCTGCTGGTAAGAGTGCTTTGAGTGAGGGTGGCATTGTTAATGTTGTTGGCTTCTAAGACAGCCCCACCCGTACTGCTAACCTGTAATCCTGATAAATTCACACTCCCTGTACTCTCTTGCAGGGAGATACCGACAGCCGTACCTTCAGTGGTAATCTGACTGCCAGTATTTGCCGCTAAGTTAACCGTGCCACTGATATTCGTTGCTAAAATGCCGTTAGCAGTGGGATTGGTAACATTAATCGTGCTGTTAGTTACATCTAAAGTGCCTGTTACCCCGTTAACAGCAATACCACTAGTCGCGGAATTCGTACTGGTAAGAGTACTTTGAGTGAGATTGGCATTATTAATGTTGCTGGCTTCTAGTGCAGCACCGCCATTACTGGTGATTGTGTTGTTGTTTAACGTTACTGTCCCGGTAACGTTTTCCAGTCTCACACCTGTTTGTGCTGTACTGGTTACCGTGTTATTTTGAATTACCGCGTTGCTAATATTTCTAGCTTCAATGGCAGGAGAATTGGTGGAAGCGATCGCAAATCCTGATAGAACAGTATTATTCCCCAATGTCACCGTACCCGTAATATTGGGCGAATTTCCAGTGCCGGAACCAGGAAGTCGTAGCAAACCAAATTCCTGAGTCAGAATTTCCTGTACTGGCCCGGTGGACAATACCTGTACTCTATCGCGAATTTGGAAGCCGGAAATTGCAGCAGCAGTGCTATCAGCATTCACATAAACAATACTGTTGCCATCCGTTTGCGTAACACCGAGGGCAGTTTCCACCGAACCAAACGGATTTTCTATCGTCCCATCTCCTCCAGCTTTCCCTGAAGTGACGTGTTGGAAAACATAAGGCGCACCCGTTTGGGGATTGGTTGCTGTCGCTGTAACTTGTTGGCTAAATGACTTGGCTTCGGTTTGAGAATCCACAGCAATGCTGTTCGTGCGTGATACGGATTCTCCCAAGCGGGCAACAACAGAATCCGACTCGTTCCTCAATTTCTTAGGACGAGTTCCGGGGAAAGTTAATCCCACATTAAACAGGACATTCGTGCCAAAAATTTTGTCATCCTGCACCGCTAACCCGAGATTCAGGTTATCGGTAGGACGCGCTTCCAGCCTTAAGCGCCAACCAAGGCTTGAGTCACCGTGGCCACCGTAATAGTACAACCCACCATAACCGCGCAAATCTCCACGACTACCTAACTTGGCAATTCTTGCGCCTGCCTCAATATCAAATCCCCCTAATGCTGCTTCATAATTCCGGATTTGCTGACTTTCTCGGATGGCTTGTGTAATTAAATAGTTGCCTTGAAAAAAGGGATTACCGGTGGCTTGCAAACCTGTATCAAAACTACTTTCACTCACCAGCTTTCGACTGTTGCCAAGGGGAAGATAGGCATTAGCGCGAAAGTCCCAAATCTTTCCTAAACTTTCAACTCCGAATCCCAGTTGGTTAAAGGTAGTGTTGCCTGTGTTGCGATTGTCGTAGGAGAGGTAGCCACCAAAGGTACGATTTAAGTTGGAATTGTAGAAGCGATGACCTAATAGTAGGTTACCGCCTAAGTGAGCGCTATTATCTAACAGCAATCGTCCTTCAAGAAAAGTGAGGCTGGTACCGGGATTTTGAAGTAAAGGAACAAAACCCTCGAAACGGGTGAAACCGTCGTAACCTGCGCCAGAGGTATTGTAGCCCACTCCTAAGCGGGGCATAATCTTCAAGTCTTCGGCTGAACCGGTGAACTTGGGGCTACCATTCTCCCCGTCTTGTGTTTGAGCGGTAGCGGGGTTAATGAGGCTAATGAACAGTAATAAGCCTGTACAAGCAGACCAAGGTGTGCCTTTCACACTAAGCAAACTCCATCAAATAACGAATAGTCGAGGCACACTGCTCAACTCGTTAGAGTAACGAGGTGATAACCCCTAACCGATGGGGTAGGAGCTAATTTCTCACGAAGGAAAAAACAAAAACAAGAAGCAAATTTTGATTGCTACATATTCTCTAACTAGTGCAAGAAGGTTCCAAGAAAGAAGGCTTCAAGGTAGAGAGGCAGAAAGCTTTTATAGTAAGCTTTTTAACCTTTTTGGACGGGTCACTTATTTCCACCCTGCTGCACTAGAGTCTACAGATACGTTGTATACGGTTTCCTTACTGTCTTTCCTTAACTCAATGGGGTAACTAATAGCAAGGATATTAATTTGGGTAACTTTGAAAGAAAATACCTGTAGCTGGAATATAGAGAAGGTATGATGCCCTGGTTGACAAAGTTCGTGAGTATTACAGCGCGACTCGTCAACAACTCATCCATGACCCAGATACCAAGTCCTTCTCTAACCTGATTAAAGGTGCTTGCCTGGTTGTTCTCTGGGGCGTTGGTAATGATGAACCCTTAACAAAAACGTTTTGAGTGCTAAGTTGCTGCATCATGCAGGTCATGTGCAGCTTAGCTATTAGTATTCTGGAAAGTACCGGAAAAAACCGGGTTGTCAGGTAGTGAAAATATACTCGCTACTGATATTACTTAATTATTATCTCAAGCACAGGTTAATGCCAATCATCAGCTCGCCCAAATAGGAAAGACGGTAAGGCAGATACCTTGCCCTGAAAGAGATAGCAAGGTTTTCAAAGACTTGGTAAAGATGCTGCCGAAGTGTTTAGGATGGGTAACGACCAGACTTGAGGAGCGATCGCATCTGAAGCTGTTGGTACATTAGACTTCTTGCTCCAAGTCGGGGAAAGAGATTACTTTCTTCCCTTCTGCCTTGAAGCCTTCTGCCCTGGAGCCTTGTCTCAACTACAAATAAATATTAATACACCGACCGACTTAGACCGATTGCTCATTGTTGATTGCCTTTTGGTTCTTTTTATATCTCTCAGGAGAGGTTATAAGATTCACGTCTAACATATCAATTCCTTCTTTCTCCAGTAACTCTAATATCACTAAATTCAACTTGTCTACTGTATAAAACCATTGATTGTATCCATTCACAAATGCTCTGATTTTAATAACACGGGCATTCCCTTCAATACAATCAAACCAAACAATAATTCTTTCATGTAAAGTCTCAACAAAATTAGGAAGGCTTCGTAAGCTATTACAGATTGCCGCAGTTTTACTTGACGATATTCCATCAACTTTTAGGGTTAAATTGATGCCAAATGATGGCTGTTCACTAGGATTCTGTGAGCGGTTTTCAACAATTCCAGTAATCATTTTTGAATTGGGAATTTTTTGAATAGCATCCCACTTCAGTAAACGCAGTTTTGTACTTCTCAATCCAATATCGAGAACTTGAGCAAAACCATCTACTCCCTCCAGAATAAGCTCATCCCCGACTCGATAAATTCCATCCAAGTAGATAATGACAGTACAACACCAATCATAAATAATCTCTTTGAAAAGTAAACCTAATGCTACACCCGCCCCACCCAAGAGACCAATAAGAGCACCAGCAGAAGCTCCCAACATTACCTCACTTGCTTTAATAATGACAACAACAATTGCTGCTGTCTGAAAAAGCTTTGGAAAATAAGGAACGAGTAAATCATCTAGTTCGGTGTTAGTCCGTGCCGTCACTTTCCCTAGCACTTCTCCTAACAGTGGGGCAATACGGTAAATAATAGTTGCAACAATACCGATTGTGATCAAACTTAGAATTTTTCTTACTATTTCTCGGACATCAGAAGTAAGTAAATCTAAAATAGATAATTCTATAATCCATAGTCCAGCAATAAAAATTAGCCAGCCTAAGGGCTTTTTCAGAATCTCGATTAAATGATCGTCTAGGGTTGTGTCTGTTTTGTGAGTGAGAACCTCAATTTTCTTAAGAAGAATACCGCAAACAAATCCCTTGAATACTGCTGTGAATAAGAGAATTACAATGAATGTAATTCCTTTCCATAGAGGGATTTGGATAGTAGATAGATTTGAATCAAGTAAGAATTGTTGGACAGTACTCCAAACGTTCTCCATATTTTTCTAAGTGAATGAATAGTAGGGAGATAATACGATAGATGCAGATGTTTAGGCGGAAAGCGCGAAACCCAAATAATCAATCTAGTAGCAGAGTTAGTGCTAATGACGTAAAAATGAAGTCAATGTTGCATTCATGAAAATTGACTTTTAAGGTGTCAGACTAATAATTTTTTTCAGTCTTTACTCCCCATAAAACTAGAAATGCTATATTGCCCTGGTTATCCTTTTTATCTTAAAGAATAGGTGAGTGCCAAGAACAATCTTTGGGTAGTAGGTACTAGCGTTGGCTGTATACTTTCTGCCGTAAGGGATAAAGAGATTTTCAAAGAATTGGTAAAGAATTAGTTAAAAAGGTGATAGGTTGCAAGGAAAGAAAGGCTTTTTGATGCCTGATTACTCCCCGAGATAGTTTCACTCAATGGGAGTAAATATTAGAAAAGATATTGGTCAGGAGTCAGGAGTCAGGAGTCAGGAGTCAGGAGTCAGGAGTCAGGAGTCAGGAGTTAGGGGTCAGGGGTCAGGAGTTAGGAGTCAGAATTCAGGAGCCAGAATTCAGAATTCAGAATTCAGAATTCAGGGGTCAGGTTAGGGCACATTGCTATTCTTGCGTCAGGAACTCTCAGAGTACGCATCCTGCTCGACTGATACTAAATCCGGATTGACTATCTCCCTAGCGCAGCATGGCAGAAATAACCGACCAGCAGGGGGGCTCTTGGAGTACAGGAGTGGGGGAGTTGGGGGGAAAGCTTGATGGGGTTGCAGAAGGCATAAGAATTTTCATGCGTTATTGGTGTACGCGGTTCATGAGGGCTACTGATGAACGACACCCGTTAGGGAGGGCGGGTTCTGAATCATATTCTCTGGTGGATAACAATGATTGTCTCTAAACCCGCCTCTGCAAATTTATCTGTTTTTTTACGCCAACTTGCTTCACTCATTTCACGGTGCAGGAATTAAGCACAATTCATTGATAATGTCAACTCAACTCCATAAGTTGTAATCCCTAATATCAAATACCGAAATGTTTGCTACAAATCAATCTCCCCGTCCTCGCCTCTGGGCGTCCCCGTGTCACTCCTGTGCCGCAAATTTAAGGAAAAACGATATAAATCAGGCAACACAAGGCTTATATAGAGAAAAATCAATCATTACTATTCGTTCTGATATATATAAGCTGTATTTACAGCCATGATTGCTGAATTGTTTGGTTTTATCCTTCTTTTTTTGTCGATCAACCATTACACTGAAATGAAAACTTAAGAAAACATGAATTCCTTGCTTCTCGCAGTCCTGCTAAAAACGGGGCTTGTTCAGTATTGCTTGCTAAAACATGAGGAGTTTTTAACTCAAAAAAGGTAATGCCGATGGCTCAGTTTTTCCTACAAACGGCTTGGTTAATCCCTTGCTATCCCTTGATTGGGGCAATTTTGGCTATCCCTTGGTCTCCAAATGTTATTCGTCGCACGGGGCCAAGGCCGTCTGGTTACATCAATGCGGTGATGACGCTCATCGCTTTTTTGCACGGTTTAGTAGCATTACCCGCGACTTGGAATCAACCTGCACAAGAAGTGTTTATTCCCTGGCTCCAAGTTGCTAATCTCAATTTGACCATTCCCCTAGAACTTTCTGCTGTAACCATTGTTGCAACTCTAGTGGTGACTGGGATAAACTTCCTTGCCCAAGTTTATGCCATTGGTTATATGGAAATGGATTGGGGGTGGGCGCGGTTCTACTCTTTGCTGGCATTTTTTGAAGCGGGGATGTGTGGACTGGCGTTGTGCAATTCCTTATTTTTCAGCTACATCATTCTGGAAATTCTCACCCTCGGTACTTACCTCTTAGTCGGGTTTTGGTTTAATCAATCTTTGGTGGTTACGGGTGCTAGAGATGCGTTTTTAACCAAACGGGTAGGAGATTTATTTCTCTTGATGGGGGTGATTGCTATCTATCCCTTATCCCATACCTGGAATTTCTCAGAACTAGCCCAATGGGCAAGTACGGCAAACATAGACCCGAAAGTTGCAGCATTGTTAGGTTTAGCGTTAATTGCAGGCCCGATGGGTAAATGTGCTCAATTCCCTCTGCATCTGTGGTTGGATGAAGCGATGGAAGGGCCCGTTCCTAGCACAATTTTACGGAATGCTGTTGTGGTGTGTACGGGGGCTTGGGTGCTGATTAAGCTGCAACCTGTGCTTGCGCTTGCTCCTTTTGCGGTGTCGGCAACTATATTTATTGGTGCCGCGACAGCGATTGGCGGTACGATGGTTGCGATCGCACAAATTGATATTAAACGCACCCTCTCGTATCTTGTCAGCGCCTACATGGGTTTGGTGTTTATCGCTGTTGGTACGGGACAAAGCGAAACTGCCCTCTTACTCATGCTGACTTATGCGGTAGCCATGGGGCTATTAGTAATGAGTGTGGGCGCAATTGTGTGGAACAGCATCACCCAAGATGTAACTCAACTCGGTGGTTTGTGGGCGAAACGACCAGCTTCTGCATTTTCCTACATCGTCGGTGCGGCTGGATTGGTTGCCGTACCTCCCCTCGGTGGGTTTTGGGCATTAGTGCAATTAGGCGACCATCTTTCTCATACTCAACCTTGGCTGTTTGGGGTGTTGCTGGTTGTGAATACCCTAGCAACGTTTAGCTTAACCCGTGTGTTTGGTCTAGTGTTTGGCGGTAAGCCCAAGCAAATGAGTGAGCGATCGCCAGAAGTACACTGGCCTATGATCTTACCCATGATGCTTTTAATGGGCTTCACCCTGCACGTTCCACTCCTACTGCTGCAATGGCAACTGTTACCAGAGTGGGCAACTTTAAATACTACAGTTGCAGGTTTGCTGGTATTGTCCAGTCTCGTGGGAAGTGGACTTGGGGCAGTTATCTATCTCAATGACGGTTGGGCAAAACCTGTACAGTTTGGTTCTAAGTCCCTACAAGATTTC
>CBKWLJ010000460.1:0-7640 GCA_966675205.1 uncultured bacterium
ATTATGACCGTTTCTTTCGCCGTGACAGGAAACGAGCCGCAACGATACCGCCGATAAAACCAAATAAGTGTCCTTCCCACGATATTCCTGGCACTGTTGGTAAAACACCCCAAATCGCTCCCCCGTAGAGAAAGCCAACGATGAGCGAGAGCAAAATGGAGGGAATGTTGCGCTCAAAGAAACCACGCGCTAGCAGAAAACCCAGGTAGCCGAAAATAACACCACTTGCGCCAACGTGAACGCCAGATGAACCCAGCAGCCAAACCCCTAGCCCACTAATTAGCATGGTGATGCCAGTAACGACAAAAAAGTCGCTAGTTGCTTGCAACATCACAAACCAACCCAGGGTAAGGAAGGGAATGGTGTTGGCAATCAGGTGAAACAAACCGCCGTGCAGCAAAGGGGCAAATAGAATGCCACGCAGCCCAATGATATTGCGTGGAATAATACCGTAGAGGTTTAATCTCTGTCCGAAAACGACGATATCTACAAGCTCTAACACCCACATGGCGGCAACTAATCCGCCTAATACCGTGCCCTGAGTTTTTAATTCTCGGACGAGTCCTCTTGTTTCCTCACGGGCAAGTGCTCTTGTTTCTTCCCTGCTCATCGCTTGTGCCTCTGGGATAGCTGTTGATTTGCCCCTTTTTTTAGGGTGCGCTGATATTTCCAGATTAACAAGTTCAACTAGCTCTATCGCCGTATCCGGAGTCGTGAGCTTTTACGCTTGGAGGCTTTTAGAGGAACGGCGAGTTACGCTTGAAAAAGCTGCCTGAGCATCGACGGAGAAACTACCAATGAGCGTTACCATTCCCATTCGTGCCATTGAACTAACTCCCGGTAGCATGATTAGCATTCATAATTTGTCCTGGCAAGATTTTGAACAACTTCTTGCTGAACTGGGAGAACAGCGCAACACCCGCATCGCTTATTATCGAGGAACGCTCGAAATTATGTCTCCTCTGGCACTACACGAAAGGCCACATCGCATTATTGCTGATATTGTCAAAGCGATTCTGGATGCCCAAGGACGGGATTGGGAAGATTTTGGTTCAACGACTCTGAAGCAACCAGAAATTGCGGGAGTTGAACCTGATACCTGCTTCTACATCCAGAATGCCAGTCGAGTTCGAGGCTGTACCGATATGGATTTGGCGGTTTATCCACCGCCTGATCTTGCCATTGAGTCTGATGTCACTTCAAGGACGACTCTGGATGCCTATCAAGCTTTGCGCGTTCCGGAAGTATGGATTTATCGGAATCGCACACTTAAGATTTACCTTCTCCAAAACGATGAGTATACAGAATCATCCGCCAGCCTCATCTTTTCTAACCTGCCTATCCCTAAAATGATTCCCCAACTGGTGCAAAAAGCGATTGATGAGGGAACTAGTCGAATGCTGCGCGAACTGAAAACACTGCTTTAGCGATCGCAACCACAGCTTGAAGTTATAACTGAGTCTGTAGAGGATTGAGCGAACAAACAGGAGTGGGCAATGGCACGAGATGAGGCATATCGGGAAGCCGAACAGCGCATCGAAGCAGCGCGGCAAGCGGGAGCCACGGAACTCGATCTCAGCGGCATGAAACTGACGGAGGTGCCAGAGGCGATCGCAGGTCTCACCCAGTTGCAATCGCTTGACCTCTCCTACAACGAATTGACAGAACTGCCAGAAGCGATCGCAGGTCTCACCCAGTTGCAATCGCTTGACCTCTCCAGCAACCAAATGACGGAAGTGCCGGAGGAGATCGCAGGTCTCACCCAGTTGCAATCGCTTGACCTCTCCAGCAACCAAATGACGGAAGTGCCGGAGGAGATCGCAGGTCTCACCCAGTTGCAAACGCTTGACCTCTCCCGCAACCGATTGACAGAACTGCCAGAGGAGATCGCAGCTCTGACCCAATTGCAATCGCTTGACCTCTCCGGCAACCAATTGACGGAACTGCCAGAGGCGATCGCAGGTCTCACCCAGTTGCGATCACTTGGTTTATTCAACACCCAACTGTTCACTTTGCCACATTGGGTAAGAGACTTCGATAAGTTGGAGTCTTTAAATTTGGGAGGTAACCAACTTACGACAGTTCCTGACATATTATCTGAACTAACAGCTTTAGAAACATTACTCATTCACAGGAATGAGCTGAAAACGCTGCCTTCTTGGATGGGTAGGACTCATTCACTTAAGGTATTGCGTATGGGCAAAAATCAAGTTACTGATTTGCCTGAGTCCTTTGAAAACTTATCAAATTTGAGAGAATTAAGAATAGGTAACTCTGATGGCGGTAATCCGCTAGGTAAAGTACCTCTCTGTATCAAAGGAATTAGAGGGCTTGAGGAGCTTTACCTGAGTAACTGTCAATTAAAGGCTTTGCCAGATTGGATATGTGAACTTGAAGAATTACAATCGCTTTCTCTTGACAAGAATTCCTTAGATAATTTACCGATATCACTCACACAACTTCAAAAATTAAAAACACTAAAGCTTGATCAGAATCTTCTCAACCCCGACCTCGCTGCTGCCTATGAACAAGGCATTCAAGCCGTCATGCAATACCTGCGGGCAAAAGCAGAGGGAGAGGTCACGCTGAATGAAGCTAAGCTAATTTTGGTGGGTGAGGGGGAGGTGGGTAAGAGTTGTTTGTTGGGGGCGTTGCGGGGGGATGAATGGGTAGAGGGTCGCCCCACAACTCACGGAATTGAAATTAAGCCTGTCATTGCTACTGCTCCCGATAGCAGCACAGAAATCACGCTGAATGGTTGGGATTTTGGCGGACAACGGGTTTATCGTCCCACACACCAATTATTTTTCAGTGCGCCTGCCGTGTATCTGGTTGTGTGGAAGCCACGGGAGGGGCCGCAGCAGGGCTTTGTCAAAGAATGGATTACGCTGATTAAGCATCGAGAACCGGATGCCAAGGTGCTTGTCGTAGCAACCCACGGCGGTCCCGGACAGCGCAGACCAGATATTGACCGCCAAGAACTGATTGACCTGTTTGGAAGCGATACCATTGTTGATTTCTTCCACATCGATAGCAAACCCAATGAGGAAACGCAGTGCTGCACCGGAATTGCGGAATTGAGAGAGGCAATTGCTAACATTGCCGCCACTTTACCCGGTATGGGTCGAACCGTTCCCACCAAATGGCAACACATTCGGGAACAATTGGAAGCATCAGGCAAGACCCATTTACCCTACAACGAGGTGATTGCAATCTGTGAGGAACAAGGTCTGGAAGGATTTGCCGCCGAACTATTTGTCCGGGTTTCTCACACGCTGGGGTATTTGATCCATTACCACTACGACCCCACCCTGCGCGATATTGTCATCCTCAAACCCGACTGGTTAGCCAAAGCCATCAGCTTCGTGCTGGATGATGAAACCACCCGCCGCCGCAATGGTCTTGTAGAGTTTGACCATCTCAGCCAGTTGTGGAGCCATCCTCCCTTTGCAGGTGAGGAAGGCTATCCTAAATCCCTCCATCCGGTGTTTCTGCGACTGATGGAACGCTTTGACCTATCCTACAAAGTGGTGCTTGACCCAACTCAACCCAGCACCACGAGCCTGATTGCTCAACTCGTTCCCGACAATCGCCCAGAGCAATTACCCGATTGGGGCGAACAACCAGAAGCGGGAGACAGACAACAGGTGCAAATCTGTCGCATTGTGGATGATCGCGGACAGCTTGCCAATGCTGAAGGGTTGTTTTATCAGCTCATTGTTCGCCTGCACAAATACTCTCTGGGACGTGCCAACTACGAAAACAGCGTCCACTGGCAACGGGGCTTAATGCTGGACAATGCCTACAACGGTAGGGCATTGCTAGAACAGATTGGCACAGATGTAAAAATTACAGTCCGAGCCGCCTACCCAGAGCGATTTCTGTCCTATCTCACTGAAGAGGTGAAATGGCTGGTCGAAAATTTTTGGCAAGGATTGCGTTGCAATGTCATGGTATCTTGCATCAAACCTTGCGGAATGAATGCACCCGGACAAGGGCTGTTTGAGGTGCAAAAGCTGATTGAAAGCAAAAAGAAGAATCGCCATGAGTTTCCCTGTCCGATTTCAGGCTGTGATGAATGGCAAAACATTGACCAACTGCTTTACAACGCTCCAATGGCTCAACCCGATGTCCAGGAAGTGTTGAGCGAAAAACTGACAGACGTGCAGGCGACATTACAAGTCATTCGCAAAGAACTGCGGGTTAAAGATCAACGAGATCAACTGCGATATCAAGACCTCAGCAAGAAGCAGCTTGCAACAATGAGCCGAGTCGATCAGCAGTTTGCTGAACTGATGCAAATGCTCACCGATGAAGCCAAAGATGGGCCCCGATTGTTTAGCTTTAAGCCTCTCGAACCAGGCTTTTTCGATCGCCCCAAATGGATCAGCGCCAAGTTCCAAATTACCCTCTGGTGCGAACATTCTCGCCAGCCGCTACCTGCTTTAAATCCACCTGGAAGCAAGGAGGGAGTCTATGAGTTGGATTTGCCCCGTGAGTGGTTTGTCAAAGCAGCGCCTCTGCTCAAAACCATGTCTGTCACCTTGGGGTTGATCTTGCCAGTGGCGGGTTCTGCCACCAAACTGATGCTGGACGACACCACCTACAAAGGTATTGAGGAACAAATTGATTTGGGGCAAAAAAGTCTGGAATTTGCCCTGAAGGGTAGCGATGTTGCCGTTGATTGGCAATCTAAAACCAATAGCCCCGATTTAGAACACGGTGAAGCGATTCGAGCAGAAGGCGCAATGTTGCGGAAACTTCAGGCTCTGCTGAAGGAGAAAGACCCTGGTTTTGGCGGACTGGTGCAAGTGCAAAACAAACGCCGCGAGTTTTTGTGGGTGCATCCTCAGTTTGTAGATGAGTATTAAATTGGAGTGTTGCCCCTCAACTGCAAACGGCTGATGATGATTAGACCCTAGATTCGCTTCTCAGGTTTAGGTTAACGGCGATATTTTTCAGCAATGATATTTAGAATTAGCTATATCCAAGACGGGGCGAATGGAATTCGCGTCTACACAAACAAAGTCCGCCTTCGCGGACTAGGAAACATTTGGAAAATTGAAACCCGCGTAGGCGGGTTTTGTTTGTATAGCTGCGGTTTCAACCGCCAAGCTACCCTGGCAACTCCCAATTAGAAAACACCGATTTATTCCGATGGTGAAATGCTTGATTTCTAACGTAGTTAGCCACAGTAGCAATATCGTTATAGCTGACAGTAAATGCTCCATAGCTACCTTGCCATTTGAAGAATTCACCAGGACTGATTTTATGAGTAATTAAATGAGAGGAGCTACCCTTAATATTTTTGATTAGCTCAGACACGCTCAAAGTCGGTGGAATCCCTGTCAATAAATGTACATGTTCTTCAATACCACCAATAGAAATTACCGTACCTCCTAATTGATGGCACTGCCCAATAATTGATGCATAGATAACTTCCTGAAGATTTGGTGTAATCAAAGGCAATCTATCCCAAGTTGCCCAAACGCAATGAACATACAACTGTGTGAAATTTGCTCTCATACTTCTTTAACCCGCGTAGGCGGGTTTTGTTTGTGTAGCTGCGGTTTCTAACCGCCAAGCCTATTGTTCCCAAGAAATAGGGCTGAGAAACACGCAGTCCGGAGAGATACCCACAGACTGAAGTCTGGGGCTATACAAACGAAACCCGCCTACGCGGGTTAAGATTGCTCAGAGCGATCGCACTCATTTTTCAGTCTACAGATTGTCAATGGGCACCGGCTCTATGAATTCCGCTGGTTCAAAGCCGAAGACACGAGAGTAAAAGTAAAACTCCCCCTCTAAGGTGCGTTTGATATTCTCGGCACGACGGAAACCGTGTTGCTCTCCTTCATAAGTCACATACGCAACAGGCACCCCCTTCGCCTTCAACGCTTCAACCATCATTTCTGCCTGATTGGGGGGTACAACCTTGTCTTCCAATCCTTGGAAGAAAATCACAGGACAGGACAATTGGTTGGTAAAGTGAATTGGCGATCGCTCCTCATACAAATCTTTGCGTTCTGGGTATGGGCCAATCAACCCGTCAAGGTAGCGCGACTCAAATTTATGAGTTTCCTTTGCCAATACCTCCAAATCACTCACGCCATAGTAACTCGCCCCTGCTTTAAACACATCTCGGAAGGTAAGGGCCGCTAAAGTCGTGTAACCCCCTGCACTGCCGCCTGCGATCGCTAATCGCTCACCATCGACTAATCCTTGCTCAGCAAGGTACTTCGCCGCATTGGCGCAGTCGTCAACATCCACAATGCCCCAATTATCTTGGAGTCGTTGACGATATTCCCGTCCGTAGCCTGTACTCCCTCCATAGTTGACATCCACAAATGCAAAGCCGCGACTCGTCCAGTATTGAATTTTTAGGTTAAACGCACTCGATGTTGCTGCGGTTGGGCCGCCGTGACTTTTAACGATTAGCGGTGGTTTCTCCTCAGGGGGGGCTGTATAGTCTTGGTTTTGCGGTGGGTAGAAGATGGCGTATGCAGTAAGTCCATTTTCAGTGGGGAATGCGATCGCTTGTGGGGTTGATAGATACCCTGTATCTACCTCCAAATTCGTTGATTTCTTTAATACATTAATTTGATTATTTGTCAAGTCTATTTGAACAATAGCTGTTGGTTCTGTCGCTGAACCCCCAATGAACGCAGCGTGACCCTTGACCGCATGAATCGAGGAAATATCTGTGTAAGGCGTCTCAATGACTTCTAACTGTTTCGTCTGAGTATCGAGACTCGCCAAGTACCAAATCCCTTCTTGGGTGTAAGTGCAGATAATGCGATTAGCGGACTCAAAGGCATAAGTGGACATCCCAAACACCCACTGGGGGAGTCCAAACTCAGCCTCCATTGCACACAACGACTCAACTTCCCATACTCCCCCCTTACCAAGGGTGGGTTGCCAGCGGTAGAGATTCCACCAATTTGTGCGGTCAGAAACAAAGTAGAGTACACCATCCGGTGACCATTCTGGCTGAAAAACCGATTCGCTCACCCCACCCGCTACGAGTTGAGGTTCATTCAAAGAACCATCTGCCTTTATCTGAGCAACCCAAAGTTGAGTGCCATCCCAAGGCATATTGGGATGATTCCAGGTCAGCCATGCTAATTGAGAGTTATCCGGACTGAGGCGCACTGAGGAGTAGAAGTCACTGCCAGAAGCGAGGACTTTGACATCTTCACTATTTTCTAAGCTAATGCTAACCAAGGTGTTGGCTGGTTCGTGACCTCCACCCGTATGGTCTTCGCACACACAGATAATCCGCCCTCGCTGTGAGTCTATAGCGTAATCTGCATAACGTAGGTTTCCCTCTGATTCTTTAGTCAGCGGTTGGGGTTCAGAATCTGGTGTCTGCTTATAAAGGCGTTGGTCAGCAAAGTTGGAAAAGTAAATCGTGCCATTTTTAACCGCAAAAGCACCGCCACCGTATTCGTGAACGCGAGTACGAACATTAAAGGGGGATGGTGTTACATCAGCAGCCTTACCATCCGTTGTCCGGCGCACAATTACATAGCGTCCCCCTTCAGAAGGTCGCCCTTCAATCCAGTAGATATCATTGCCATCAAGAGCAAGACCACCTAATCCAATCGTGCCAGCAACAATCAAGTCGGCAGTTATGGGTG
>CBKWLJ010000461.1:0-7636 GCA_966675205.1 uncultured bacterium
ACTATAAAGGCTTATAAGGATTAGATGTTGCGGCGACTACTGGTAAATTGAGTGGACGGCTCGCGATGGCGAATGCTTTGCAAACAACCTTCTAACCTTCAACCTATTTTCAAGACAGGATATATGAAGCATTTAATTACTAGCGCACTCCCTTACATCAACGGCATCAAACATTTAGGAAATTTCGTCGGTTCGATGCTTCCTGCCGATGTTTATGCGCGGTTCTTGAGGCAAGAAGGCGAAACCGTACTGTTTGTTTGCGCGACGGATGAACATGGGACACCAGCAGAACTCGCTGCTTTAGAGGCAGGGATGGATGTAGCGAGTTATTGTCAAAAACAGCATGAACTCCAGGCAGATATTTATGGAAAGCTGGGTTTGTCATTTGACTACTTTGATCGAACTTCATCGAGTTACAATCATGAATTAACTCAGCATTTTTATTGCAGTCTCGACCAAAACGGTTTTATCGAAGAACGCGAAATCACACTGATGTACTCCATCGATGATCAGCGTTTTTTGCCGGATCGATATATCGTGGGTACCTGTCCCCATTGCGAATATCAATCTGCTAGAGGAGACCAATGTGAGAATTGCACCTCAGTCTTAGATCCAACGGAACTCATCGAGCCACGCTCGGCTGTATCGGGAAGTACAAATTTAGAAGTCCGCAAAACTAAGCATCTTTTCTTAAAACTTTCTAGCCTTAGTGATGAGGTACGAGCTTGGGTTGAAAACAATCAAAATTGGCCCAATCTCACAAAATCCATTGCCATGAAATGGCTCAATGAAGGGCTTCAAGACCGCTGCATCACTCGTGACTTGAGTTGGGGTATACCCGTTCCACGTCCGGGATTTGAAAATAAAGTTTTCTATGTCTGGTTTGATGCTCCCATCGGCTACATTGCCGCTACGAAAGGATGGGGAATGGAGAATCCAGAGGAGCGTGATTGGGAACGTTGGTGGCGCAGTACTGAAGACATTGAGTACACGCAATTTATGGCAAAAGATAACTTGCCATTTCACACGATTATGTGGCCAGCGATGATTCTTGGCACCAATGAATCTTGGAAAATGGCTGATCAAATCAAGGGGTTTAATTGGCTAACCTACTATGGAGGGAAGTTCTCAACGAGTGCGAAACGAGGCATATTTTTAGACCAAGCGATTGAAATTCTCCCAGCAGATTATTGGCGCTACAGTTTGATGGCGATGGCACCGGAATCATCTGATTCAGCTTTCACTTGGGAGTTGTTTCAAGTGAAGGTAAATAAGGAACTTGCTGATACGTTTGGCAATTTTGTTAACCGAATTCTCAAGTTTGCTGCCAAACACTTTGGCTCAACCATTCCCGAAGGTGGAATTCCAGGTGAAGCGGAGCAACAGTTACAACTAACTTGCGAAAAACATATGAAAACGCTCTGTAGTTACTTACAGGGTATGGAGTTTCGCAAGGCAGCAGAAACGTTGTACTCTTTGTGGACTGTTGGCAACCAATATATTGACGAACGAGCACCTTGGAAGTTGATTAAGGAAAATCGGGAACAAGCTGCTCAAGTGATTCGCACTTGTATTAATTTAATCCGCCTTTATGCGATCGCATCTGCTCCCTTTATCCCTTTTACCTCGCAACAGCTCTTTGATGCACTGCATTTATCAGAAGCTGATAGGAGGAGTAAGCTGAGCGATGCTGTCCAACTCGATGCTCTCAAACCCAATCATCCCTTTGAGGTTCCACCCGTACTATTCCGCAAATTGGAGGATAGTGAACTCGAAGAACTGCGAATGAAATTCGGCGGCTAGTGCAAGAAGGCTCCAAGATATAAGGCTCCGAGGCAAAAGGGAGAAAAGTTTACTGTCAAGCTTTTTAACTTTTTTGGACTGGTAGATTATTTTCGCCGCGCTGCACTAGTTGCTAAGCTAATCAGCATTTAACTCACATCCTAAAGGCAGGCAAGATGCCTGCCTCACAAAAACTTTCTCAAGGAGAATAAAAGTAAATAAGATTGAGATTAGATAAGTTTTAATTCAATGTATTGACAGCTATTGAGTCTCCCGCAACTGGAGATTTTAGGATGGGAATAGAGCGACATCGCTAAAACTTACCTCCACTTCTGGGAATAAGAAGGAGGGATAATTCATGAACAAAACACTAACCCTCTATACGCTTGCTGGTGTTCTTACTGCTAGTGCCGCTACAGTTTTGATGTACACTAGCCCGAAAGATTCGCTGCAAGCCGCAACTCCCAATTCTTTCACAGACAGCCCAAGAATTGCTCAGGCTCCATTCGGAATACGCGATCGCACTATTGCTCCAGATAATACCACTCCGTGTCCCTCTCGGTCAGGAATGAGGAGGGGTCAACCTGACCAGCATTTCGTCGGGATGATGATTCCCCACCATGAAGGGGCAGTCACGATGGCGGATTTAGCATTGAGTCGGGCACGGCATCCTGAAATTAAACAACTCGCCGCAGCAATTAGAACGGTTCAAACTCAAGAAATTGAGGAAATGCAATCCTGGTACAAACAGCAGTACGGCACTGAGGTATCTGCCTGGAAACGAGGAATGGGCATGGGAATGCACCGAAATTGGCAGAAAAGGTTTAAGCAAGGTAAAAATCCGCACTATGCTGCGAGACGCGGTATGCATAGGATGGGGTCTAGGAGTATGGGGCAGATGGGCATTGATTTAGACGCCCTGAAAAATGCTGCCGATTTCGACCAGGAATTCATTGAGCAAATGATAGCCCATCACAAAATGGGGATCAGGATGGCGTCGATGGTTGTTAACCGAGGTTCAGCCCCTAAGATTCGCAATCTGGCTCAATCGATGATTGATACTCAAAGGGCTGAGATTGAGCAAATGCAGCAATGGTATCAAGCGTGGTATCGATGAGTACGATTTTGATGGAATTCAATCAAGATTTCAGGTGTTTTAAGGCGGATGCGATCGCACCTGTTTTTAGAATACGCCCATAAGGTGTGATCGCTGGCAAGTAAGCTCGCTAGAAGGCGGCGAAAGTTCTTCTCCAGTTACCAATCATCCACTCAGGGCTTCCCAATCAAAAAATATCCAACCCTTTCTTGTGGGGTGGGCATCCTGCCCGCCCTAACGGCAAAGCACCTCTGGAGGCATTCTTCTTCCCGCCTAAAAAGACGGGGGCAACAGAGCCGCTTTTTTGTGAGCCAAGAAGGTACTGACACGATACAGAGTAGGGCTACCGCAAGTACCTCTGAAGAGAGAAATCTTGGGTCTAGATATGAGTTATTACTTGGTTTGTGATTGGAATCACTCCCCTACATTGTAAAAGATCACTAAAGAAATAGGCACTAGATTGCATATTGAGTTTAATCTAGGTTAAGAACAGATTAAGGGAAGGTAAATATGCAGTCTATTACATCTCTATCTCAAGAAGACAACTCCTCTATTTCTCTAGTTCCCAAGAGAAAACTAGCCAAACCGAGACTTTCTATGGTTTGGGTAAAACAGATAGATGAGAAGGGTTGTGAGCGCTTAACTGCTGTATGGACGAATCAGGATTAAGGCGAAGCGGCAGGACTTGCTGCAATCAGTTAAGAAAAACTCATACTGCAACAGCCAGAATCCTTGCGACAGTACAGAGGGGGATTCTGGCTTAAACAGTTGACGCCAAATGCGGCTAGTGCCAGAAGGCTCCAAGGCAAAAGGCAGGAGGCTCCAAGGCACTAAGGGTAGAAAGCTTGTAGAGTAAGCTTTTTAACCTTTTTGAACGGGTCACTTATTTGGCCAGCCTGATCTAGTGTTGTTACGGTGAGTTTAGAAATCCACTTCCTTTGTCTTCATTTCAGAGTCAAGGATGGGAGTAGGGCTAGAATTCCAGGGGGCAAATACTGGTAGTAGCAGTAATCCAGGTAGGGCAGCGACAATACTAATCAGGAAAAACATCGGCCAACCTGTAGCTTTAGCCAGGGTTCCAGCAGGTGCCACCAAGATATCACGACTAACGGCCATCAGACTGGATAGTAAAGCATACTGTGTCGCAGAGAAGCGCGGGTTGCACAGACTCATTAAAAACGCCACAAATGCTGCTGTTCCTAACCCAGCACAAAAGTTTTCAATGTTAATGGTGATTACTAGGAAGGAATAGTCTTTTCCTACTTGTGCCAAGACAAAGTAAGCCAAGTTGCTCACTGCTTGTAGAATACCAAACACCCAAAGCGATCGATTAATCCCAATTTTGCTCAAGATTGCTCCACCCGCAAGAGTACCGACAATCGTTGCCAGTAGCCCCATCCCGCCTTGAATGGCTCCAATTTCAGTTTGGCTAAAGCCCAAGCCTGTATTCGGTAACAAAAAAGGCTTGGACATATTGTTGACAAAAGCATCACCTAATTTGTAGAGAACAATAAACAATAAAATTAAAATGCCTCGAACGAAACCCGATCGCTGAAAAAATTCCAGGAATGGCAAGCTGATGGCATCGGCTAAGGAAGAGGGGGGACGCTCTTGATCTTTCGGTTCTGGTGCCCACAACGAACTCACCAATCCAATAACCATCAAAACCGACATCAACAGGTATACAATCGGCCAGGACAGTTGATCCGCCAGAATCAAGGCTAAAGCGCCTGTAACCAGCAAGGCGATGCGATAACCTAAAACGGTAACTGCTGCACCAGCCCCCATCTCTAAGGGACTGAGAACGTCTGTACGGTAGGCATCAAAGGCAATGTCTTGTGAGGCACTAAAAAAGGCGATGAGTAAGGCATTAATCGCGAGGAACTGAAGGGCTTGCTTGGGTTGTTGCAACGCCATTGCTGCGATCGCTAATATTAATGCTGCTTGAGTAAGCACCAACCACCCCCGCCGACGCCCTAGAAACGGGGGCACAAATCGGTCAAGCAAAGGCGACCAAATGAATTTTAAGGAGTAAGGTAGACCCACCAGGCTAAACAACCCAATTGCCCCTAGATCGACCCCTTCCAGGGACATCCAGGCTTGTAACGTTTGACTGGTTAAAAACAGAGGTAAGCCTGAGGCAAAACCCAGAAACAAAAGAGCCGCCATTTTGCGGCTTTGAAAAACTTGGAGAAACGATTGAGTTGCTTTCACAGACCAAGTAGGATGATGAACTAAGCATGACTATAGCTTGGAGTCATCATCCTTTAGGTTGGTTCCCTTCCAAGTTTTTCACAGTTTATCGTTTTGCCATTAGTTAATTGTCCGCAAACTCATAATTGCGCCAGACGCTCACTAAGACACCCTGCACCTGAACTTCTGCTGCTGTCACCTCTATCGGTTGATAGGCACAATTGGAGGGTTGAAGTGTGATTTGATCACCCTCACGGTAAAAGCGTTTTAAGGTAGTGCCGTGTCCTTCTACTCGTGCGGCAACAATTAAACCATTTTTGAGTTGCTCTGGGTCAGGGACAGGTCGCATAATGACAAAATCCCCTTCAGCAATCAGGTCTTCAATCATGCTGTCTCCAATCACTCGCAGGGCAAAATGACCCGGTTGGCGGAATGAGGGAGATACATCCAGATTCTCCACATTATCAGTAAAGGGTTCTACTAGACCACCCGCCGCGATCGCGCCTAAGACGGGTACTCCTGTCATCCCACTGCCTAGAATCCGAATGGTGCGAGCTTTTCCTTCTGTCCAGTCGATGTATCCTTTCGCTCGCAAATGCTCTAGGCGACTCTGAACGGGGGCCGGCGATCGCAAATTCATTGCTCGCATCATCTGCCGAATGGAAGGCGCATGTTGTGAGGTGTGAATATAATCCACTAGCCAATCATAAAGTTGTTTTTGGGCTTCAGTGAGGGGTTCCATAATACTAAAATGGGGCAAGAGATCAATTTGAATGGTAGGGGCAAGACATTGGTGCAGAGAATTTAAGGCTGAGACCTTGGATTGTTAACATCAATGACCTACCCACATACGAGTTTTGAATCACTTCATCATTCATCAGTTTGATGTAATGATTATTCCTATCTATAGAACATTCGTACTACTAAAACCCCCGATTTGTCCAGTAGGGGCAGGTTATATCATGACTTTTTAAGGGTAGTTTTGAACCCTCAACAGGGAAAAGGTTAAGGGAGGAAGGGTTTCCTTTGGGCTTCTGGAAGGCGAAGAGGGAAAGGATGGGGAGATCGTTTATCGTTTTCCTTTGAACCTTTTCCCTTTTCCCTAGAACGAAGCGGCTCCCTTTCCCTTTTGCTCCAGCAGTCGATCAGGGTGCCGCGAAAAATCAGGGTTATATCCTGCCCAACTGGGTCGTTCAAACCGCTCCTAAAATACTAGCGAGTAAAGCTTTTTGAACATGCATTCGGTTTTCCGCCTGATCCCAAATTCGCGATTGTTGTCCTTCCATTACCTCATCAGTAATCTCTTCTCCTCGGTGAGCAGGTAAACAGTGCAGCACAATTGCTTCTGGATCAGCATAAGCCAGCAGTTCTTCATTCACCTGATAAGGCTGAAAAACAGGAACTCTGTCTTGAGCTGATTCCTCTTGACCCATACTGGCCCAAACATCAGTGTAAATAACATGAGCACCCTTTGCTGCCATCACTGGATCATCGGTCAGCATAACTTCCGTTTTGCCCCCAGCAATTTGCTGTGCCTTTTCTACAATGTCCTGATTGGGTTGATAAATCGCTGGAGTAGCCACCCTAACATTCATTCCCACTAGGGCGCATCCCAACAACAATGAATGAGCAACATTATTACCATCTCCCACATAAGTCAAAGTCGTACCTGACAGCGAGCCAAAGCACTCCTGAGCAGTTAATAAATCGGCTAAAACCTGGCAAGGATGTTCAAAGTCAGTCAAGGCATTAATAATCGGAATCTGAGTATATTGAGCAAACGTTTCTAGTTCCTTCTGCTCGTAGGTACGAACGGCCAGGATATCCAAATACCGATCCAAAACCCGTGCTGTATCGACAACGGGTTCTCCCCGGCCCACCTGAGTTACATTAGGATTTAAGTCAATGACCTGACCCCCAAGTTGGTACATGGCTACTGAAAAGCTCACCCGTGTTCGTGTCGAGGCCTTGTAAAACAGCAACCCTAAGACCTTATTACACTGTAGATGCAGCTTACCAGCTTTTAACTGAGCAGCAAGTTGCAACAGAGATTGAATTTCATCAGTACTGAGATCCGCTATACCCAGTAAATCTCGCCCTTTTAATGCCTTCATATCCTTTCTCGATGGTTATGTTTATTGGTTGTTGCTACAGCACGGCATACTTTTACTAGATCCATCGTGTACTTTTTACGAAAGCCGAACCTCGGCTCCTTAGGTATTTCCCAACTACACTGTCTTAAGACCCTATCAGATTTTCAGAAACTTAGAACAAATTTTTTAGAGTATTATTAATAAAAAATTTAGTATAAATTAAAACATTCTTGTCCAACCTGCTGAGATGCATATCTATTGCCTTTATTCAATAATACTCAGAATTTTAAAATGAAAATTAAACTCTTATTTTACTAATTTTTTAATTTATAATCAACCCAATAATTGATTTATTTAAAGATATAATTTTGCAAACATTCAAGACCATTAATAGAAAATGTTTTTAATAATAAATGATTTGGTATAGGCTTGGCAAAATGTGTTACCTTATAAAGTAAAGCCCAAAACATAG
>CBKWLJ010000462.1:0-7571 GCA_966675205.1 uncultured bacterium
ATTGAGTAGAATACACAATGTTTTTAGGGGCACGGCATTGCCGTGCCCCTACTATATTCTCTGCTTACCGAGAACTACTAGATTAGCTTTCAGCGCCTGATCTAGGTTGAGCGCCTGTTGGTTCTACAGATTCGCGCAGAAAGGTAATCTGCTGCTCGAAATCAGTATTTTCCAGGGCTTCTAATAACTGCTTCGCCTCACCTTTGAGTTCATAGTTAGGAGGCATGGGCACAATCACTGAACTTTCCATTCCTTGGGCTAACCGATACCAAAACAGCAGCTTGGTGTTAGCACTCAAAGAACCATACTCACGGGAAATTTGGGTATCAGCATTTGATAGCAAGTCCCGTTGCACTTGCAGTTGCTCCTCGTGAGACATTCCCTTAACTTGATTGAACAACGTCTCGGCAATATCTTCAGCAGCTCTTCCGGGAGCAGCAGGTGTAATAGAATCGCCCATTTTGGTGTAAACAAACCACAACAAGGCGAGTTGGTCATCTACGTTTAAATTCCGAAACTTTTGTAAAGCTTGGGATAGGTCATCTTTAAGGTTGGTATATGTCATACAAACATCCTCCAAATTTGCTTTATTAATGCAGTGGTTCAGTCAAGTTTTGTTAAATGAGATTGAAGTTAAACAAGCTTTAGATTTTCGTTGTTTAACGGTTTTCATCAATTCCGAACCAGTATCCATCGTGAACGAATTCTTTGTTTCCTACCCCTGCACTAAGACATAAACATTACGAAATGTAAATTGAAGGAAACCCTACTGAAGATAGAGGAAGTTCAGTTAGATTGCGGAAGAGTTAAGGAAGGAGGTTGTACTAAGAGGTTTTGAGAGTGAGTAGACGACTGGAAGGAAAGGTGGCGATTGTGACGGGTGCTGGTACAGGCATTGGTGAAGCGATCGCACATAAGTTTGCCAAAGAAGGCGCACAAGTTGTTGTCAACGGACTGCCGGATGACCCCATTCAAGATGTAGTGGATGCTATCAACCAATACGGTGGAGAAGCGATCGCATATGCTGGGGATATCTCAGAACCCTATCACGCCCAAGCTTGCGTTCAAGCAGCGATCGATCAATATGGCCGTCTAGATGTCCTCGTCAATAATGCTGGAGTGTTTCTCGCAACGGGTGAAACACAGGATTACCCAATAGACGCCTTTGACAAAACCATCCGGATGAATATCCGTTCCGCCTTCTTAATGACAAAATACGCCCTACCGCATTTGCAAAAAACAAGGGGTAACATCGTCGCTGCCGGTTCAGAAGCGGGTTTTAATGGAGTTCCGCAAAATTCCCCCTATGGTGGTACGAAAGGTTGGATGCATTCTTTTATAAAGGGTGTAGCGGTCGAGCAAGCGAAATACGGTGTCCGTGTTAATTGTTTCTGTCCTGGTGCCATTGATACCGCTTGGACTCATAAGGAAACAGGGCCGATGGACGCCGAAATGGAAGAAATGACCGTCATGGCAGCTCCCATGGGACGGCGCGGCACACCCGAAGAAATGGCGAATGTCTGTGCTTTCCTCGCCTCTGACGAAGCTAGCTACGTTACTGGGGCGCTATGGCTAGCTGATGGAGGTGTCACGATCGCAAAAGGAGCAGTGGGGAAACAAACACCTGAATCACTCCGTGAAGAACCGCAAGGGAAACTGCGTCTAGATCATTCGTTAGAGGGGTTAGAGAACAAAAACACTCAAACTGTTAGCTAGTCCAAGGTTTGAACTGACTCAAACAATTCGGAATTTGTAATTCGCAATTCGGAATTAATTCAGGATACAAGCCTCTAACTTGACTTTCTCAAACTAGCAAGAGCTAATACTTGCGAGCTTGCGGCATTTCATGAATAAAAGAAAGCGCCGCAAGGGGGACAATTGCTTGCTTTTGTGACACGCCGTTTTTAACAGTAGCGACATCAAAATTCCCATTGATAGCCCCCTTTCATCCAGCGTTTTTTCTCCCTGGCTCCCTCAGCGCTCCATCTCCCCCAGCTCTTTCTACGGTAGATGAGAAAGACACTAAAACGACTTGAGGAAATCACCAAATGACATCAGGACAAGATATCGTTCCCAATCAACCGCAAAAACCAAGCGAATCAAGCAGTGTCAGTGATGCCGAACGTTGGGGAACATTAATTGGCGGCGGCGCATTGGTGCTGATGGGGCTTCGACAGGGTTCTCTAAGGGGGGCGCTAACAGCCCTCGCAGGTGGAGGACTCATTTACCGGGGGATGACAGCACAAACCGGCATACAGGACACACTCGGCATGAATCAAAGCATCAAGGTCGAAAAAACTGTGACAATTCTCAATAAGTCACCAGAGGAACTTTATCGCTTCTGGCGTAATTTTGAGAATTTGCCACACTTTATGAAGCATCTCAAGCATGTGAGCGTTATTAATGATACGCGATCGCATTGGATTAGTAGCGCACCCATGGGTGGAAGTGTGGAATGGGATGCCGAAATTATCAAAGATGAACCCAACCGCTTGATTGCTTGGGCTTCTGTTGAAGGAGCAGACATTGATAATTCTGGGTTTGTCCGCTTTCAACCTGCGCCTCAAGGACGAGGGACTGAAGTCAAAGTTGTCATTGAATATAACCCTCCTGGTGGAGCAGTTGGAGATGCCATAGCTAAACTTTTTGGCGAAGAACCCAAACAACAAATTGGAGATGAACTCCGCCGCTTCAAAATGCTCATGGAAGCCGGTGAAATCGCAACAGTTGAAGGTCAGCCTTCCGGAAGACGTTAAGAAATGTTTTCTGTGAGATTTTTAACAAAAGAAGCAACTTAATCCGAGTTGACTTAAACCCAAAATATAGCAATGGAGAATTGAAATGAAGCAAGTAATCTCTTGGCTGCAAAAATTTAGCTTAGGCAAAGCGATCGCAATTTTTATATCCGCAATTACCTTTCTCGTTATTCCTGCTTTTACCTATAGCCAGTCGTTTCAAGCCAATGCTGGAACTATGATGGCTAGCGGTGATTCTTACACGGTAGACCAAGCTACGGTGAAGAGAATTCAAAACAAAGCCGAAGACTTGGGAAACTCTCAAAGAGACATTGGTGATACTGGATTAAAAAACATTAAAAACTTAGGTGAAAATATTCCCGAAACCATCGAACTCAGACGCCGCCAAGGGGTCATTGGTAGTGGCTCAGATAACCCGAACGATACCGATGTACTGAATGAAGCGCAAAACCAAGTCAAGGGAGCATTTGAAGGTGCTAAACGCGCAGTGAAGGATGCGACTCGATAATTAACATTCATCAGTCATTAGTTATTAGAGAATCATCCCAATATGACTCAATTAGCAGATTACTGAAAAAAAGTTTTATGGCTGAGTGTTGAGAGCGAGGGATTGACCAAAAATCTAATAACTAATGGCTAAAACCATCCTAAATAAATTGTGAGAACTTTAGGTTCTATCTGCGTAGTCTGTGGCAAGGATTACGCCTACACCTGTGTTGCTCTAGGAATGGACAAATAGGACAGCGATAACGAGCCAGAGGGTGAAAAGCATGAAAGCTGTATGCTGGCATAGCGCCAATGATGTGCGGGTAGAGACCGTTCCCGATCCGAAAATCCTCAACCCGCGTGACGCCATCGTCAAAATAACATCAACAACGATTTGCGGTTCTGATTTACACATCTACGATGGCTTCATTCCAACGATGCAATCAGGTGACATTATTGGTCACGAATTCATGGGAGAAGTGGTCGAAATTGGCAATGAAGTTAAGCAATTAAAAAAAGGCGATCGCGTTGTTGTCTCTTCGATTATCGGCTGCGGTCAATGCCACTATTGCACTCAACAAATGTGGTCGCTATGCGACAACTCCAACCCTAACGCCTGGATGGAGGAACCGTTGTTTGGCTTTGGCACATCGGGAATCTTTGGCTACTCCCACGCCTTTGGAGGCTATGCGGGAGCTTTTGCTGACTATATCCGCGTCCCTTTTGCTGATTTCGGCGCAGTCAAAGTTCCTGAAGGAATTCCTGATGAAAAACTGCTACCCATTTCTGATGCCTTTCCTACGGGTTATATGGGGGCAGATATGTGCAACATCCAACCTGGAGATGTTGTAGCGGTTTGGGGTTGCGGCCCTGTGGGACAATTTGCCATGCGTAGTGCCTATATGCTGGGTGCCGATCGCGTCATTGGGATCGATCGCTTTCCTGAACGCCTGCAACTTGCCAGAGACTTTGCCAAAGCAGAAACGATCAACTACGAAGAAGTTGACGCTGGCGAAGCCCTCAAAGAAATGACGGGTGGGCGTGGCCCCGACTGCTGCATTGATGCGGTGGGGCTAGAAGCGCATGGCATGGGAGCCGAAGGAGTCTACGACAAGGCGAAACAGGCAGTACGGTTGGAAACCGGTCGTCCTCACGTCTTGCGGCAAATGATGGTGGCTTGTCGCAAAGGCGGCACCTTATCAATCTTAGGCGTTTACACTGGCTTGTTGGATAAACTGCCGTTTGGTGCCGCTTTTAACAAAGGTTTGACTTTCAAAATGGGGCAAATGCATGGTCAGAAGTATATGCCCATGTTGCTGAATCGCGTCTTGGACGGTGAAGTCGATCCATCCCAAGTTTTCACGCATACATTACCCCTGGCAGAAGCTCCGCAGGCTTTTGAGCTTTTCAAACATAAAAAAGACAACTGCATCAAGGTTCTGCTAAAGCCCTGAAGTCAGTGCTTAGCGGTTACTAAGAAAGAACAATCAAAAATTGACAACTAACAACCCTATTCCTGATCAGAGGATTTTCATGAATCGATTAATCACTTCGCTGTTAAATCTTCGTCTGCGCCAGATTGTCACTGTTTTTTTAATAGGACTTACCTTTTGGGTGATGCAAGCTTTTGGCTATAGCAACCAGCTACAAGCACAGGCTAAGTCTTTGACACCCGAGTCATCTTCTTACCAAGTGGATAACACAGATACACCTGATATAGGGCAGCTCCAAAACGACAAGCAAGTTGAGAATGCACAAAAAAATCTTAAAGATACGGCAGATAATGTTCGGGAAAAGCTAAATCTGGATCAACCAATCTACCCAGGAACGAAAGAAGTTTTGAATGATGTTCAAGACTCACTGAAGGGCGCTGTTAATACGGTGACAGGAAGTGACAAAAATGACAAAAAATAAATAATCCTGAAAATAACCTTGATAAGTAATGAGCAGGTGTCGATTCTCAATTGGTTATCAAGGTTTCGCTGAAATTCATAGAAAAAAGAGGTATTTCGATGAATCGAATAATTTCTGCATTACAAAATACATGGATACGTCTAATCTCAACACTTGCTTTAGTATTGGTTGCATTTTTGTTAAGCGTTACTATTGATAGTAGTAATTCGTTTCAAGCCAAAGCTGAACCCTTGACTCCTGAAGCAACGAGATACCAAGTCAATAGCCAGCATAGCCCATTTCGGGAAAACGACCAAGAGAAAGTTAACGAACTATTCAAAGAGAATAAGAATCCCCAATCGTCTTCAGAAAACACTCAAGAACTTGGGGAAACTTTGAGCAAGCCTCAGAAAACAATTAAGAAAAATATTGAAAAGGCGGCGGACACAGCTAGGGAAAAGCTAAATCTTGACCAACCCCCTTATACAAACATCGATGAAATTGCGGATGATGCGGTAACTTCGCTCAAGCAAAATCAAGATTAGTCCAAATTTAAAGCTTACTGATTTCTCATTACCCATAAAAGTCTGAATGCTTAATTCATAAATGGCGCATTCATAATTCGCAATTTAATCAAGACTAACGTAAGGAGAAAAATTGAATGAAAGCTGTTTGCTGGCACGGTGCAAACGATGTGCGGGTTGATACAGTACCTGACCCAAAGATTATCAACCCGCGTGATGCCATTATTAAAATTACTTCAACAGCAATTTGCGGTTCCGATCTGCATCTTTATGACGGTTTTATCCCAACAATGCAATCAGGAGATATCCTAGGTCATGAATTCATGGGGGAAGTCGTCGAACTCGGTAGTGCAGTCAAGAATGTGCAAGTTGGCGATCGCGTTGTTGTCCCCTTCACCATCGCTTGTGGAAATTGCTTCTTCTGCCAACGTGATTTGTGGTCACTATGCGACAACTCTAACCCCAATGGTTGGATAGCAGAACAAATGTACGGTCATTCACCATCGGGACTATTTGGCTACTCTCACATGCTAGGTGGCTATGCAGGGGGTCAAGCTGAGTATGCGCGGGTACCCTTTGCCGATGTCGGCTTATTTAAGATTCCTGAAGGAATGGCAGATGAACAAGTCCTCTTCCTTACCGATATCTTCCCGACTGGATACATGGCAGCAGAACAGTGCAACATTCAGCCTGGAGATACCGTAGCCGTCTGGGGTTGTGGCCCAGTCGGACAATTTGCCATTAGAAGTGCCTACCTGCTGGGGGCAGATCGTGTGATTGCGATCGATCGCATTCCTGAACGTCTGAACATGGCGAAAGAACAAGGAAAGGCAGAAGTCCTCAACTACGAAGAACTTGATGTGGGTGAAGCACTTAAAGAAATGACGGGGGGACGTGGCCCGGATGCCTGTATTGATGCTGTTGGGATGGAAGCTCATGGCACCGATGCAATGGCATTTTACGACAAAGCCAAGCAAGCTGTACGCCTAGAAACTGATCGACCTACCGCTCTGCGACAAGTGCTCGTTGCTTGTAGGAAGGGGGGTTACGTCTCAATTGCAGGGGTTTATGGTGGCTTCCTCGACAAGATACCCATGGGTGCAGCCTTCAACAAAGGCTTAACCTTCAAGATGGGACAGACGCACGTCCATCGCTACGTGAAACCCTTACTTGATCGCATCCAGAACGGTGAAATCGATCCTTCATTCGTCATTACCCACAAAATGAGCCTGGAGGATGCACCGAAAGGTTACGAAATTTTCAAGCACAAAAAGGACAATTGCATCAAAGTTGTTCTTAAACCCTAACTCAAAAAGAAAAACACAAAAACTCACCCACTCCAATCATCCTGGACTCGAAAAATGGTTGATACAAGCGTTAAAAAAGTTAATTCTGACTATTCTCCAAAAGGTGAGATGGGTCAAAAGTATCTCGCCTCTGGTAAGGCCGTTTCGATGCGCCTTTGGGAAAATGAGCAGGCTGGGGAATCAAAGCCAGAAGCAAAGCGCGATTATGAAACCGTTGGTTATGTAGTTAGTGGTCGTGCTGAGTTGCACTTAGAAGGTCAAATGGTTTTGCTAGAGACAGGGGACTCCTGGGTTGTGCCCAAGGGCGCGTCTCATAGTTACAAAATTCTAGAACCATTCACAGCCGTTGAAGCTACCAGCCCACCTGCCCAAGTACACGGGCGCGATGAAGGTTGAACGAAACCTGCTTTAAAAGATAAACGAATGTCCCTTAGGCAAGGCTTGAGGGGCATTTTGTATTCAATGCTACAACCCTACTGAATCTTATCCCTTTTCTTCAGGTAGAAGAGTGAATAAAGTAGCAGGATTATGGTGTGAGAAGTAACTTCTACAGGACTTACGCATGGATACCCTATATAGTAGGGGCGATTCATGAATCGCCCCTA
>CBKWLJ010000463.1:0-7569 GCA_966675205.1 uncultured bacterium
TACACAGCGATCGCTGAAGGTAAAAATAGTGAGGCAAGAGCAATGATCGAGACGTTGCTGAAGGAACACGTCAAAGAGAAGATTTTAACAAAAGCCTTGAAAACATTACACGAAAAAATGTAGGCATGAGTTGTTGTGCATCTAATTTGCATAATTTGGACGGGCAAGATGCCCATCCCACAATAAATAAGCTAAATACTAGCAAGTTAAATACGCGACAGCTTATCAACAGCACCTAGCATTTTCAGTGTGTATTTCTGAGCGTCTGTTAAACCCGTAATGTGAGTAATATTCATTCCTTCATAGGGTCTGGGAATACGCAGAGTTTTGATACATTCACTAAAACAAATGGAGGGAGATTGAGAATAATTTTTATCTCTATCGCCTTGTAACTGTGGTAAAATAGAGTGGCGTTTATTATAGCTTGTTGACCTCATCCCCAGGGGAACAGGTAAGGTAGCGTTTCTAGAAAAAATAGACGGATTAGTACAAGCCGCAGAATAGTCTATGGATGCAGTGGATGTTGAGGAAAAAGACATCCAAGAGGGAGAATTCTCAACTTGCCAAAGTTTAATAGTTTCATCTTGGCTGCAACTTGCCAGCATTTGCCCATCAGGACTATAAGCGAGAAAACGAACCCATTTTTCATGCCCTTGGAAAATGCGATCGCATTTCAACGATGAAGTGTTCCAGAGTTTCACGAGTGCATCGGCACCACTACTGGCAAACACTGGCTGATTTGGGTTAAAGGCAAGGGATAGCACAGGGCCTGTGTGTGCCTGCCAGGTTTGCAAACATTCACCCGTGTTGACTTGCCACAGCTTAATCATGCCATCAGAACTACCACTGACTAAAATTTTGCGATCGCAACTCATGGCACAAGCACGTATCCAACTTTGATGCCCTTGCAAGGTTTTGATGCAGCAACCCGTATCCATATCCCATAGTTTAAGCGTTTGATCTTGGCTACCACTCACAAGGAGTTTTCCATCTAAACTCAAGCTAATCGACCAAACACCACCACGATGTCCTTGTAAAGTTTTGCGACATTAACCTGTAGGAATATCCCAAAGTTTAATCGTGCCGTCGAGACTTCCACTACAAAGGGTTTGTCCATCAGGACTAAAAAGCACGGAAAAGACAGCATCTTTATGGCCTTCCAGCGTTCTCAACAGTTGTCCGGTGAGGATGTCCCATAATTTAATCGTTCGGTCTTCACTGCCACTTGCGAGAATCCCTCCTACTGGATAAGCGGAATTCGGACTAAACGCGACTGACCAAACCCAACTATGATGCCCTTGTAAGCTAGTAATACAAGTTCCTGTTTTACTATCCCAAAACCGAATCACCCCATCTTGACTGCCAGTAGCGAGGGTTGTCCCTTGAGGATTAAACGCGACTGACCACACGCCATTACTATGACCTTGTAAGGTTTTAAGACACAGGTTAGTCTCTATATCCCACAAACGTACTGATTGGTCTTCACTCCCACTCGCTAAAAGACAATGAGTTGGGCTAAAAGCAATAGATGAAATCCAACTGCTGTGTCCGTTGAGAACTCTTAAAGCTTCCCCAGTCTGATAATTCCAGAGACGGATAGAGTGGTCATCACTGCCACTCGCAAGGGTTTTGCCATCGGGACTAAAGGCAAGGGTGCGGATGGCTTGAGAGTGTCCTCGTAAGGATTTGAGACACTTTCCGCTACTCACCTCCCACAGTTTTACCATGCGATCGCTACTGCTACTGGCGAGAATTTTCCCATCAGGACTCCAATGCACTGACCAAACACGATCCGTGTGTTCTTCCAAAATACTTAAACATTCACCTGCATCGATATCCCATAAACGCACCTTGCCATCGAAACTCCCACTAGCAAGCAGGTAACTGGTACGATTTGGGATTTTGTCCTCTCCTTGATTAAAAGATAAACTTGGAATTGGTATTTTTCCTAAATAGCTTTGAGGTGCAAAGGCAACAGAACGAACTTCATCCGTGTGTCCTGATAAAATCTTGAGCAGTTGACCGGTTTTGATATCCCAAACGCGCACCAAGCGGTCTTCGCTACCACTAGCCAGGAAACGACCATCAGGACTGAAGGCTAAGGAAAAAACGCGATCGCTATATCCTTTAAGTATTTTTACACATTCCCCAGTTTGCACATCCCACAGTTTCACCGTTCGATTGGCGCTGCTAGCTAGGAAGCGACCATTGGGACTAAATGCAACAGACCAAATCCAACCTTCATCAACTTTGCAAGTTAACAGTTGTTTGCCCGTCTCAACTTGCCATACATGAATTTCATGGTTTACATCCCCAGTTGCCAATAGCTTGCCGTCAGGACTGAAAGCAACTGATAAGATTTGGCTAAAGGTTTCGGTAAAAACCGATTTATCTAGATTCGCTTGTGCAAAATTGACGTGATGGAGATTGACTCGACCAAGATAAGCTTGCAACACCGTAATATTGGAAAAATCCCATCCGCTTAAATCCGTTTGCAGTTGACAGAGTAAATTAAGGATATTTCCACCGATATAGGCGGTTTCTTGAGCAGATTTATTCCGGAAATCAGAGAGAATTTGCCTTAATTTTTCTTCTAATTTTTCCTTGCTACTGCTATGGAGTAACCTCTCTAATACAGGTTTGAGGATTAAACGAATTTGAGTCTCTCGAATATAGTCTTTAACTTGGGCTTTGATGAGAGCATGAGTTTTGAAGAGTTTGAAATGATTTTCGGTTGCAGGTCGCAGGTTTGCAGGTTGTAGGTTTGCAGGTTGTAGGTTTGCATGTTGCAGGTTTGCAGGTTGTAGGTTTGCATGTTGCAGGTTAGTAGATAAATTTGCCCCTTGAACTCCCCCGGAACGTTCAACCTTCCAACTTTCAACATTGAAACTTTCTAACTCTTCATAAATCCGTTTAATTAAACGGTCAGTCATGTATTCCATGACAACCGGTTGTAGAGTAAATAGAGTTCGACTCTTTTCAATCAGCGTCGGTGTAGCTTTGTCAATTAGACATCGCCTCTCTAAGGAGGTTAATGCTTCTAGTAAATCACTCAGGGATACCTGGGGAACAAAATTTGCTCGGAGTTCGGATAAGGAAACGGGTTCTCTATCAATGGCTAACCAGTACATCACCTGTTGCTCTAAATCTGACAGACGATCAATTTGACAGGCTAACAAATCCCGAATATCACCAAAAATCGAAGTTCCCTGTTGTAGGACTTCTAGGAAATCAGCAATCCTGCTTTCAAAGAAATCTTTAATAGCACAGGCTACTATTTTCAAGGCTAAGGGATTGCCTGCATAATGTTCAACTAAGATTTTCCATTGAGTTGCTGAACCCAAGAAATCTCCCTTAATGTTGAAAATCTCTTGTATAGTGTTTTCACATAAGCCTGTCAGTCGTAGCGATCGCACAGGCAGGGCTTTCCCCTCAATCGCAGCAATTTCTCTGGGTTTTTCCCGACTCGTTAGTACAAAAGTACTTTGATGGTCAGTTTCTCCCAAACATTTCAAAAGCTGGCTGTAGCCTTCATATCCAGCTTGATAACCCCCATCGCGATCACAAGCTTGCATAATAGTTTCAAGGTTATCAAAAACCAATAGGCAGCGATGTCTACGCAAATAGTCCAACAGCCACAAAATTTGACTGTTCAAAGAATTGGGTAGATGGGTTTCCTGTTCCATCACCAGAACTTGGATTAAATCGGCTAGGAATTCTTGAAGGGGTGGGGCATTGCGAAGACTGCGCCAAATGACACACTCAAACTCACCTTGAATTTGTTTGGCTAGCTTGACGGCTAAAGAGGTTTTGCCAATTCCCCCCATACCGAACAAGCCAACGAGTCGGCAACGTTCCTGCAAAATCCATTGTTCTAGCGTTGTCAACTCTTCTGTACGTCCGTAGAAAACGGCTACATCAGGGGCATCTCCCCAATCTTTTCGATTTTGGATTTTGTCCTCCCTTTGATAAGGGGGGATAAGGGGGGGTGGATTTTGGATTGAGTACTGCTGGTTGTTGGTTGTTAGTAAATCCTGGCTTGGTGTTCCTGGCTTGTATAGCCATTCCGGTAGTTCAGAAAAACCGTTCCTGTTCCCCGAAGAGTAGGGTAAATCGTTACTGACTCCTGACTCCTGAAAAGTGACGAATTCCTTTGCCTTTCGCTGCAAAACTAATTGAAGATTACTCTTAGTAACCTTTTCTCCAAACGCCTTAGAGAGTAACTGCCACAGTTGAGAACCTGTTTGCTTGATATAACCGACTTCATAACCGGAATTTTTAGCAATTTCTACATAGGAACGCTCTTCCCAAGCGTGACGAAATACCGTTACTTGCAGTTTACTTAAACGTTCTTCAGTTAATATTCTTTTAACAATTGCTAATGCTTCTTCGTTATTCATGGGTCAAAAAACCCTGACAAAATACCCAACTCACTCGGCAGACACAACATCAGTTTGTTGAGTCCTAAATGCCTCACACCGTACAACTTCATAACCACTGAAAACCTGACTACTAACTCATATGCAGATTACCGTGATTGATTAGATGTGTATCCTATAGGTTTTCGCCAAGTAACTTTTGTTACTTGGATGACATTCTTCTCACTTTAATCGAACCTTTTCCGAACCTTTTCATACCCTCAAAACTCCATCACACTGCTAATCTCTCCTTTATTAAGAGCCGACAGCAGCCATTCTTCATCCTGTCGTAAGGAGAGTTACCAGCAGTGAGCAGGTTTCTACACCTATCCCGTCGTCAAGTCATTCGTGGTTTGTTAGCCACCACAGCGTTTGGAGTCACTTCTAAATTTGGAACTGGATGCACTGCATCAAATCAAAGTCAAGCCGACTCCGGTAAAGCAGGCAAGCCACTAGTTATCGGATTTATCTATGTGGGTGCCAAAGACGACTACGGCTACAATCAAGCCCATGCTGAAGGGGCAGCAGGGATTGCCAAGCTTCCTGGTATAAAAATTGTAGAGCAAGCCAGCGTTCCTGAAACGACAGAAGTTCAGGAAGCCATGCGGAGTATGATCGAGCAGGACGGAGCAACGGTTATATTTCCAACATCCTTCGGCTATTTCGACCCTCATGTTCTAAAAGTTGCCCAAGAATACCCTGATGTTCAATTCTTGCACTGTGGCGGACTGTATCAGGAAGGAAAACACCCAAAAAACATTAGCACTTACTTTGGCTACATTGATGAAGCTAACTATGTGGCAGGGATCGTCGCTGGATTGACTTCTAAGACGGGTAAATTAGGGTTCATTGCAGCTAAACCTATCCCCCAAGTATTGCGTAATATTAATAGCTTTACTTTGGGGGCACGCAGTGTTAAGCCAACCGTTACAACCCAGGTTATATTCACAGGAGATTGGGCATTACCGGTTAAAGAGGCAGAAGCTGCTAACAGCATGGCCGACCAAGGAATTGATGTTCTTACCTGTCACGTAGATAGCCCCAAAGTCATTGTAGAAACGGCTGAGAAACGAGGCATTTTCGCGAGTGGATATCATGCCAATCAAGCCCAGCTTGCACCCAAAGGATATCTAACAGGTGCAGAGTGGGACTGGACAAATGTCTATACCAAATATGTGGAAATGATTCAGGCTGGCAAAACCTCAGCCAATGGCGGTATTCCTCATTTAGTACGGGGTGGTTTTAAGGAAGGCTTTTTGAAGCTTTCGCCCTATGGTTCAGCCGTCACTGAGCAAGCGAAAAAAGATGCTGATGCCGCAAAAGCGAAGTTTCTTGATGGCAGCATGGTCGTTTACAAAGGAGAACTTAAAGATAACACTGGCAAAGTTGTAATTCCAACAGGTGAGGAGTTCAAACAGCAGGATACCGCACTAGAAAAGATGAATTGGTTAGTTTCAGGTGTTGTTGGCAAGGTCAACAGTTAGCAAAAATGATGAATTATAAATTATGAATGATAAAAAAAGTTAGCCCACTCCGCTCAATTCTGGTTTCATCCCATAGTTGAGACAAATGCGAAGAGGGGAAATTAGACAGACTTGATATCCATTCATAATTCATAATTCATAATTCATAATTTACAATTCATGTTTTATGATTAACCATTACAATTGGCGTCGCAGTTTGGAAGCGGTTTGTCTTCCCGTCGCTGCTTTGGTTTTCTCACTCATTTTATTCGGCATATTTTGTGCAGCAGCAGGTGCCAATCCCTTTGCTGTTTATGGCTCGATTTACAAAGCGGCTTTTGGGAGTTGGTTTTCTTTCCAAAATACGCTTATTCGAGCCGCACCATTAATGCTGACTTCTCTATGTACGTTGTTACCCGCTCGTTTAGGTTTGGTGATTATTGGTAATGAGGGTGCATTGGTTGTTGGTGGATTGGGAGCGATCGCAACTGGCCTAACCCTCAAAGGCGCACCACCTATCATAGTGCAGCTAGCAATGGCGCTAGCGGGTATCATCTGTGGGGGTTTGTGGATTGGGGCGGTTGGAGCATTGCGCCACTACCGAGGTGTTAATGAAACGATTAGTAGTTTGCTATTGAATTATATTGCGATCGCTCTTTTGAATCACTTAGTTGGCGGCCCTTGGAAAGACCCCAGTTCCCTCAATAAGCCCTCCACGTTCCCCATTCCCGATGCCGATATGCTGGGGAAAATCCCCGGTACTCGCGTTCACTATGGTCTAATTTACGGCTTGATTGCTTGTGCGATCGCATACTTCCTCATCCAGCGTACTACCTTCGGTTTTGCTGCTCGTACTGCTGGGGGCAATATTCGCGCCGCCCGAATTGCTGGACTCCCGGTAGGTAAGCTGACAATGGCAATTTGTTTTCTAGCAGGTTCCTGTGCTGGACTAGCAGGCATGGTAGAAATTGCCGCCGTACACGGCAGAGCCAACGAATCCCTCAATGCTAACTATGGCTATAGCGGAATATTAGTCGCGTTTATTGCCCGATACAATCCCCTCGCGGCAACAGTAGTAGCAATATTACTCGGTGGCATCCTCACCAGTGGCGGGATATTACAGCGAGTACACGAACTACCTGATGCAACAGTTTTAGTTTTTCAAGGATTGGTTTTCCTGGTTATTTTGTACAGCGAATCCCTTTACGGACGCTTGGCAATCTTCAAGGATGAGCCAGCCGTCAGTGGCAGTCAGCCCCCTGCCGGTCAACAATCACCAGCCACTATTTAATCTGAAAATAAGGCAGAAGTCAGAAGGCAGAGGGCAGAAGGCAGAAGGAATAAAAATTTTCGTTTGTGAATGCAAGTTCATGGGTATCTAAGCACTTTATGAATGTTCAATTCTGCAATCTAAAATCCAAAATCCAAAATCCAAAATCGATAACGGAGGAATTCAATGGCAGCAGAAGCATTAGGCTGGTGGGGAGTTCCCTTAGCGATCGCAGCCGGAACCCTGCGGGGTGGTGTTCCTTTTTTGTTTGTCAGCCTTGGGGAATGCCTCACTGAAAAAAGCGGCAAAATTAACCTGGGATTGGAGGGAACTCTGTTAACCGGGGCAATGAGTGCCTATGCTATTTCTTATTTAACAGGTTCGCCCTGGTTAGGAGTCATTGTTGCTGGTTTGGCGG
>CBKWLJ010000464.1:0-7533 GCA_966675205.1 uncultured bacterium
TTGTTGGTAAACTTGATGGTCGTTGATTTGACTGTCGCCATCCCGACTTATAACGGGGCAAGGCGTCTACCAGAGGTTTTAGAGCGATTACGTGCTTCTTGCCAAGACAGTGTGCTAGAGGCAAATCAGGTTGAGACTTGCTGTTGGGAAGTGATTGTTGTTGATAACAACAGTACTGACGATACAGCAAAAGTTGTTCAAGCCTATCAAGCGAACTGGCCTGGGCAGTGTGCTTTAAGATATTGTTTTGAGCCAAAGCAGGGGGCGGCACATGCACGGCACCGCGCTTTTGTAGAAGCGAAAGGCGCACTCATTGGATTTCTGGATGATGATAATATCCCTGCACTAGATTGGGTAAACGCGGCCTACACCTTTGCTCAAGAACATCCTAATGTTGGTGCTTATGGAAGTCGTATTCGTGGAGATTTCGAGGTTACGCCTCCGGAAAATTTTAAAAAGTTGACTCCTTTTTTAGCGATTACTGAACGGGGTTCTGAACCGTCGCGGTATGAA
Organism: uncultured bacterium; assembly: GCA_966675205.1. Lineage (GTDB taxonomy): Bacteria > Cyanobacteriota > Cyanobacteriia > Cyanobacteriales > Coleofasciculaceae > JBFLZA01. The sequence continues at coordinate 514 of CBKWLJ010000464.1, forward strand.
CCTCGGCATCGAGTCTTACCGCCATCGGCTGGGTTAGTGGTGCGTAAACAAGCATGGTTGGAGAGTGTTCCTAATCATCTTATTTTGTCAGGACGCACTCCAGGCAGTATGCTCACGGGTGAAGATTTGGAGCTACTGGCTTACATTCAAGCCAAGGGGTGGGAAATTTGGTACAACCCCGCCATGCAAATTGACCATAAAATTCCCCGTTGGCGCTTGGAACGGGAATATTTAATTCCATTTTTTCGGGGAATTGGGTTGAGTCGTCATGTAACGCGGATGCTGGGAGTGAAGCCTTGGCAGCGACCTGTTGCTACATTGGCTTACATGGCTAATGATGTGCGAAAGATTGGGTTTCACTTGCTCAAGCATGGTTTCCGTGTTCAGTCAGACTTAATTGCTGCTTGCGAATTTCAGCTTTTTGTCAGTAGTCTGGAAAGTCCTTTTTACCTGTGGCGGCATGGGTATTTTCAGCGTAAAGATTAGCCCAGGTTTTTTAGTTCGATGACATCTAACCCAGGGGTAGCTTATTATGTCAGTTGACTTTACGGTTGCAATTCCAACTTATAACGGGGAAAGCCGATTACCTAAGATTTTAGAGCGATTGCGATCGCAAATTGGCGTAGAACACCTCAACTGGGAAATTATCGTTATCGATAACAACAGTCAGGATAGAACCGCTGATGTGGTTTTTGAATATCAAGCCACTGGAGCTTGTCCTTGTCCGTTAAAGTATTACCTAGAACCCCGACAAGGTGCAGCTTTTGCGCGAATGCGGGCAGTGCAAGAAGCAAACAGTGAGTGGGTGGGATTACTCGATGATGATAATTTACCCGCACAAGACTGGGTAGCGGCTGCCTATGCTTTTGGTAAAACTCATCCCCATGCGGGAGCTTATGCCAGTCAAATTCATGGCGAATTTGAGGTTGAACCACCACCGAACTTTGAGCGAATTGCACCTTTTTTGGGAATTACAGAACGAGGCCAACAGGCCCTTCTCTACGAACCTGATCAGTTGAAATTACCGCCAGGAGCGGGATTAGTTGTAAGTAAAGCAGCCTGGTGCCAAGCCGTTCCCAAACGTCCGGTTTTGAAAGGTAGGATTGGTAAGTCATTAGTGGGGGGTGAAGATTTAGAGCCACTGTTGCACCTACACAAAGCGGGTTGGGAAATTTGGTACAATCCAACGATGGAAACTTACCATCAAATCCCTCAATGGCGGTTGGAAAAAAATTATTTAATCCGCCTCTCGTTGGGCGTAGGTTTGAACAGTTGTTGTCTGCGGGCGCTTCCTACTCCGTTTTGGCAAACACCTATAGTTCTTCTAAGAACATTTTTGGGGAGTCTACGTCGGCTTATCATACACCTAATTCATTATCGTTCAAGCCGTAGGGGCAAACAGAATGCAAAATCGCTTTCTAGCGATTGGGTGGCAGCTTGTGAGCTTGCGTTTTACTGGGGCTATTTCCTCAGTCCCTTTTATTTTTTTTATGTCAGCTTAGTGAGACCAATTAGGGATTTATTAACACCAACAGACAAGACTACTGAGAAGACGATGGCTCTCTGAAACCGGAAAATTTTTTATCAATTTGATGCTGATTGTCGTAAGGCTCTCAGCTTAAACATCTACCAGTGAGAGGGGAAAGAAGATCTAGCCTTCGACTTGGTAGCACGATAGAAGAGCATCGGAAGGGTAATTGTACTCTGGATGCGGTAGGGATGGAATACAAGGGTGAATTTCGGGAGGAGTCAATCTTCCGTTCTCAGTTCAATCACATCTTAAAAAATATTATTGGCAAATATTGTTAAGAAATATTGTGGAATTAATGACAGGGATAAGTTAGTTGAGTAATTCTTAAAGACTCGATGAAGCCACCTTGGCGTTGTTGCTCCTCGTCACAGATTGGCATATCATGCATAATGACGTATTACGAGTTATACAAAATCTTACGATTTTGCCTACCTCTTCGACTAAATCCGTTGAGATAGTGACTCCTTTTTGCTGGTCTTGTCTTTCTTTTAGGTTAAACACCAGTAGTGTTCACGCACGGCACTACGGGCAACCTTCTCAGAGCAAAGCCAGAAGTTCAGACGATAATCATTGATAGCGATGCGCTTAGCGCGATCGCTCTTCTTTAGGGTGTCATCAACAAATCTATCGTCTGAATCAGACAAATTTGTATCCACAAACGTCAGCGTATTGGCGTGAGGATTTGCTTTACTAGTGTTTTTAGAGTTCTTACAAAATGATGCTAAAGATAGAAGAGTTTCACCTCACTCATTTAGTAGACTGCCTAATTTGTTAGGATTTTTTTTGGCAAGAACATTACTAAATTATCTTTGCGAGGAATTAATTGTGGCGTTTATTCGACTCGCAGATCTAATTATCAATCTTGACTGTATTGCTGCTGTTAGATACAGCACTTACAGTGGATTGGGCGATGATAAAGATATTCCCATCGTTAATATCTGCTTGACGATTCCTGAAGGGTCATTAGATAGTACAATGGACTGCTGCTGCCCAGAAAAATGTAATGGTGTTGAAAAGCTTGAATTTGAAAGCGACTTGGCGGTAGCAATTTGGAATTATTTTAATCAGTCTCAGGAAGTGACTGTTCTATTTGAATAGGCTGAATAATCAGCGTTATTGACGCTGATTGTAATTCAACTCCTCCTAAGTCGGTACTAAGTTGTTGTGTATTCAATTAGCAAGTTAATACTCAACATAGTTCTTGTGAAATGGGCATTCAGTTCGTCCAAGTTATGCAATTTAATCCCAATTAACTTAGTACAGTGCAAGACCAACCAATCCCGCTTGTAATACTGCTTAGTCTGTATTACTCATGTCAATATTATTCTAATCAACTAATATTCGCCAAAAAACAAGAAAATTTTATTAAATATTTAAAAAAGCCTGGTATTAATGACATAGATGTATGCAGTCTATAATTTATATAATTTTCCCAGAGGATATTTAGGTAAATTTAGGCAATATAAGGATTAAATAAAATGATTTTAAAAACCACAAAAGTTCTTGATATTTTATTTTTTTTAAGAAGATAATGTCTTTCGGTTATAAATTTTTATCCCAGGCATAAATTTTAGAAAAAACTTTTATTTTATACGCTATATAATGACGTATTGATTTTAAGCCAAATCCCCTAATAATGTTGACAAAAAAATTGTTATTTACAATAATAAAAGTAACTAAAAGGTGAACAAGCAAGCTTATAAACAGAGATGAATTGTATCTCTATTGACGATTTCAGTCTCTAAGGACTGACTACTGGAAGTGCTTTGATGAATTTGTTTTTTTTGCCAACTCTCTTTTGCTTGTTGACAAGTTAAAGGAGTATGAAATTGAGACAGACATCCCCAAGCCAACAAAAGCAAAAAGAATGAGCCGGCAATCATTTCCACATTGAATTTTGTTTTTTTATCCTGACTCTCTGTATTCATTATTTTATTTATAAATGAACTGATTTAGACGTTGATAAACTCAACTTCTATCAAAAGATAGAGTTAAGTTAGTTTCTATGAGGTGTTAAAAATAAAAAGTTGGCAGAAAGCTAATGCAATGCTGTAGCAAAAGACAATAAACTACCGCTGAGGCTTAGTTTAGGATATCTTCAGCAAGAGTAGATGCCACTCATTCTTTTGACAATAGAGGGCGATCGCCGATGTGTCTCCTATTCAGCTTTAGCTTCATTCACTCTTCAGCAACCTAAGCTGATTTGTAAAAAACAAGTAAAGTTTTATACCTGTGTTCCCGCTCGCTACTGAGAACCCATTTTCAGGTTCTTGTCTTGGCTCAGGGTTGATGCTCCACTGTCAGCACTCGAAATTCATTCTTGAACTCCCATCGCTCGTCTACTCCACCCAACAGAACTCTCCGACTCAATCTTTGCCTGGGCTCAGTGAAATTGGCGATAACGAGCCAGTTTTTTATGAAGACTCAATAAAAATCAAGAGAGTTGGTTGCTAAGAGTCAGGGAATTGCCCTATCATACGAATTATTGTAATACGCGTTATACGTCCGTCTTACAGATTCGACCCCAAGAGAGTATACAAGCAGCAGACTAGCCACCCTGGTCTCTCGCTCTAGAAGCTCCTGTAGGTTGGACACCACCAGGGTTGCCATCGTTTCCGCTTCAATCTCATTCTTCCTGAATGTGGTGTTTTTTTTAGGTAATAGGACTATGAGTCTCTTCAACTCAGAGAAAGAAAAACAGTCTACTAATCTGAAGCCGAGCAATCCCAATTATGTAACTCGCGAAGAACTGCGAGAATTCGACCTTAATAATCAATTAGTCAAATTAGCACTTCCTTTAGCTCAGGCATGGAGAGACAATCATCCCAATGCTCAACCGGGTTCAGAAGCTGATTTGGACGAATGCGTACTGGCTGTTGCGATTGAAATGGCTGTAGCTGGCGAAGCAGTCGGCGGGCCAATGGGTGCTTTGATTGCTGCGGGGGGCGGTGTTGCCGCAGCGAGTGTAGCTTGTAGGCGAGTGCTCTAAACCGTATTCTCTTCCTAAACCTTCAGGTCTTGGAGAAATCAAAAATCTCAGCAAAACGAGAGGATCGATGCTCCACTTCGGGCTTAATTGTTCTGAGGTTGGTGGTGCAGACTGTAGAAGGTTTGACAGGGTTGATAGAGACATCTCATATTCAAGTCACTCTCGCCGCACAGGTTCTTTCCTCAATAAGTCTCGAACTATAAAGGTAATGCTCTGCCATTTTAGAACATTGATGTTACTGTAAGCGCAAATCAGCTTTTCTGAAGTGAGAGAGCCAAAAGCGCTGTCTGAACTGACAGAAATTCTATGCAGTTAGTAACGAGACTCAGAGAAAGCATCAACTTAGACTGGCTAATGCAATAAAACGACTCTTCGAAGCATCGCGTACTGCCATTTTTCGGTAATAGGCTCAATTAGCCGTGCTCAAAGAGCGATCGCGCCTTCATCAATGTAGTTCACACAAGAGCTACGCCCTTAACCTTCAGTGATCAGGCGTGGTACAGACGTTCTTGTATTGAAATTTTCCCACCTTTACCCATTTACTATCACTTCGAGGAGACTGCTTCATGGCTACTCAGTTTGATCCAGATCCGAAAGGATATAAACAGGAGTTCAACGGACTAGGCAAAGATTTCCTAAAAACGGTTAATCAAAATAGTTCCAATAGTTATACCAACAGTCCAGCTTTTCCATCCTCTGTCTCCCCCGAATCCGTAATCGAGGCAGTTGAATCTCAGCAACAACGGCACTCTGCTGCTGAGGCTAAACCTTCTCAGAAATCGGGAATCTCTCGGTGGCAAAACTTGCGCCTAACTCAAAAAGCCACAGCTTTAGCGATCGCACTAGGCACGATCCCAGTTGTACTGATTGGCGCAACCGCTTATCAAGTTGCCAACCAATCAATCACCACGCAAATTTCCCAAAGCAAAACCTCCACCGTCATTGCCATGGAGGACAAAATCAAGCGCTTTATCCGAGAGCGTTATGGGGATATTCAGGTCTTATCTAACCTCCCCATGTTAACTGATGCGACCCTCAGGCAAGACACACCACCTGCCGAAAAGCAAGCCCAGTTAGACCGCTTTCTAGAAGCGTACCAAGTTTACGACCTGATTTCCGTGGTTGACCTCCAAGGCAACGTCATGGTCAAAACTAAAGGAGACCCCATACCCAATCAAAGTTCGCGGCAGTATTTTCAGGAAGTACTCAAAACCAATCGACCAATCATTGGTGATGCCATCTTACCTGCTGTTTCCGACAACCCTGAAAGACTGACCCTTCACTTTGCGGCCCCCGTTAAGGATAAGGCTACGGGTAAGACCATTGCCGTTATCCGTGCCCGTATGCCCGTCACTGTTCTAGAAGAATTTATGAAGAACTTCGGGGATGCTGGGGACGAATTTTATTTGATGGATGCTTCGGTACGGAAAATTTTTCTGAGTCAGGAAAAGAACAAAGAGAATAAAGACCCTCTGGCTGTTTTTCCCGCCTTGGCGCAGCTACAAGCAGTTGGTAAACCCACCAGTTTGGTCATTAACGATCAAATTGACAAAGAGAAGAAGCTATTTGCTTATACCCCATTTGGCAAGCTCGAAGGTCTTCCCGAACTCAATTGGCAAGTCGCCTTGGCAACGCCGACAGACATTGCCTTTGCACCTCAACGGCAATTGCTCCTAATTCTCGCACTAGGAACTGGGTTAACAGCCTTGCTCGTCAGTGCACTTGCTGTTTATCTAGCTAAACGGGCGACACGTCCCGTCCTCGCTGTCAGTGAAGCCGTAGAAAAACTGGGGCAAGGAGAACTTTATACCCGTGTAGCCATGGAGGGTGAAGATGAGCTCGCGGAACTAGGTGCCAATATTAACTTAATGGCTAGCCGATTAGAGACTTTATTGTGGGCACAAGCTGCTGAAACCGAACAGGCCGGATTATTTGGAGACATTGCTATCTCCAACGCTCGTACAGAGAAAGATTTAGAAGATGTCTTTGACAAGGCTGTCCAAGGTGCTCTCCGCATCCTCGAAGCCGATCGGGTCGTGGTTTATCGCTTCCACCCTGACTGGCGCGGATACATTTCCTCTGAGGCTGTTGTTCCCGTTTGGCCCAAAGCGTTAGGAGCAAAAATCGAAGACCCCTGTATGGGGGAGCATTTGATCGAAGAATACAGACAAGGGCGTGTCGTTCCCACGAATAATGTGTTTGAGGCGGGTTTTCACCCCGAACATTTGCGGTTAATGGAACGGCTGCAAATCAAGGCAAATTTAGTCACGCCAATTATTAAAGACGGTCAACTTTTTGGCTTGCTGATTGCTCATCACTGTAGCGCCCCTCATGTTTGGCAGCAGTCTGAAGTCAATTTCCTCAAAGAGTTAGCAATTCGCTTAGGGCTTTGCTTAGAACGTGTACATTTTCTCGAGCAGAAAGAGTCGGAAACTCTACGGGCTCAAGCTCTCAATGAAATTAGCTCTCGCATCCGAGACTCCCTTAGTGTCGAAGAAAT
>CBKWLJ010000465.1:0-7513 GCA_966675205.1 uncultured bacterium
ACTTCCCAGTTGATGTTACCCAAAAAGCTAAAATCCATTTGTCCTCCCGAATTGACCCAAGGAAATTGATAGCGGAATTGAAAAATTCTCGCTTAGATTTTACTAGGTTGTTCTCCTGTTATTTTAATTAAATTTACAAAAATCTACAAAACGCAATAAAAAAGATACAGGAGCGACTGCCAGAAAAACTCGTTAAGCTGGATGGGCATAGAATTTTTAGCCTTTGTGTAAGTGAATGGCAACTTGGCGTTGTGTAAAGGAATGTGGTGCCTGCTGTAATCTTGATCCAGCAGATCGTCCCGACTTAGAGATATATCTTTCCTCAGAAGAGCTAGAACAGTATTTGAGTATGGTGGGTGAAGGGGGATGGTGTGTCAATTTTGACCATGACACCCGCGAATGCCGTATTTATGCTAATCGACCTCGTTTTTGCCGTGTGGATGCGGATATCTTTTACCAAATGTACGGTATTCCTACGGATGAGTTAAATGATTTTGCGATAGAGTGCTGTCGTCAGCAGATTGAAGGCGTCTATGGCGATCGCAGTTTGGAAATGCTCCGCTTTGACAGAGAAGTCGGTATTTGACGCAGGAGTGAGCGTCTTGAAGGGGCTGGTTAAAAGTATCCCTATGCTTGGCTAAAGCCTTAACTATCCACTGAAAACAAACAGACTTGCTATTCTTCGTAAACTTTTGAGAAGATAATGAAAAGAAAATGAAAACTAACTTCCATCAAATCTAAGAGCCTGTGAAACTCTCATATCAGCCCGTCGTTGAGCAAGCCCTGAAAGTCCCTCAAGCCTTGAATCTGCCAGCCACCGAATCTAGAGAGCTTAGTTCTGAGCTTAGCCCTGTAACTGAGTTAACAGAGCATTCCTCAATCAAAAGTCCACAGAAATCTCAGTCCATAAAATCCAGCCAACTAGGAATATGGGGAATCTTTAGCTCGACATTCTTAACAATTTTTTTGGCGGAGATGGGAGACAAAACCCAACTTGCAACCCTGCTGATGAGTGCTCAATCTCAATCTCCCTGGGTTGTCTTCGCCGGTGCTGCTATCGCCTTGATTGCCACCAGTTTGCTAGGTGTACTCATAGGGCGGTGGTTAGCAACACGCCTTTCTCCTAAAACACTAGAAACATCAGCCGGAGCTCTTTTACTCTTTATCTCTGTCATGCTGCTGTGGGATGTCGTGCATTTCTAGTTGGCAAGTGGAACAAAATTATGAATTATGAATGATGAAAAAGTCTTAATTCATCTACTGGGTTAGAGACTAGCTCCAAAGTCTGGCTTGCTAGGGATGAGGGATAGCCGAGGGAACTGAAAATTGAAATCTCCCTCCCATAATCTGAACTTTGAACCATTCATAATTCATAATTCATAATTCATAATTTAATCACCTTTAACATCATGGACTGGCAACTTCTCGGACTAAGCTTCATCACGGTATTTTTGGCAGAGATTGGAGACAAGAGCCAACTGGCTGCGATCGCATTAGGCGGTAGCATGAAATCTCCTCGTGCTGTGTTTCTTGGCTCAGTTGCTGCCCTGCTGTTGGCTAGCTTCTTAGGTGTGATCGCTGGAGAAGGAGTAGCTCAGCTTTTTCCAGATCGTATCCTTAAAACGATCGCAGCAGTTGGCTTTGCGCTGATGGCTTTACGCCTACTGTGGCCCTCACAAGAAACCAGCGAGGAATAGGGGATGGGATGTTTATACTGAGTAGCGTTCAAAGATATTAGTCGAGACAGACACTCCGGACACGGGAACGCAGAGAAGCTGTCTTATAGTAAACGATTCAGGGAACTTCGCCTAAGTCAGAAGCTCTCTCAGTAGAGTTTGGCTAGAAAATAAACTCCAGCCAGTCGCGGGTAGCGAAGATGGAGACTGGTGAGCCATCAATCTCTCTTCTTCTGGATCTTCTGTGTATGGAGCAGTGCCTAAAAAAGGTAAGGAAAGGTAAGCACTTATTACTTTTCTACTTCAATTTCACTTAACAGAGTTTCCACTCTTGCATTTTTTTAATAACTTTGGGAAGTACTTCGTTTTGGGCTACAGGATATCCATGAAAGCCACCCGCATTGTCGGATTGAAATTCATAGAATTTCTCCTCAAAATAGCCGTAAATTTGTCTACCACTTACAATGCCTTTATCTAAAACTGCTTGAGCTACCTCATCACTGAGATCCATAAGAGTCCCCCAACCACCTATAGCGTGCTTAGGGCTAGGTACATAACGTGGGCGTAGCTTGTTTGATTGACCTACATCAGTTAGGTTGTGAACTTCTAAATCTTCATATAAGTTACCATCTATGCTGAACTTTACTTGAAAGCGCTCACCTATAAATTCAGGTGAATTCTTCAAACTAATTAAAGCTCCTTTAAGATAAGCAGCTCCTGCTAACGAGCTTTCAGAAACATCTTGATTATTGAATTGACATTCATGATAATTCAATAATTCGCTTAAAGTTCTATCAATAAAAGGACCTTGGCTCATAAGCCGGACAAATAAGCTACCAATCTGCCTCTCAGTAGGAGATTTTAATTTTTCATAAACCCACTGTTTTACACTACAGTCGATTGATATTTTGCGGTTGGTAAAACTACTATGTACTTGGATTGGATCGTCGCCCTGAATAGGCTCTAACTCAGTAATTATATTGACTAGTATTGCCATCAGCTCATCAGCTTCGTATTTAGTGCTTGCTTGGGCAATAAAAGAAAGCTCATTAATCAAGAAGTGCATTCACAGCAACTCCAGCAAGTCTTTTTCAGCTTGGTCGAAGAAACCTTCTGGCCATTTATCAATTCGTCCATCTGCATCCATGTGAGGTGATATTACCCGCGTTACAGGCTGCTCATTTCCCTCATCTCGATAGAAATAGTGAAGTTGTACATCTTTAGGATCGAGCTTACTGTCATGAACAGCACGACGAATTCCGTTTAATACATGATCACTATGAGTTTCTATGACAACTTGAACATCACAACTTGCTGCCAGTGCTAACAATTCACCCATTTTCGATTGTCCTCTAGGATGGAGGTGTGCTTCTGGATTCTCGACTAGAATGAGCGTACCGGGTAAAGATGCAAGTACCGCAACAATAATGGGTAAAGTGTAGGTAATGCCAAATCCAACATTAGTAGCACGACGAGGATTGCTAAGCCCATAGGAGTATTGAAAGCTTACTAAATCCATATCGGGATTAGACCTGATTTCTAGGCGTGTACCTGGGCTGACTTCTCCTAGCCATGCCTCAATTTGCTCTCTTAGATTAAGTGAAATTGCCTGTTGGTGGCTGAGCTTAGCATCGAGAATATTTTTATCTCTATAAATAGAGAGGAAGTGTGCAGTATATTCACCTTTAGTTCCGAGTTGTTGATGCTGCCGTACTTGAAAATCTGATATCTCAAAGTATGTTCGGGGGCCAATCCGTTCTGCTTGTAGGTAGTGAAAGTTATCGTTGAAAAGACTTGAGTGATATATATCAGGGGCAGTTGGGGGTGAAGCGATGGCTAGAACATCTGCCTCTCGATTATAGTTAAAAAGCCATGCCCCCTGTTTTCCATCTTTCCAAATAATTTCAAAACCAATTGAATCTTCTTTCGCGCCTTCAAATAGTGCATCTTGAGCCGTACCAATACCAACAAAATCGCCATTGAGAGCTAAGCCTATCTCAGGTAATAAATCTTGTTTGTAAGATTGACGAAGCAAGAGTAGCGCTTGTAAAACTGAAGATTTGCCCGTACTGTTAAGACCAGACAGTAAGGTTAGGTTTTTTAAGCCAAGTCTCTGGTCTTCAAAAGCTTTGAAGTTTTTCAATCGCAGAAAACTAATCATGAAAGCACATCTTTAATAATTTTTTGGATGGTACTAAATCTATAGAAAACTTTTTCAGCAGCCTGAGATATAGATTTAACAAATTCGTCATCTTTATCAATATAGTTAATGAATTTATCTATTAGTTCTTTATTCCGCTGCTTGAGAATTTCAATTTCTTCATTATTAAGTTGGCTAAGGCTAACTGACCAAGCTTCAAATAAAGATTTATTAAGGGGCTGTTGTTTGGAATTATTTCTGATAATTTTACGAAAGGCATATTTACCAAATATAGAGTAAGCAGCATTCAGAGAATTTATAAATTTTTTTTCAATCTCATTTAGTTCCTCTGCATTCATTCTATTTATTTTACCCATAGCATCATTTAGAAAATAATCCCTACCTTCTTTAATTGGATAATGCAGATATGGAGTTATAGAAAAAGCAACAAATCCCAAAACAAACTCATGATCGTCCATGCGTTGTTGACGTTTACTGCTAATATTAGTAGCTTTTTTAAATTCTTTAGACTTAGCCAATCTATCTAGAAATTTGGTTGCTTGTCCTGGGTTCAGTGCATGACGTAATTCTTGGGGAGATAGGGGCTGACCACCTGTATTAATTCGTCTAAAAATATTGAACTTAACGGCAGGTGGAGTTCCTTTTTCAATCAAATACACTGTAAGCACAGTTTCATCTATTCTACGCTGGTAATTACGGGGAAGTTCATCATAAGTATTGCCTTTAAGATTTGTAAGAAATTCTAGGTTATTTAATCTGAGTGTTTTATCAATAACAAATTGTTTGAGAGTACTGAGACGCTGTAAGCCATCTATAACTAACCATTTATCTTCATTAGTAGCATCCATATAGAATGCTGGTAGTGGAATACGAATGAGAATAGACTCAATGAGCCTGCTTTTAGCAGTATCATTCCAAATGTTAGCATGGCGTTGAAAATCAGGAGCTAAATCAATCTCAGCAAATCTAATTCTTTTAAGCACTAAATCAATAGTCATTGGTCGGGTATCAACCCTAATTTTGCTAGGGTCAAATGGAGTAGTAATTACCTCTTCTTCTGGCTCAATATCTTCCTCTTCATCAATATCAGTATCTTCGTCTGGGAATTCTGAGTTGAGCTTTTCCAGATCCATCACAGCAGTTACTCCTTAGCATTGATATCTATTAACTCCCATTTTAGTGATGCTGGGTAGTACAAGATTAGCAAGTTTGACTTTTGAGACTCATGATCGAAACACCATAGATGTGGCTATAGTATTCTAACTACCAGAAGCGAGAAGACCATTGGCATAAAATAAAAGAGCGATCGCGCATCCGATCGCCCCTATATATTGCCTAATGAGAAGAGACTCTTTTCTTACTCCCCGATGAGGAAAGGGGGAGAGTTTAAACCTTCGCTTCTTCCTTCACCAACTTCTCCCAACCCAATTCTTTGAGATTGTTATTCCGACGCAGTGGACGAGTTGCCAACTCTAGAATGTCGCGAGCGTTGGTAAAGCCGTGAATTTGAGCAAAGGTGAATTCAACGGACCACTTGGTATTAATACCCCGTGCTTCCAATGGGTTAGCGTGAGCCATACCCGTAATCACCAAATCAGGCTGCAATTCCTTAATCCGTTGAATTTGATTGTAGTTATCTGGTTTTTCGACAATCTTCGGTGTCGGAACACCCATTTCATGGCAAGTCTTCTCTAGCAATGCTAGTTCAGCCGCTTGATAGCGCTTATCCATATAAGGAATGCCAATTTCAGGGCAAGTCATGCCGCAACGAATTAGGAAGCGTGCCAGAGAGATTTCCAGCAGGTTGTCACCCATGAAGAAGACAGACTTGCCGCGAATCAGCTTGATGTAGTCTTCCAAGCTTTCCCAAATTTGGGCTTCCCGTTCTTCCAATCCTTTGGGTTCAATACCAAACACCGAGCAAATTTTTTCAATCCAAGCGCGGGTGCCATCGGGGCCAATCGGGAACGGCGCACCAATCAGTTTGCACTTGCGGCGACGCATCAAAGTTGTAGCTGTGCGCGAAAGGAAGGGGTTGACACCAGAGACATAATACCCTTCTTCAATCACTGGCAGTTCAGTATAACGCTTGGAGGGCATCCATCCAGAAACTTTAATCCCCTGCTTCTTCAGTTCCAGGGTTAGATTAGTCACAACGGGGTCAGGCAGAGAGCCAAACAATACAAGTGGTGGATGATCGACATATTCTGACTGTTCCGCAACCACTTCTTCTTTCTTGCGTCCGAAGTTGAGGAGTTTAGAAATAGCATTCCGTTCTTCTTTCTCCGCTTCTACCTTCGGTGCTTCTGTGGGACATTTGTGTACCATTGCCGCCAAAACGGTGTCTTCCCCTTGGGTGAAGGCGTAATCCAAACCGTTGGCACGAGCAGTAACAATGGGAATCCCAATTTCTGACTCTAGTTTAGGAGCCAAACCTTCCAAATCCATCTTGATGATTTCGGTGGTGCAAGTGCCAATCCAGACAATCACACTAGGATTGCGATCGCGTTTGATCTGCAAGCACAACCGCTTCAGTTCTTCATAATCATTGAGCTGTGCCGAAATATCCCCCTCTTCCAACTCCGCCATCGCATAGCGCGGTTCTGCGAAAATCATTACCCCCATTGCATTCTGGAGGAAATAACCGCACGTCTTGGTGCCAATCACCAAAAAGAAGCTATCTTCAATTTTCTGATAAAGCCAAGCTACGCAGCTAATTGGGCAAAATGTGTGGTAATTACCAGTTTCACACTCAAAATTTAAAGGTTCAGGTGCTGCAAGGGTCATAAAAAATTATCCTCTCCTCGTCTCTAAGGGAAGTTTTTAAGAATCGGGCAGTAATTTTTAGGGTTAGGACTTACGCAAAGCCTCTATGTGTAGTGGCGTGACACAGCTAAAATGGTGTAATAGTAAATTGACCCATAAACTCCAAATTACTGATTTGCTCCCAATTTCCTAATGCACAAAATTAGCTGTGTCACGCCAGTAGGATGTGATAGGGTCACGTAACGCACCGTATGCTTTGTAAGCCCTGAGGGTTACAGGTTGAAGAGGGTTGAAAGTTGAAGGTTCCAATAGTCCACTTGCTAACTTGGGCTGCGCCCCGCTGCGCTAACAACCTTCCAACCTTCAACTCTTCTTTAAACCATCATTAGATCTAGTTCTTCTTCCTCAGTTTTGACCTTCGGTTGCTGCGGATTGAGGTAGAAGTCAGACAACAAGGAGAACAATTCGCGATCGGGGGCATCATTCGGTACAACACCCTCTGGAGCAGCCAAAATCTGATCAGCAATATTCAGATAGTAGTCGCAAACATAGTTAAGAGAGGGGTCAGTTTCTGCCATCTCAAACAAGGTTTTGCCCTTAACGCGAGAAACACGAATATCTTCAATCAGAGGCAGCACTTCCAGTACTGGCATTGGCACAGAATCAACATATTTGTCGATCAAGTCACGCTTGGAGGTACGGTTGCCAATTAAACCAGCAAGACGCAGTGGGTGGGTACGAGCTTTTTCACGCACGGAAGCTGCAATCCGGTTAGCCGCAAACAAGGCGTCGAAGCCGTTGTCTGTAACAATCATGCAGTAGTCGGAGTAGTTAAGAGGAGCAGCAAAACCACCGCAAACTACGTCACCTAGAACATCAAAGAGGATGACATCGTACTCATCAAAAGCGT
>CBKWLJ010000466.1:0-7480 GCA_966675205.1 uncultured bacterium
CATTTTCCATTCCCGATTCCCGACTCCCGACTCCCCACTTTCAAGTCAGAAGGCAGAAGGCGGAAGGCAGAAGGGATAAGAATTTTCATTCTTTTGTTGTGCGCTCTACTCGCGTGGGCGGCTGTCTTGAAAATAGGGTGTAGCCCACATTCCGCAGGTTGGTGGTAGAGTCAGAGGTATTTTTCAGCAATGACTCAACAGCCAGCCGAAATCCAAGTCAAAGACATTGATCATTTAGGCATAGTTGCAGGCATAATCGACCAAATGGGTTGGGTTGATGCCATCAATGAATTAGTTGGAGTGCACTCACTGGAGCAAGTGAGTACAGGGCAAGTCCTCAAAGCAATGATTCTCAATGGTTTGGGTTTCGTGGCGGCACCGTTGTATCTGTTCAGTCAGTTTTTTCAGGGGAAAGCCACAGAGCATTTGCTGGGAGAGGGAGTCAAGCCGGAATACTTGAACGATGACCGATTGGGACGCGCCTTGGATAAATTGTATGCCTTGGGAGTGACTCAAGTCTTCACGACTCTGGCGATGAAAGGGTCACAAGAGTTTGGGATATTGACCAAAAGCATTCACTTAGACTCCAGCTCATTCCATGTAGATGGAGAGTATCGATGCGAATCCACGGCAGATGCAGCAAACAGTGATGCCGAAACCTCAAATTCCTCAGCGACACCTCAACAGTCGGAGGCAGACGAGCCAAAACCAATCATCATTACCCACGGTTACTCCAGAGACCATAGACCCGACCTCAAACAGTTCATCGTCGATACGATTTGTACATCGGATGGGGATGTCCCCTTGTTTTTGCGTGTAGCTGACGGCAATGAAGATGACAAAACTGCCTTTGTGAAATTGTTTGAGAAATTTCGGGAGCAATGGACATTCGACGGGTTGTGCGTCGCCGACAGTGCCTTGTACAGTGCCGATAACCTGATAGCGATGAAACAGCTCAAGTGGCTGACACGAGTTCCCTTGACCCTGGCAGCAGCTAAGCAAATCTTGCTGGAGATTCAAACGGGTGAATGGATGAACAGTAGCCGGAAGGGATACCGTATGGCTGAACGCCGCAGTGACTATGGTGGAATCCAACAGCGCTGGTTGATTGTGGAGAGCGAACAACGCCAACAGGCAGATATTCAACAACTCAACAAGCGTATCGCAAGAGAACACAAGCAACAATCAGGTAAACTCCGACAACTCTCCACTCAAGTGTTTGCTTGTGAACCGGATGCTCGGGCGGCGGCAGTCAAGTTTGAGCAATCCTTGAAGTACCACCGTCTGTGTGACCTCAAATGCATTTCTCAATCTCACTACGATAAAGCTGGTCGTCCCCGTCTCGATGAAGCCCCCAGCCGCAGCAGTTATTCTGTTCAAGCTACTCTAGCTCCTAACTCAGAAGTGATTGAGGTGGAAATGACGCGTGCAGGTCGGTTTATCCTCGCCACTAATGTTCTCGATGCCCACCAGTTGAGTGCAGATGATGCCCTCACCGAGTACAAAGACCAACAGAGCAATGAACGCGGGTTTCGCTTTCTTAAAGACCCGTTATTCTTCACTTCCAGTGTGTTTGTTAAATCCCCCAAACGTATGGAAGCTTTGGTGATGGTCATGGGACTGTGCTTACTAGTTTACTCTCTGGCTCAACGCCAGTTACGTCAGGCTTTGGCGCAGGCTGGCGAGGGCATTAACAATCAAGTCGGCAAGCTGACCGAGCGTCCTACCTTACGCTGGGTATTCCAAAGTTTTCAGTCGGTGCATCTGGTGATTGTCGATGGTACCAAGCAGATTACCAATCTCACAGCACAGCGGCAGAAAGTGCTCCGCTTTTTGGGAACCGAAGCGATGCGCTATTATCAACTGTGTTGAGCCAGCTAGCTTGATTGGATTAGGTTGTAGCTCAAGCAAGATCGTATTTCTTTTCATCCCTTCTCCCCTAGTCGCTAGGGTTGCAGTTCTATCTGTTGCCTCAAACGGTTATACCCAGCTTTTAAGTTGGCTATCTCTGACGAGCATTTTTAACAACATCCCTAATCAGTTGTTTGCGTGAAGTCAAGCTAGCGTATTAGCGCATCACTTTTAGGAAAAAACTGTCCGGAGTAGAGAAAATACCTTTGACTCTACCGCCAACCTGCGGAATGTGGGGTGTAGGGAAAGAAGGATTTTCATCCATCCTTGGTTGTCTATGAAGTTCATGAACGTCTCTTGCAAAAATACAAAGAACCCCTCCCCAACCCTCCCCGCAACGGAGAGGGAGTAAGATTTCCTCCCTTGAAACGGGGGGACTGAGGGGGGTCAATTTGACTTTTGCAAGAACTCTATCTATTGAGTAGTTACCGCAAACGGTAGACACGCGCTTCAAACGGCTGGAGCGTCAATTTCCGAATGTCCTCCCCGCCATCCACTGGATAGTTGGCTATTAGCAACACTGGGTTGCCTGCCGTCAGATCATCCGGTAGTACGAACATCGGTGTATTCGCGGTGAAGTTAAGAATGACCAGCAGGCGGTCATCATCTAGCGTTCGGGTGAAGGCATAGATTGCCGGGTCGTCATCGAGAATCAGGTTGTACGTGCCGTAGACTATGATCGGGTTCGCTTTACGAAGTCGGATCAGCTCTTGATAATAGGCAAAGATGGAGTTTGAGTCGGTGCGATCGCGTTCAACATTGATCGCCGTATAGTTCGGGTTGACTTGTATCCAGGGCGTGCCGCTCGTGAAGCCAGCGTGTGTACTTGCGTCCCATTGCATGGGTGTCCGTGCGTTATCACGGCTCTTGGCGTGAATGATTGCCATTGCGGCTTTGGGGTCGCCCTTGTTGTCCTCGACAAACTCGCGATAGAAATTGCGCGTTTCGATATCGCGGTAGTCCTCGATCGACGAGAATCTAACGTTGGTCATGCCAATCTCTTCGCCCTGATAGATATAGGGCGTACCGTGTAGCATATGCAGGAAGGTAGCGAGTAGCTTAGCGGACTCAACCCGGTACGGGCCATCGTCACCAAACCGCGAGATAGCACGAGGCATATCGTGGTTGGATAAGTACTGGCTGTTCCAGCCCTTGCCTGCCAAATCCTTTTGCCACTGCGTCATAATCCGCTTGAGGTCGTGCAGTTGCCATTGCCAGATGCTTCGTCGGGGTAAAGCCACACTCGGATCTTCGTCGATACTCATGTGTTCAAACTGGAACAGCATATTGAGATGGCCTGTCTCCTCGTGCGTGATCGCAACGCCATGCTCAGTAGTCACCATCGGCATCTCGCCGACCGTGACGATATCATACTTGGACAGCACCTCCTGCTTCATCTCGGCAAGGAACTGTCGCAGGCGTGGCCCATTGATGAAATACTGACCGCCAAACTGGTAGCGATCGCTGTTTACTATTGGTGCATCGGGCAAGCCTGCTGCTTTCGAGATCATATTGATCACATCCATACGGAAGCCGTCGATGCCCTTTTGCAACCACCAGTGCATCATGGCATAAATTTCGGCACGGAGCTTGGGATTGTCCCAATTCAGATCCGGCTGCTTTTTGGAGAACAGATGCAGGTAATACTCACCCGTTGCCTCGTCGTACTGCCAAGCTGAACCGCCGAAGAAGGACGCCCAGTTATTCGGTTCGCGTCCGTCTTTGCCGGGTCGCCAGATATAGTAATCACGGTAGGGGTTATCCGTAGATTTACGGGACTCGACAAACCACGGATGCTCGTCCGAGGTATGGTTGACTACCAAATCCATGATTAGCTTGATGCCACGCTGATGCATCTGTGCGAGCAGTTCTTCCCAGTCAGCGAGCGTACCGAACTCAGGCATAATATCCTGATAGTCGCTGATATCATAGCCATTGTCGTCGTTCGGTGATGTGTAAACAGGGCACAACCAGACAACATTAACGCCCAGATCTGCTAGGTAGTCAAGCTTCTGGATGATACCGCTTAAGTCACCGATGCCGTCGCCGTTACTGTCGTAAAAGCTGCGGGGATAGATCTGATAGACAACGCTCTCTTTCCACCATCTTTTCTGCATGTCAGTACCTCCTCCCAAGGCGACAGGTTTACACTGGCGATTAGTAAGACGAGCTATCTGTCATCCCTGGTTAGGATAGTCGTGTAACCAGATGGCATCCCCTTATCTCTGGCTACTGAGGTAGCAGGGCTGACTAGAGTTGATCAGTCCCACACGTCAGCCTAATTCGTAACTATGAATTCGTAATTCGTAATTAAAGACGGGTTTCCAGCCCCCGATCTCGAAGGGTCGTTCACTTTTAGGTGGGGTTTCAATCCCAGTCTATAAGTCAATTACGAATTACGAAGAACGAATTGTTAATATCGTATCCATGAGCAAGCGATCAAGTCTCTATCCTTAGAGCGGCACAGAGCGATCGTGCTCAATACACATACTCAATCATTTTCTAGGTTTAGAAATCGTCCAAAAAACCCGTTTTTGTAGAGCACGGCATCAGCAGCATTCCAACTCTTGCCTAGATATTAATGTTGCCATACCCAAAGAAAGGAAATGGCGAAGTTATTTTCGGACAAGCCTTTAACATTCAGGGTATGGTCTCAATAATTGGGACAATGCATCCTTACTACCTTTATATGTCTGAAAGTTTAGTCACTGTCACTGTCAAACTATTTGCCGCCTACCAAGAAGCCTACGGTGTTCCCGAGCTGGTGCTGAAATTTCCCCCTCAAACACCTGTATCAACTGTACTCAACACCCTCATCACCCAACATCCAGAACTCGAACAGTGGCGCAACCTCACCCGCTTTGGGATCAATCTTGAGTTTGTTGAACCAGATGCCGTCGTCCAAGACGGTGATGAAGTGGTACTGATTCCCCCTGTCAGCGGCGGCTGAATCCTTACCCTGTAAAGCTTCACCTCATCTTCTTGTAGGGTGCGTTGCAACGCACCTTATTTTTTATGCAATTACTTGTATATCAACTTATCTTTTATTAAAATAGTTGCATATTAATTAAGTATTCCCAGGAGGAAACCTCAATGGTGTTTGTTTCAGTAACACGCCTACGGGTACGTTCACCTCTTTATCTACCCCTCTTCGGCTGGAACGTCTTACGCACGAGTTGGCAGAGTATCAATACTCCTGGCTTTCTCGGTGGCAAACTTTTGAGCGATGCGAACCAAACCTTTTGGACAATGACGGCTTGGGAAGAACAGGCGGCAATGAAGATTTACCGCAACTCAGGCGCACACCGTAGCGTCATGCCCCGCCTTCAGGATTGGTGTGATGAAGCGTCTGTCGTTCATTGGCAACAGGAAGACAGTAACCTCCCAAACTGGGATGAGGTTCATCACCGCTTGGTGGCAAATGGTTTTTTTACGAAGCTATCTCATCCCTCGTCTGCTCACCTAGAGCGAAAGATAGCCCCACCTTCATCCTCTACAGGAGTGAGATTACGCCCCAGGAGCAAGCCGTTAGAAACAAAGTGGCAAAAAACTCAACTGAGAAACAGCGACTAGAAAAATCAATCCCGACAATTTTTGTCGGGTATGTTTGACGGGGTTTTGGGCCTGTGCTACTATCAGGCTCTGTTAATAGAAAATTGATTGAGAGATTGCACCCATGACCCAGACGACTGTACCCCAGACCTCACTAACCTCCGCCACTTTTAAGGCTCTGACTTGTAAAGAGTGCGGTGCTGAGTACGAGCTTCAAGCAAAGCACGTTTGTGAACTGTGTTTTGGTCCTCTGGAAGTTAGCTACGATTACGACGCCCTCCGCCGCCATGTCACCCGTGAGAGCATTCAGGCAGGGCCGAATTCTATCTGGCGTTATCGAGCTTTCTTACCCGTTGCTACCGATAACCCTATCGATGTGGGTACGGGCATGACGCCTCTTGTGAAGTCGAATCGCTTGGCTCGACGCCTGGGTTTGAAAAATCTCTACATCAAAAATGATGCAGTGAATATGCCCACCCTCAGTTTCAAAGACCGGGTGGTATCCGTAGCTCTGACTCGAGCTAAGGAATTGGGCTTCTCTACTGTATCTTGTGCTAGCACCGGTAATTTAGCTAATTCTACTGCTGCGATCGCCGCTCACGCAGGTCTCGATTGTTGCGTTTTCATTCCTGCTGACTTAGAAGCGGGTAAAGTTCTGGGTACCCTCATTTACAGCCCCACCGTCATGGCAGTGGAAGGAAACTACGACCAAGTCAACCGCCTCTGCTGCGAAGTCGCTAATACACATGGTTGGGGATTTGTCAATATAAACTTGCGCCCCTACTATTCCGAAGGCTCAAAAACCTTGGGCTACGAAGTTGCAGAACAATTAGGCTGGCAGCTCCCTGACCACATTGTTGCTCCCCTCGCCTCTGGTTCTCTGTTTACAAAAATTTATAAGGGCTTCCAAGAATTCATTAACGTGGGCTTGGTTGAAGATAAGAAAGTTCGCTTCAGTGGAGCACAAGCAGACGGTTGCTCCCCTATCGCTCAAGCCTTCCGGGAAGGACGCGACTTTGTTACGCCAGTGAAGCCGAGTACCATTGCTAAGTCTATTGCGATTGGGAACCCCGCAGATGGCGTTTACGCTCTAGAAATTGCTCAAAAAACCAACGGCAATATTGAGTCCGTCAGCGATGCAGAAATTGTCGAAGGCATCAAACTGCTAGCCGAAACTGAAGGCATCTTCACCGAAACAGCCGGCGGCACAACGATCGCAGTTCTGAAAAAATTGGTAGAAGCTGGAAAGATCAACCCTGATGAAACCACGGTCGTTTACATTACCGGTAATGGTTTGAAGACTCAAGAAGCAGTTCAAGGTTACATTGGAGAACCCTTGACGATTGAGGCGAAGTTGGATAGTTTTGAGCGGGCATTAGAGCGTTCTCGTACTCTCGATCGCCTAGAGTGGCAACAAGTCCTAATCTAGGTTTTGAATAGAATAGGCGCTTCGGCCACTTGTTCAAAACTTCGGGTGCCTGCAAGGGAGTTGAGAGTCAATATTCTTAAAGCTCCTGTCATTTACCCTAACTACCAACGACTAATTACGAATCTATGGCCATCACAGTTTTGATTCCGACTGCTCTGCAAAAATTTACCAACAACCAAGCGACTCTTGAATGTACGGGTAACAGTGTTGCGGAATTGATTGAATCAATGGAAAGCAACTGTCCTGGGATTAAATCCCGTCTGTGCGATGAAAACGGCAAACCCCGTCGCTTTTTGAACTTCTATGTGAACAGCGAAGATATTCGCTTCTTGGAGGGTACCGATACACCCCTTAACGATGGCGATGAAGTGAGCATTGTGCCAGCAGTGGCGGGGGGTTGAGGGGACTAAAAGTTTAAAAGCTTAACCCTCTCGATCAACTTAGTTTTACGCATCTCAATCAATTTAATTTCACGTAGGGGCACGGCAATGTCGTGCCCTTATCTTTTAGTCATTATTACTGTGTGAAATTAGGACAGGACTTACGCAAATTTACTGTTAAACCGCCATTTGTAAGGGCGATTCATGA
>CBKWLJ010000467.1:0-7477 GCA_966675205.1 uncultured bacterium
TTGATTCAATCACTAACCTTAGAACAAGTTCATCACTATCTCAAGAGTGCAGGCTCAGAACTCACTGCCCTCAATACTGCCCTTAAAGGTGATATTACACTCCAAGAATTAGCCAAATCTCCCCTCATGCTCAGTATTATGACTCTCGCATACCAGGGGATGTCGGTTACAGATTTACCCGAACTGAATTTAGAAGAACGTCGCCAACATTTATTTGATAACTACATTCAACGAATGTTCAACCGACGGGGTGCCAATGCTCAGTATTCCCAATCTCAATCCCTGCATTGGTTAATTTGGCTAGCGCAACGACTCTCTGAACAATCTCAAACGGTATTTTTAATCGAGCGAATGCAGCCGAACTGGTTGCCTAAAACCTGGCAAAGGCAAATTTACGGATGGAGTATCGTTCTTACTTTCATCCTATCGGGGAGTCTGATCGGAATGCTAATTTTTCCACTGGATCGAATGCTTTTGCTCCTAACCGCTACTGGATTGATTTTTTGGCTTATTTTCGGAATTCACCGAATCAAGCCTGTTGAAAATTTGAAATGGTCTTGGAAAAATGCGAGAAAAAATTTAATTAGGGGAGTTATTTGGGGTTCACTTTGGGGATTGATTACCAAAGTCCCGTATTATTTCTTAAATAACCCACTGCCCCTGAGCGTTTTCGATGCTCATTTTCTCAATTCCTTACTTCGTGGACTGGTATTTGGGTTAAGTATGGGCTTGATTTTTGGGCTGATTCGTGGTTTGACAAGTCCTAGTATTAAGACGCGCACAGTTCCTAATCAAGGAATTCGACAGTCGGCAAAAAATGCTGTTGTTTTTTCTTTAATTGGATGTTTGGTAGCCTGTGGAGCGGCCGCCCTATTGCAATGGAAAATATTTTATTGGGGAATTTTTGGTCTATCGTTTGGACTGGTTGCTGGAGGGGGTGAAGCTTGTATCAAGCATTTTATCCTGCGCCTGATTCTTTACTTGGGTGGCTATATTCCTTGGAATTATGCTCGATTTTTAGACTGGGCGACGGAACGGATTTTTTTACAAAAGGTTGGTGGAGGATACATTTTTGTGCATCGGTTATTGTTAGAGCATTTTACACAAATTCAATTATGAATTATGAATTATGAAAAAGTGATATTTCACTCCCTAGATAGAGATATCATCCTAAATTGAATGTCACTGACTTAAGCATTCGTAGTAAGTGCTTCAGCGCTTCTGGCACTAAAGTACCAGGTACAAACCTATGTTATTTCAGTGCCATTCATCCTAAATTGGTCTTAGCCTATGTTAGTGCATTGAGGTGAGTAGAAATTGAAATCCTCTTCCAAGGAAGTGAATTCTCAACCATTCATAATTCATAATTTCTAATTCATAATTTTTTAAAACTGCCGTAAAAAGCGCAAATCACTGCTGTACAAGCGGCGAATGTCGTCAATTTGGTGCAGTACCATCGCAAAGCGTTCAGCACCAAAACCGGCAGCAAAACCGGTGTACACTTCTGGGTCGTAGCCGACTGCTTTGAGGACGTTGGGGTCAACCATGCCACAGCCTCCCATTTCCAACCATTTCCCTCTCCAGCGCACGTCTACTTCTGCGGAAGGTTCTGTGAAGGGGAAGTAACTGGCGCGGAAACGCAGGTCGATTTCTTCACCAAAAAGTTGCTGGAAGAATTCTTTGAGGGTGCCTTTGAGGTCGGTAAAAGTGATTCCCTCATCTACTGCTAAGATTTCAATTTGATGGAAAACAGCCGAGTGAGTGGCATCCACCGTATCTCGACGATATACTCGACCCGGCGCAATCACTCGGATCGGGGGATCATTGGCTTCCATGTAGCGAATCTGCACAGAAGAGGTATGAGTCCGCAGCAAGTTGCCATCTGGCAGATAAAATGTATCTTGCATATCCCGCGCTGGGTGGTCAGCAGGGGTATTGAGTGCCTCAAAGTTGTAGTAGTCGGTTTCCATCTCCGGGCCTTCGGCAACGGTGTAGCCCATCCCGACGAAGATATCTAGAACCCGGTCAATGGTACTGTTGAGGGGATGAATCCGACCTTGGGGGCGATATACCCCTGGCATTGTTACGTCAAGGGTTTCGGCTTCGAGTTGCGCCTGAATTTGGGCCGCTTGCAAATCGGTGCGTTTCTTGTCGAGGTTGTCTTGAAGGGCTTCTTTAACAACGTTGGCTAAAGCACCAATGCGAGGTCTATCGTCTGCTGATAGCTTACCCATGCCCCGCAAAACCTGAGACAATTCACCCTTTTTGCCCAGGTAATTGACGCGTAACTGTTCTAACTGCTCTAGGGTAGCAGTCGTTGCGATCGCTTTTAGCGCTGCTTGTTTGATTGCGGCTAATTGGGTTTCAAGCTCGTCAGGCGAAGTGGTCATGCTAAATAAGGAACAGAGGTATGAGTTTGTGAAAGGAAATCAGCCGATTACCTTTACCAGTTTACCCACCTGTGCCCCTTCTCTCTATGAGTTTTAACAGGATTTCCCCGTGCTTGGATCGAGTAATGGGATACAAGTACGCCCAAACTCACCTTGAGGACAGTATCGCTAGTGCAGCGCGGCGGAAATAATCCACCCGTTGAAAAAGGTTAAAAATCTTGGCAGTAAGCTTTCTTCCTTCTGACTTGTAAGTAGGGAACGGGGAACAGGGAACAGGGAACAGGAAAGAGCCTACTTTCATAACCTGGTGATGAAATTTTTTCATTGGAACTGCCTTGGAGCCTTTCTTCTTCTGCCTTCTTGCACTAGTTGCAGTTGTTCTTCTGTTTCCCTTTCCCCTTTCCCCCTTAACCTTTTCCCCAATTTCGATTCCTGACTGTCGCACTCCATCAATAACCGTTATAAAAAGCGGCATCGTCCCCGAGCCACGAGATAAAATCAAACAACGACTTTCATCTTTGGCGCGACACGATTTCATGAAATTGCTCATCAGCAACGACGACGGGATTTTCTCACTGGGTATTCGCACCCTTGCCGATACGCTTGCGACAGCGGGTCATGACATAACCGTTGTTTGTCCCAATCGCGAACGTTCTGCTACGGGTCATGGTCTTACTCTACACGACCCCATTCGTGCCGAAAACGTTGAGTCAATTTTTCACCCCACTGTCAAAGCTTGGTCTTGTTCGGGAACCCCGTCAGATTGTGTGAAACTTGCTCTGGGCGCGTTACTGGAAGGGCCACCCGATTTCGTCCTTTCTGGCATTAATCACGGTTCTAACCTGGGTAGCGATATCCTCTACTCTGGAACCGTTGCCGCAGCGATGGAAGGTGTCAGAGAAGGAATTCCCAGTGTTGCTTTCAGTCTTGCTAGCCATACTTGCCATGAATTTCAAGCCACAGCAACGTTTGCCCAAAATTTGATTACTCAACTCTCCAAAAACCCTCTACCGGAGGTGATGCTACTCAATGTAAATGTCCCGCCTATAAAGCCGGAAGAAATTACCGGTATTGCTATCACCCGTCAAGGCATTCGCCGCTATTTTGACACCTTTGAGAAACGAGTCGATCCTCGAGGCAAAACGTATTATTGGCTAGCGGGTGAAGTGCTTGAAGATGTCGAACAACCTGCACATCTGCACCTGCCACCTGATATACCCACCGATGTCCAGGCAATTCGCGATGGATATATTAGTGTAACCCCTTTACATTACAACCTCACTGATACGGCTGGGGTCTATAGCTTACAAGATATGAGGCTTGATTCGATTGGAGGCTGGAGATAGAAAAATTATGAATTATGAATTATGAATTATGAAAAAGGTAACAGCTCAATAAGTCAGGAGAAGTTCTCCAGCATTAGCCATCTAATCACGGAAAACTGTTAACTACAGCCAAAGTTCCCCTGAGTTATGGAGTAATTCCTGAAAAAGTCAAACTTCATTCTTGGGTCAGAATCTTCCCAAGTTAACTTTGCCAGAAGATGGTGGCATTCAAGTTAGTGGGAATTGAACATTGAAGTCTCCTTCCTATAAGGGGAATTTAAAAATTCAACATTCATAATTTATAATTCATAATTTACCCGCCGCCTCGGTAATAAAGTTCGAGAAATCGGAAAAACTTCTCACATAGCACCGGGTCTCTTGCCCCTTGCTCCATTTCTTTGGTAATTTCGTCGATAGCCTGCATCCAGTAAGGGCGATCGCTCGGAGGAGTATTGCTGGTGCGGTGTAGTCGTTTGCTGATAATCGCATCGGCGATATTAACCAGCTGAAAAACCTGAACGATATAGGGAATTTCTTCTCCATGTAACCCATCGGGGTAGCCCATACCATTCAACCGTTCTTGATGAGAACGCACTAAAGGCGCAAACTCCCTCAGTGTAGGAAGCTGGTTGCAAATGAGTTCAGAGGTTTCTGGGTATTCTCGAATCTTTACCCACTCCTGCTCATTGAGCGAACCGGGTTTGAGCAGAATAGAGTCAGGGATACCGATTTTCCCTAAGCCGTGACAGTAGCTTAAGAATATCAGTTGGCGTATTTCCTCTTGATCCAACCTCAACCAACGTGCCAGATTGAGGCACATGGTTCGCAGACGATAGCACCGTAAGCCGAGTGCCAGGTTTCGAGCGAGTTGGACTTGCTCGAGAAAACTTAAAATCTCAGCATCGCCAGGACGAAGCATCAAACTGTGAGGTTAGGGGTTAAGGTTAAGGTTGCCTGATGGATGAAGATTGGCGATACCACCAACTTATGTGTCTTACCCCAATTTCCAGTAAATTTGGACGGCAAACCTCTGGTAATTAAGGGAAGGAAATTGATGATACCATCTACTGTCAAATTTTTTATCGGTCACCTGGTCAGAAGCGACAACCTGACGTTATGGCAACGCTCACGCCACGGTCAGCTTTACCAGGTAGGGAACACCATGATATTTAAATTTTACGCTCTTGCGAAGGCAAAATACTCCTAAGCTTGATTTTTCAATGTTTCTAAAAAACTCTCAACACCTCTCAACGCATGAAAACTAATCCTAGATCAAGAGCTGGGACACTCAAAGCTAGGTAGCCATCGTAGTATCTCTGGTGTACTTATCGCAAATCCTTGCCGCTCAAGATTTTAGGTAGGTTTAAAATGGGTTGGATTATCTTGTCTATCCAGCCTCTGAGCAGTACGCTATGTCTAACTTTTTACTCGAAGTCGGTACAGAAGAACTACCCGCAGATTTTATCGATAGTGCGATCGCACAATGGCAATCGCGTATCCCCCAGTCCCTCAGTGAGCAATTTCTCACCACTGAGGGGATTGAGTTCTACGGAACCCCCCGACGCTTAGGCGTGCTGATTCAAGGACTCCTAGACAAACAACCCGATCGCGAAGAAGAAGTTAAAGGCCCACCTGCTAAGGCAGCATTTAAGGATGGCAAACCCACACCAGCAGCAGAAGGCTTTGCGCGCAAGCAAGGGGTAGAACTAGATGCTTTAGAAGTTAGGGATACCGATAAAGGGGAATTTGTCTTCGTTGTCAAGAAAATCGCCGGTCGTCCCGCTACAGAAATTTTGACCGAACTCATTCCTCAGTGGATTTTTGGCTTAGAAGGTAGACGGTTTATGCGCTGGGGGGATGGAGATTTGAGGTTTCCTCGGCCCATTCGCTGGTTGGTAACTTTGTTGGATGGGGAGGTGCTGCCAATTGAAATGGAAAATGGTTCTGAGACGTTAAAGAGCGATCGCATTTCCTACGGACACCGCATCTTACACCCAGAAGCGATCGAAATTTCTCAAGCCACTGACTACGTCCAGCGCCTGCACTCTGTCTATGTCATGGCCCAACCCAACGAACGTCGGGGCAAAATCCAAGAACAAGTACAGGCAGAAGCTCAAAAGTTGGGCGGTTATACCCCCATGTATGAAGATTTGTTAGACGAAGTCATCAACTTAGTAGAATGGCCGACAGCCGTTGTCGGGAAATTTGACTCGGAATTCCTCATTTTGCCGCCAGAAGTCGTCACTACGGTCATGGTGACTCACCAACGCTACTTCCCCGTTTTCAAAACTGAACAAGCGACAGAACTCTTGCCCTATTTCATCACCATTTCTAACGGCAATCCCACTAAATCTGAGATTATTGCTGCTGGAAATGAACGGGTGATTAAGGCCCGTTTAGCGGATGGTCAGTTCTTCTACAAAACCGACTTATCCTCACCCTTAGAAAGCTACTTACCCAAATTGGAAAAAGTCACCTTTCAAGACGAATTGGGTTCAGTGCGCCAGAAAGTGGAGCGAATCGAGAAAATTGCAGAGCAAATTACCAACCAATTATTGGCTGCCGAGCCTAAACGTAGTGATCTTTTTCAAGTAGCTAGCTTGGGTACAGAAATAGGTGCTGATATTTTACGAGCAGCTAAGTTGTGTAAAGCTGACCTCGTGACCCAAATGGTTTACGAATTTCCCGAATTACAAGGAGTAATGGGACAAAAATATGCTAATGCTAGTGGAGAATCTGAGGCAGTAGCAACGGCAATTTTTGAGCATTATTTACCCAGAGGAGCCAGCGATAAGTTGCCTCAAACCTTAACCGGTCAAGTGGTGGGATTAGCTGACCGTTTGGATACATTAGTGAGTATCTGTGGTTTGGGGATGCTGCCTACAGGTTCATCTGACCCCTTTGCCTTGCGTCGTGCGGCGAATGCGGTGATTAATATTACCTGGGATGCCGATTTACCGATTAATTTACAACAGTTGATCGAACAGAATGCGGCAGATTTTGTTGCCGCTCATTCCGATAAAGAATCACCCGTTGCCTTTTTGGAAGACTTTTTCATCCAACGCATCCGCACCCTGCTGCAAGAGGAACGAGGAATTGATTATGACTTAGTGAATGCGGTATTAGGGGAGAATGACCCGGAGTATACACAACGAGCATTAAAAGATTTATTGGATGTTCGCGATCGCGCTTTGTTCCTCCAAGAAATCCGCAACAACGGTAAACTAGACGAAATCTACGAAACCGTTAACCGTTCTGCCCGACTGGCTAAACAAGGGACTTTGGATACCCAACAGCTAGACCCTAAAGCAGTAGTTAATCCTGAGTTATTTGAAAAGTCATCTGAGCCAGCATTCTACGATGCCTTAGTAGAGTTAGTCCCCCAAACGCAAGCCGCACAAGAACAGCGCAATTATCAACAATTGGTCGAAGCCTTGGCAAAAATCGCCCCAATCGTCAGCATCTTTTTTGATGATAAGGAAAAAGGCGTGATGGTCATGGACGAAAACCTGGATATCCGACGAAATCGCTTAAATCTCATTGGTTTACTCCGCAATCATGCGCGGGTTTTGGCGGACTTTGGGCTAATTGTGAAAAGTTAGCCCCCTTAGTCCCCCCTGTATCTTGGGGGGAAATTAACTCCCTCCCTGAAATCAAGGGGAGGGTTGGGGTGGGGTGCTTTTTATTTTTGCAAGAGGTTTCTTGTACAGGACTTACGCATGGATACCATATATAGTAGGGGCGATTCATGAATCGCCCCCA
>CBKWLJ010000468.1:0-7450 GCA_966675205.1 uncultured bacterium
ATCTCCCACCGCTTCTCCCAATCCGGTTGGGCCCAAAAACCTTTGAGATACTTTGGCCCTACCCAACCGGGTTCAGCATCAAATAGTTTTTCTTGCAACTGACGCCGTGCCATCAACAGCACTTTAGCTCCCCGTACCGCCGCACCTAAAGCTAAATGTCCACTCGTTAACCCACTCCCAATAATCAACACCCGCTCACCCTTGATCTGCAAGCAGCGTAAATCCACATCATTAGAATGACACAACCGATCTTGGGGATAAGGGGTTGCAATTTTATCCACCCAATCCGGTGCTATCTTTTTCCCCGCACCTGTCGCAAGAACCACCCGACGGGCAATTACGGCCTGCCCATCTTGCAGGGTAATGCGAAATCGAGAATGTCTCCAATGATTCTGCATCGGCTCAATGCCTGTTACCAATGCCCTAATGACCTTATCCTGTAACTTCCACTGGCGAATTACATCCTGGCAAAACTCTTGAAATAGCTTGGTTCCAGGTAGATCATAGGGAGGAAACAGCTCATGAGCGCGATTTTGAGCAAAGGAGCGTAGTGCATAGGGGTTTGGGTGGGGATGGTGAACCGCAGGCGATCGCAAATGGGGTATTTCCAACGCATCAAATTGATGGTGCCATTGACTCATCCACGTTCCACTGGGGTCAAATACCAACAACCGATGCCGCAGTTTTCCCCGTTTTTGCAGCAAATGCGTCACTAATGTCAGCGCCTGAGGGCCAGCGCCAATAATGGCAATGTCGGTTTGCTTAGGCAGTGAGGAGGTTACGCTCTGATCTTTTACTAATGCTGACATGAAGGGCACAAACCAAAGAATTCAAGGATGTGATAGTAAATTTTGAAAGGTTGTGATTGAGGCAACTGAGCGTTCGTCTCGCAAACTGGGCAATCTGCAATTGGGATAGACTGACCACAACGCAAGCAAGTCAAGTAGTGCTGTCCTACCTCTGTCACTTTGTAAACAGATTCACCACTAACTAAACTTCGGCTCTGAATCATGCCCTTGAGTTTGAGTCCTTTCAAGGCACGGTAGGCTGTCGCCAGTGCCAAAGCTTGATTGTGATGGCGCAACTCAACATAAAGTTCTTGTGCAGAGATTTCGCCATCGAGTTGTTGGAGTAGCTTCAGGATTCGTTCCTGGCTATTCGTCTCTATCTCTGGCATTCCCGTTTTTTGCAACTTCTGTTTTTTGGCAGTGACAACAATTGGATTCGACAAACGTCCCCGTCTAGTTTTTAATAATGATAATCATTATTATAATTAAGTTGCGAAACCTCACAATACCCTATGTCGCCAGAAAATGCCGTTATCAATCTCCCTGTATCGACTCCCGCCCCCTTATCCCTTCGTCCTCGGTGTCTGCGCCGCCTCCCAGCATTGCGCCGGATGGTGCAGGAAACTCAACTGAGTGTTAATGACTTGATTTATCCACTCTTTGTGACTGAAGGCGAGGGACACAAAGAAGAAATTGCCTCCATGCCAGGATGCTATCGCTATTCGCTCGATGTGTTGCTGCAAGAGGTTGCAGAAGCTTTTGCTTTGGGAATTAATGCCATTGCTTTGTTCCCTCATATCTCAGCAACCAAGAAAGATGCCACTATTTCTACATTTGGTTATCACTCCGATATTCGTATGACTAATCTCACTGCGGCCGCTACAAACAATCTTCCAGATATCCCCAAGCAGGGAATGCCAGTCACCATCATTACTGGCTTTTTAGGCAGTGGTAAAACCACACTCCTCAATCAAATTCTTCAAAATCGGCAGGATTTGAAAGTTGCGGTACTCGTTAATGAATTTGGCGATATTAACATCGATAGCCAGTTTCTCGTATCCCTAGAGGAGGATATGGTCGAGCTGAGTAATGGTTGCATTTGCTGCACCATCAATGATGGGCTAGTTGATGCCGTTTATCGTGTTCTAGAACGAGACGAACGCATTGATTATCTTATTGTTGAAACTACAGGAATAGCTGACCCATTGCCCATTGCTTTGACCTTTGTTTCCGGAGAGCTACAATACCTCACTCGCTTAGATTCTATTCTTACCGTGGTGGATGCAGAGACATTCACTCCAGAACATTTTGATAGTCAAGCGGCACTCAACCAAATTGCCTATGGGGATATTATATTGCTTAATAAAACTGATTTAGTTGACCCGGTAAAACTCGATGAATTAGAAAATTATATCCGAACCGTTAAAGAGGGAAGTAGAATTTTGAAATGCCAATACGGCTTGGTGCCATTGCCATTAATTTTAGATGTGGGATTGACACCAGAAAATGGATACAAAGAGAGTGAGGAGCATGAGCATCATCATGAACACCACCATGAGCATCATCATGAACACCACCATCATTCCCATCATCTAGAAAATGATGGATTTGTTGCAATATCTTTCCAAAGCGATCGCCCCTTTAATGTCCGAAAATTTGAAGTATTTCTCACCCAGCAAATGCCAGAGAATGTGTTTCGGGCAAAAGGTATCCTTTGGTTTAGCGAGAGTAAATTACGTCATATCTTTCAACTCAGTGGCAAACGCTACAGCATCGATGCTTTAGACTGGCAACACTCGCCTAGAACTCAGCTAGTATTGATTGGACGGAACTTAAATTCGAGTCAGTTACAACAACAGTTAACAGCGTGTTTAGAGCCAGACAACGCTTGAGAAACTTAAAAATATAGTTTATTTCAAATCTGCCTTTTGACACTCCCCTGGCTGAAAGGAGAATTAACTTGGTTTTGGGATTCTGGGGATGCGGAGTCTCAATACAAGATTAGTAAGGTTATAATCTGTTACATTAACCCTGCTCGCCAAAAGCTGCTGCTGATGGCGAAATCATAGCCAGTAGTCAATCACCGATTTTTTTTATGAACAGAGCAACGCTAACTTTGCTGATTTCTTGTGGCAGTTTAGCCGCTTTGCTGGTAATGACGAAGCCTGCTGATGCTGCTCCAGCAGTAACCCAAATCGTAAATCCCGTGATGTCTGTGTCGTCTGCATCAGTGATGGAGCGACACCATGTCAATCTCAATGTTGGAAGACTTGCAGAAAGCAACCCAATCTTAGATCAGTTGGGATGTAGCTGTGCTGCCTGCACAAAAGCACTCACTCAAATGTAAGGTCAATTCATTTTTAATATTTACCAGGCTCTCTGTAGAGAGAGCCTAAAATACAACGCTTTAGCAATCTTTCAATTCGGGTGTTTGGTTAAGAATTTGACTCCGAATTGAGATGAACTCTTGATAGGCAGGTGTATTGATATCTTCCGGACGAAAAGCTGCCATTTTGTGACAATTCTGAAACGCTAACTTAATGCCGAAATAACGCTCAACCGCACCACGAATTGCATCTCCTCCCATCATTCGCAACAACTGGCCGCGAGCTTGTTCAGATGGTGGTGGAACTGAATGTTCGACCCAGTCTGCCTCTCCTTGTGCCAATCGTTTGGTCAGGTTTTCAACAATTCCAAATGCGTAAGGCAATGATTGCTTGATGCTCTCAACAAAAGATTCTTCGTCAATCTGACCAGTTTGAGCCTGTTGCATTAGCTCTGAACTGATATTAAGTGACATAACTTTCTCCTTGGTTGACCCTGATGAGCTAAAAATTCAGTTGAGGTTGACAGCTCCATGCTGCTTCTATGAGCTGAGTTATTGAAATGATAATCGTTGTCAAACGGTACGCTGTTTACTTGTGACCAAATTTAATAAATCGTAGTGTTCGCCAAATCCAAGCGGAACGATTTGCCCTATCTGGACGGGTCAAAATCCCTTGGGATGGGCTAAACAGAAGTGTAAATAAAAATAAACTGAATGTTACCAGGACAATCGCTGGTCCAGAAGGAATATTTAAGTAATAACTGGCATATACTCCACTAATACTGGCAACTACTCCAAAAAATGCTCCCAATAGCATGACTTGATGTAACTCTTTCACTAAAAGATAGGCAGTGATACCAGGACCAACGAGTAAGGAAATTACCAAGACAACGCCGACGATTTGCATACTGGCAACAATAGTCAGCGTAATTCCTGCCATTAGACCATAGTGGAGAGAGTTTACAGGAAAACCGAGAGCTTGAGCGCCTAGTTTATCAAAGGTATATAAAAGCAATTCTTTATAAAAAATCTTAACTAATAATAAAAGGAAAAGTGTAATAACTGCGGTTCTTTGGACATCAGTTATTGAAACACCTAAAATATCTCCAAATAACAAACTATCTAAATCTATTTTACTTTTTAACAAAGTAATTAAGATAATACCAACTGAAAAAAAACTAGAGAATGTTAAAGCCATTGCTGCATCAACTTTGACACGAGATTGAGTGCGAATCCAAGCAATAACAAAGGTACTAAAAACGCCGGAAATAAACGCTCCTATCAAAATATTGAATCCACTCCAAAAGGCGATCGCTAACCCTGGCAAAACCGCATGAGCAATCACATCTCCCAGCAAAGCCATGCGCTGCACAATCAGATAAGTCCCTACAACAGGACAAAGAATACCCGTCAAAATACCAACCGCGATCGCATTTCGGATGAATTCATATCCTAGCGGTTCTATCAACCAATTCAACATATAATTTTGGGAGTCTTCTATCTATAAAGAAAAAAGCCTATATTTCCGAATTCTAGATTCAAAATTCCGAATTGGAACTCTCACGATTTGAGCGAAACAGTGTTTTTCCAGAGGAAAGACAAAGAACTAGAAACAAGGGTCAGGTTTCAAGCTCCTTAATTGATTCATGGAGAAAAAAAGAAAGAAATTGGCATCTATCAATATTTTTAATTCCTTAATTCAAGCCCGTGCATTGATGTATGAGGTTCCCTTTCCTCTTTCACCTTGTACCTTTTTCCTGCCGAAGGGCTTGACACCCTAACCCTAACAAAAATAAGCCGTTTCCAACTGCTGCTCCAACAGGTGCGAATCAATGCCTGCACCATAAGCCCGTTGAATATTTTCTAAAGTCATAACATCTTCAGGAGACCCCTGAGCAATCAACTCTCGATTCAATAACAGCAATTGATCATAGTTCATCAATGCTGTTCCCCATTCATGAGAACTAACCAGAATCGTTTTGCCCTCTGCCTTAAGTTCACTAAAAACCTGAAATAGAATCCCCTCTGTCTTTTTGTCAATTCCAGCTAAGGGTTCATCCAATAATAAGAGTTGTGCTTGCTGTGCGATCGCACGCGCCAAAAACACCCGTTGCTGCTGTCCCCCTGAAAGTTCTCCAATTTGTCGGTGACGTAGTTCCCACATCCCCACTCGCCGCAAAGCCTCACCGACAATTTCTTGAGATTGACGCGACGGTGAACGAAACCATCCCGTATGTGCGGTACGCGCCATCATCACCACTGTCCACACTGTTGCCGGATAGTCCCAATCAATTTGCGATCGCTGTGGCACATAAGCACAAGTCCGCAACTGCTGTTTCAGTGGCTTTCCTCCAAACTTCACCCCACCATTGATGGCAGGTACCAACCCCAGCATTGCTTTCATCATCGTGCTTTTACCAGCACCATTGGGACCGATGGCACCTATGAGTTGTCCTGGTGATAAGCAGAAGCTGACATCCGATAGAGCGCAAACTCCTCGATAGTTGACAGCTAAATTCTGAACTTCTAACATTAACGAACTGTATGAGAATCATTATCGTTATAATACATCCTTCGAGAGTTAGCCATGTTAAAAAGCTTGTCCGTTAAAACCCGATTGCTCGGTAGTGCAACTGTTTTAGCCTTTGCTGTCGGATTTGTCGGTTGTACAGCAAGTCAGGAAAATCAAAATGCAACCTCTTCCCCATCTCCGAGTGCGACAACCGAGGAAAAACCCCGACTTGTTGCCACCAGCAGTGTTCTGTGTGACCTTACAGAAAGAATTGCTCAGGATACTATAAACTTAACTTGTTTGATT
Organism: uncultured bacterium; assembly: GCA_966675205.1. GTDB lineage: Bacteria > Cyanobacteriota > Cyanobacteriia > Cyanobacteriales > Coleofasciculaceae > JBFLZA01. The sequence goes on from CBKWLJ010000468.1 coordinate 5,933, forward strand.
CCGGCTGGTACCGACCCTCACATTTATCAACCCAAACCGAGCGATCGCAAAGCAATCGAACAGGCAAACTTAATTCTTTACAATGGCTACGGTTTTGAAACAGATTTAGTTAAGTTAATTGAATCCACCAAAAATTCTGGTCCCAAGGTAGCGGTTGGAGAAGTGGCTGTTCCTAAACCCCTTAAAGGAGAAGAACACGGACACGAACATGGCGCAGGAGAAAAAGCCGAAACCGAACACGCTCATAGTGAATATGACCCCCATGTTTGGCACGATGCTAAAAATGGTGTTCGCATGGTCGAGGTCGTTCGGGATCATCTGCAAAAGATATCTCCCAATCATACGGCCACTTATGCCAGTAATGCCGAAAAAATGACCAGCCAACTCACACAGCTCGATAACTGGATTCAGGCGCAAATTAGCACGATTCCCGCTAATCAACGCAAGTTAGTAACCACTCACGATGCAATGGGGTACTACGCCGCTGCTTATGGAATTCCCATTGAAGGCGCTTTACAGGGTATCAGTACAGATGAAAAAGCCACAGCAGGACGGGTGAAAGAACTGGTTGGTGAAATTAAGCAGGCAAATGTACCCACCATCTTTACCGAAACGACGGCTAATCCGAAAGTCATCGAAACAGTAGCGCGTGAGGCAAAGGTTAAAGTCTCAGACCAAGAATTGTATGCTGATGGATTGGGGGAAAAGGGAAGCAAAGCTGATACTTACGAAAAGATGCTCATTGCTAATACTCAAGCAATTGTCGAAGGACTCGGAGGCAACTACACCCCATTTCAGCCGAAATGAAGTATTGATAAAATCCTGAAGGTCTTGAACTGGGGTTGTAAAGAATGGATAACGAGTTTACCCTTGCTGGCTATGGTGTGGTGTTAGTGACGGCTTCATCTCAAGAAGAGGGAGAAGCGATCGCCAGCGCTTTAGTTGAAGCTAAACTGGCAGCTTGTGTTACTCTCACCCCCGTACACTCAATCTATACCTGGAAAGGCCAGGTGATGAAAGAGCAAGAATGGCAGTTGCTCATCAAAACTGATTTAGCCAAATTTTCCCGATTAGAACAAAAGATTCGAGAAATACATTCTTACGAAGTCCCAGAAATTATTGCACTACCCATTTTGGCGGGTGAATCCGCGTATTTGCAGTGGATTTCAGAAAACGTCCAGTAGAACTATTTTTTTATACGTCTTTACAGCTTCTGCTTCCTGAACCTTGCCAACTCAGTAGATTGCGCGATTGGACATAACTGCATCTAAATTGAGTGTAGAAATTTGTCCATCCTGTGGGAAACTTTTCAGAAGGATTCTCATTCTTATGAGAAATCTTTCAGCGGTCAGGACGATTTTTTCGCTCAATCTACAGTCTTGATCCATTGTTCGCGCACCACTCACATCACAAAAACATGTCGTTAAAAGTACGCTGGATTGTACCCAGCTTAATGGGTATTTTTTTGCTGTCTTCTCCCGCTAAAGCAGGTAGCTTAGAATCTTGGAACTTTAATCC
>CBKWLJ010000469.1:0-7426 GCA_966675205.1 uncultured bacterium
AGAATTCAGGAGTCAGAATTCAGGAGTCAGAATTCAGGGGTCAGAATTCAGGGGTCAGAATTCAGAGAGGAAGATTTTTATTCTTTGTTGTGAACCATCGGTTCGTCGGTAGTCCCTATGACAATAGGCTCCCGAAAGCAGGAGGTGATACCAGAGAAATTCAAATTAACTGGATATCATCCGGTTGCAGCTTGTTGATTAGCGGATGTTAGTTGCAGAAAGTTTGTTCCATTTCCACCCGCTCACAGGAGTTGCTGCGATGTATTACCATAATCAAGACCACTGGGCGAGATTCTAGCAAGTCTTGATGGGCGTGCAAATCCTTTGAATTCGATCTCCAATATGTCAGGTCAAACTATAATCCCAAACAAACGCCTCCAACCCATTGACCGTGTTGCTTTGGGTGTAATGGTTGTGCTGTGTCTGCTCATGGGAATCTTGCTATTAAGTGGCGATCGCACCGCGCCTCGGGTACGCAGTTTCAGTTGGCAGGATAAACTCATCAGTGCTGAAGATACGGCTTTTATCCTGACATTTAGTCGTCCCATGAACCACGACAGTGTAGAAGCCAATCTCAAAATCGAGCCACCAATTCCCGGAAAAATTAGCTGGGCAGGGCGGCGTATGGCTTATACTCCCCTTTTTCCTGTACCCTATGGTCTCAGTTATACAGTGGAACTTAAGGGTGCTAGAGACAAACTTTCTATAAACGAGAGTAAAGGGACGCTAATGGAACCCTTTAGTGCAACTTTCCGCACTCGCGATCGCGCTTTTGCTTATATTGGCATTGAAGGGGAAGAGCAGGGGCGATTAGTTCTTTATAATGTCACGGCTCAGAAAAAAACTGTCCTGACGCCTTCTGATTTGGTCGTCATGGACTTCAAACCTTACCCTGATGGGGAGCGAATTTTATTTTCTGCTAGCGATCGCAAAAGCCAAGAGCAAGGTTTGCTGACTCAACAGTTATATACGGTGACAACGGGGCTATCTTTTGACTCCGCTGAGTCCTCATCGAGTGCGTCAGCATCGGTAGGTCAAATTGATTTAGTGTTGGATAGTAAAGACTATCAAAATTTGAAATTTGACCTCTCTCCCGATGGCAAAACAATTTTAGTTCAGCGCCTGAATCGGCGTAACCCCGCTGAATTTGGTCTATGGCTGATCCAACCTGATACAAAACCTCGGCCCTTGCACAATCAACCCGGAGGTGACTTTGTGATTGCTCCGGACAGTGCTTCTGTGGCAGTCGCTCAGGGTCAGGGAATCGCGATTTTACCGATCCAATCAGACGCCCAACCGTTGGATTTTCTCCCTAAATTTGGAGTCCTCCTGGGCTTTGCCAAGGATGGTTCGGCGGCAGCAATGGTTAAATTTAATACCGATTACACGCGATCGCTTTATTTGGTTACGACTCAAGGCACCGAAAAAAAACTGCTAAGCACCACAGGTTCGATCCAAAGCTGCGAATTTGCTCGGAATCGGGATATGCTTTATTGCTTGAAGACCAAGCTGATAGAAGGAGAACAATACGAGGAACAACCGTTCATTACCGCCATTGACTTGAAGGCAGACCCGAAATCTCAGCAATCAGTTGAGAGAGATTTGGTTGTCTTACCCAATCAACGGGACATTCAAATGAGCTTATCTCCCGATGGCTTAGCCTTACTCTTCGATCAAATCAGTACTAAACCCCCTGAAGCTACCGATACATTGAGGAGTAATGACGGACAAGCGATCGCAACCGGTCTGCTTTGGCTTCTGCCTCTAGCTGAGATTACATCCTCAACCTCACCCACTCAAATTAAACCAGAACAGTTGCTACCCGGCTTTCATCCCCGTTGGCTCCCCTAAGGAGTTATCCCAAAACAAACCCGCCTGTTGTCTGACTTTTCACGGCATCTTGATCGACTGCTGGGGAAAAAGGGGAAAGGGGAAAGGAAAAAGGATGGAAGAAATACTTACTCCTTCTTCTTGCCTGCTTGAGGGATGCATGGTTATTGGGAAAAGAGAAAACAAGAGCCCAATCCTCTCCCCCTTCCCCCTGTTGAAGGTTCAGAACTTCCCGTGAAAAGTGAGGTCTGTTGTAGGAATCAGGCATCAAAAGAACAAGCAACAACAATTTTTTGCTTGATGTATATCCCTATAAACGGCGTGATAAGGATTACTCTTTACAGGGAAAGAGTTCGGTAGACTAAGGCAAAGCATCGAGCCAAGGTGAGCTATTTATCTTTTACGTCAAATCCGCTTAGATCATCATCATCAAACTCTCTTCGCGTCAGGAAATTCAGGAATATCTATCCGAACGAGGAGTATGCCAACGAAAGCGATAGTACTTCGTTGGTACTACCAATACTCCTGTGTTGAGTATTCTTACGCACAACTCTGTCATCCTGACGCCTGACGCTCAAACTTTGGCGCAGCGTCTTACTCGCCCAATCAAGCCTCCATGCAAGTACAGAATTTTCTCGATCGCTATCGACAAGGAGAACGTGATTTTGCCTATATTGACCTAAGTGGGGCAATCTTGATGGGGGCGAATCTCCGGGATATTAACTTGACAGGTGCTAACTTAAGTGGCACAAATCTCAGTTGGGCACAACTGGGTAATGCTCAGCTTACAGGCGCTTGCCTGCATCAGGCGAATCTTCATAGCGCTACTCTCAATCATGCTAATTTTAACCAAGCCACTTTAAGCCGAGCCAACCTCACAAAAGTAGATTTGCGATTGGCAACCTTGCGAGAAGCTAACTTGAATTGGGCTAATTTGACAACAGCCGATTTAACGGGAGCTGATCTTCAAAAAGCACAGCTCAATCAAGCGAATTTAGAACAAGCTAAACTTAACGACACCCAGCTTGGGGAAGCGGAGTTCATGGAAGCCAATCTCCGTTGTGCTACCCTGAGTGCTGCTGATTTGACAGGGGCAAATCTGCGAGAGGCCAATTTAGAACAGGCAAATTTACGAGACGCTCTTTTAGTCGGCGCAAAATTGGCAGAAGCGAATCTGACATCTGCTTATTTACGAACCTCGAATCTCACTCATGCCGAGTTGCATCGGGCTATTTTAGTGGGTGTCGATATGAGTGAGGCAAATTGTGAACAGGCAGACTTGAGTCGGGCTAATCTTACAGGTGCTTATTTACTCAAAGCGAGTTTGCGCCAAGCTGAGTTGCTGCGGGCAGTACTTCAAGATGTGTTCTTGTTGCGTAGTGATTTAAGTGGAGCCAATCTGCGGAGAGCTGACTTGCGTCGAGCGGATTTAAGTGGCGCTTACTTAAAGGAGACAATTTTAAGCGAGGCAAATCTGACAGATGCCTATTTTTTGGAGAGTCATTTAATTCGTACTCAGCTTGATCGAGCAGAAATGACGGGTTGCTGCATTCACAAGTGGCATCTAGAGGATGTCGATTTGTCTGATGTTGATTGTCAATACGTCTTTAGGGGGTTCGACTACTCTAGCAAACAACCTTGCGATCGCTATCCGAGTACCGGGGAGTTACCCTTAGGGGCCTTGAGTGAGGGTCATCTTGAAGAGGGTTTAACCATAGAAGTGAATTTCAGGGAACCTCCTAACTGGGAAGCCCTTGTTTTTATCCTTACTCAAATCGAGCTAGAGTGTTGTGACCTCCAACTTATCCCCAAATCTTATCAATTTAAGTCGGAGCAATGTGTACTGCGCTTGTCAACAAATCGATGGGTAAATGCCAAACTCATCAGTCAGCGCATTTTGCAACTTTACCCACAAATGTTGCAGCGTTTGGTTGCTCACCGCTCTATCATTCTCAATTTGCTAGAAATCAAGGAGGTTCAAAATTTAAAGATAGAATCACTCCCCCAAAAACCCACACGTTCCCAACCGTTTAGACCGATAACCGACCGTCGTCGGCATCTGTATCAGGAGGTTGTCACTCAAATTCAACGGATTATCATGTTCCAATCCCCACAACAGTGTGTAGAAAGTGTAGAACGACTGTTGGAGTTTTTGAAAAGACAAAATATCTCAACCGAAGAAATTCAAAAAAAAGTCATTGGTCAGGTGATTATGAAGCGAGCTGCAACCGACCAAGTTTTCCAGAAGCAGTTGTTGGAGTGGGAAGAAAGTGCTGATGAAATCGCTCGTTTTTCGGTTGTGGGACAGGCTGTGCGTTTAGCGATCGCTTTAATCGAGACTTAGAATGTGGGTACATTAAGCTTTATACATTCAACTCTTCAACCGACTCAGCCAGAGGCAACGTAAACCAAAACGTTGACCCCGCTTGGGGAGCGCTAATCACGCCAATTTCTCCACCGTGCGCGTTAATAATCAGGCGACACTGATACAATCCTAAGCCAATGCCGGTCAGGCGTTTGGTGTGTAAGCCTCGAATGTAAAGTTTGAAGAGGCTATGTTGCTGTTCTGGGCACATTCCCACCCCATCATCTTGAACACAGCAGCGAAGCTTCTGGTTTTCAACGCTAAGTTGTAACTTCAGGTGCCGTCCTGGCGGGTTATGCTTTAAGGCATTGGTGAGCAAGTTTTCTACTACCCGTTTTAGCTGAGTGGGGTCGCCATTAATCAATGGGCAATGTTCTGGGAGTGAGCAAGTTAGGGTTGCCTGATTTTGGGTGAGCATAGGTGCATAGTCACTCATCAAGGATTGAATGAATTGATTGAGCTGTATCGGTTGAGAGTGTAGCTCCAAGTGTCGTTTTTCGTTGAAATGGTCTTCTAACAAAGAGTTAATTAAATTAAGCTGACGCTCATTGCTGGTGATCATCCGTTCGAGGAGAGGGCGAGAGAGTGTTACTGTATCCCCTGCTGATTTATACAAATTATTAAACACCATTGACATACCTAGTATTGATGTGCGTAGGTCATGGGAAACGGCTTGCAAAAATACATCTTTCAAGTGATTGAGTTCCTGTAGTTCAGTCATTTTTGCGCTGAGTTCTTGGGTGCGCTCCTCGACTTGGGATTCTAGGTGAGTGTTGAGTGCTGTAATCTGGCGGTAAAGTTCTGCTTGCTGAATCGCGATCGCAACTTGGGTAGCTAGAGAAGTCAGCCACTCAATTTCCCAAGATTGCCAATGACGCGACTGGCTACATTGATTGACGACCAATGCTCCATACAGCTCATTTCCGACCCAAATTGGCACCGCTAAAATGGCTGCAACTCCACATTCGGCATGGTAGGTAGCAAGTGTGTGGGAGCAAGGAATCACAGTTGTGTCCTCAATTGCAATCACACTGCCTTGGTGGAATAGCGATCGCCATTCTTGTAGCATGGCATCATCATGAACAATTCTGTGGCGCAGCGAGGGATAACCCGGTTCGACTGATTCAGCAATCACTAAGCCTCGTAAAGAAGTTGAAGCTTGGGAGGTAGCCAGTTGTACTTCACAGGAATATTCTAAAGATGAGGGAGAACGTTGTAGCTTGTTTTGAGAGCGTTGGTGTTGAATGCTGTCGTCATGAAAGTTCTGCTGTAGCGATAACAACTGGTTAACATTCAACGCTTGAAATCTCTCAGCCTGCAACTTGCCTACATTGAATCCCAAAGCGGGGTCAAGGTTTAAGTTGGCAGAACTTTGGTGCAATTGACCGATAAAAACGCGATCGGCTTTGAGAAACTGCCGAACTTCCTCGACTGTGGTGTTGAGAATTTGATCAAGATTGAGAGAACGTCGAATCCGCAGAGCCATTTCTCCCAACAAACGATTTCTTTGGGCTGCTTCGCTAACCCTTACGGCAGCCTCACGCAGTTGAGCTTCAACCCGTTGACGCTCAGTAATATCCTGTACCGTACCCCTAATCCCGCCTTTATAAATCTCCGATTGTTCACAAACTACGCGCTCTAACCCATCCGGTCGTACAATCCGATAATCAAGACAGTATGGCTTGTTGTCTCGTAGCGCCCCCCGAATTGCTTGCCCCACTCGCTCTCGATCTTGGGGATGAACGACTTGGAAAAAAACGTTCCAATTGGGCTCAAATTCTCCGGCGGTAAAACCAAAGAGACGATACAGTTCATCTGACCACTGTAATTTCTGCTGAGGTGTCGTTGAGCCGTTTCGGATTTCGTAAAAATCCCAACTGCCCAACTGGGCAAGGCGTTGTGCATTGGCGAGACTCGCTTCTCGCTCTTTGAGCATCTTAATTGCACCAGCACGCTCTGACTCTGCTGCCGCTAAAACCAAGGCTGTAATCGTAATCACGCCCATGAATCCTTGTAAAAACAGGATTGCCTGTTTAATGTCAGCCTTGACTAAAAAAGGTCCAACTCCCTGTAGTACTCCCCAAATCGCCATCACGCAGACAATCAGCGTTGCCATCACCGCCCCCCGCTGATTAAAGCGCATCGCTGCCCAAACCACCAAAGGAAAGGGCAGATATTCGAGCGGATACCGACCCATGGCGACTGCTGTTTTTGAGCCGAAGATTAACCAACTCACGACAAATAATAGGGTAAAGCAGAGAAAAGGTTCAGCTTGATCAAACAGATATCTAAGATTTAAGGTTAAAGCTGTTTTGCGATAGGCATTGGGGTTTGGTTTAGCAGTCTCCTTTGGGTTGTTGGGGTTTTCGCAGGAGATGCCGTAGGCTTCGCTCACAAAAAAGCCATGAACACCGCTTTTCTTATGTTTTTTGGCTTTTTCAAATCTTTTGTGGGTGTCCTCCTCTGGCAAAAATCCTTGTTGCCACAGATGCAAGGATTGCCAAACTCTACCTAGAAAATAGGGAACAGGGAACAGGGAACGGGGAACAGGGGAAGAAGATTTTTGCTCGCAAGGTTCGTGGGTGTTGTTAGCGACAGCGACTGCAGCATCAGCCAGCAAGCGAGGCGTTAGTTTAGTAGACCTCTTGCAAAAGTATTTTTCTAATGCTGTTGGCGTCAATTCTTGTTTACGGTTCCCCGTTCCCCGTTCCCTGTTCCCGACTTCTGCAAGAAATCTAGTGTATGATCGTCTAATTTTCACATACCATTGAAAGCCGATTAACAGTAGGGGAGTCACCACTAATATGCCCATGCCATCCCCTACCCACACCGTACACCAGTTTTCTTGCCATTTCTCAGGGGTAATCGTACCGCCTAAGTAGCCAATCACTGTACCGATGGTGGCATTGATTAGCGTTGAAACCCAAGCCCCTAAGACAACTAACTGTAAAACATCTCGCAGTCGTTTAAGAGAGGGACGGAACTGCCCTTGGTGTAATAAGGTCGCTCCAACTATGGCTTGTACCGTACTCCCGACAGCCGCCCCGCAGGCGATAGTCCAGGATACTCCTAACGACAAGCCAAAGAAAAAAGCGCCTAAAAACACTCCCGGCCAAAGGCGTTGTCCCTGCAATAGCAAGGCTGCTAAGGCAATTCCCGCAGGAGGCCACAACGGGGAAGCTTCCAGCCTCAACCCTAATGTGGAGAAGGCGAGTTGAGCGGTACTGTAGA
>CBKWLJ010000470.1:0-7411 GCA_966675205.1 uncultured bacterium
ACTCTGGGGGCGATTCATGAATCGCCCCTACTATATATGGTATCCATGCGTAAGTTCTGATCTTCCAGGGCTTACGCAAAGGCTCTATTTGTAGGGTGTGAAAGCGCGTAGCGTAACGCACCAATACTGCTATATATGGCATAGCTGCGTAAGTTCTATCTCTTTGGGAAACCAGCACTGCTCCCAATTCCCTGGTAAATCTACCTTTGGGATAGAAATCGTGCTTGGGTTTTTCGTTACAATTTTTTACATTATAAGGGTAACAGATTGTAAAGAAAGCTGAGCAATTTCCATGTCTGACATCTATCTCAAGTTAGCCTATCAGACGTTGCAACAAGGTAAGCACGCCTTTAGCCTGACTCACAAGACGATTAGCGAACAGTTGCTAAATTTACTTTCGCCTCCTCTTAATGAACTCAGAGCAAAACCGCTTGAACCCCAAGTCTTACTGAAAATTCAGCAACAACTCAATCAGCTCATCGAAACCGATTGGCAAGATGCTCAAAACGGGGTGTATCCTGCCAGTCTGCTGTTTGATTATCCCTGGAAAGATTTCTTTGGGTACTACCCGGTGATTTGGCAGGAAATGTGGCCAACTTGGGAACGTTTTAAGCAAAAGCGATATCAAGAGTTTTCGCCAGAGATTAAGACGGAAGATTATCCCCAATACTATCGACGAAACTTCCATTACCAAACGGATGGCTACTTGAGTGAGATGTCTGCCAACCTGTATGACTTGCAGGTGGAAATTCTCTTTAATGGCTCAGCAGATGCCATGCGGCGGCGAATTCTCGCTCCCCTCAAGCAAGGGCTAAATGTTTTTGATTCAGTGCACAGGCAGCAAATTCGAGTTCTAGATGTTGCTTGCGGAACCGGGCGTAGTTTGAAAATGATACGGGCAACTCTGCCCAATGCCTCTTTGTTTGGTACGGATTTGTCACCCGCTTACCTACGTAAGGCAAATCAACTTTTGTCGGAAATACCTGGAGAATTGCCGCAGCTACTTCAGGCGAAGGCCGAAGAGTTACCTTACCGAGATTCCTATTTCCACGGAGTAACCTGCGTTTTCCTGTTCCATGAATTGCCCCCTGTGGTGCGTCAGCGAGTCATTGAGCAGTGCTTTCGAGTCATTCAACCTGGGGGAGTGTTTATCATTTGCGACTCGATTCAAGCCGTTGACTCTCCGGAATTGATTCCAGCGATGGAAGACTTCCAAACCCGATTCCATGAACCCTACTACAGACACTACATGACTGATGATTTGGTTAAGCGGTTGGAGACAGCAGGCTTCCGAAATATTACAATTCAGAATCATTTTATGAGTAAATACTGGATTGCTCATAAGCCTTGATTGCGTACTGAAGACGGACAGCATCGCTGTATCTGGGTGGATGTAAGCCGTTTTATCCCAGAGAACTACGTTACGATTGAATAAGTGGCTTGACAAATAAACATACAAAAGATATGACAGTTGCTTATCCCCGCAAGTTTAACAACACGATAAGTGCGCGTGACATTATGAGAAATGTCGTGCGCGATCGCGAAATCCACCTGATCACACTCAATCGCTACCGCTACAACGAACAACACAGTTGTAAAGACCTTACTGATGTAATTGAAAAGCTCGATGGTCAGCCAATTGAATTGCTGCGTGACTTATCTCATCATGTCTGTGATGAAGCACGTCATGCTATGTGGCTGACAGACTTGCTGATAGAGTTGGGTGCAAACATCGGTACACCCCCTGGAGTGTCCTATATTGGAGAATTTGAGAGACTCCTTGACCAAGATCGATATAAGGACGAAAACAAAAAAGAAGACGGTCTGATTGCAGCTTTAGCAGCGATTAACGTCACTGAAAAGCGAGGTTGTGAATATTTCTCTGCTCACATCCAAGCGTTGAAGGAAGCACCGCAAACCGAGGAGAACATCAAAATCCGCGAAACCATTGAACGAATTTTTCCTGAAGAAGCCGGTCACGTCCGTTGGGGAAACCGCTTGCTGGCCCAAATCGCTAAGAAAAGCCCGGAACATCGCGAAAAGGTAGAGCAGGCGAAGCGTAAGTACCTTGCGATTGAACAGGCAGCTTACGAGTCAGGCATGGATATTATGGCAGGGGCGGAACTCCGCCGACTAAACAATCTCCTAGAAATTGCCAATACTATGCCCGTTTGGGAGCGTCCGCAGTACTTGATGGAGCGCCTGCCGCAAACCTTGCTTGCTCCTGAACTACAAATGACCCGAATTAATGTAGCTCAACGGGCATGGAAGCGCGACCCACAGGCGTTTATGGAGAAGTTTGTGCCGATGTTCTTAAACGGCTTGAATCGCACGCAAAATCAGAAGAAAGCAACTGCATAAACTTGTTGTTGCCATACTAAAATATTATGCGATCGCTCTTCGTGACTTTTCCCTAATCATTCCGCATTTGGAGTGGACTTGAATGTAAAGTTATGAAGAGCGATTTCCCTATTAAAACCAATAAGCGGAAGCGCTCTTATCTCCTGTCTTTTAATTAAGCAGGGGAGAGTCTCAGTCAAAGGTGATACTGAGTCTTGAGCAAACACCAATCGGAGTAAACAACTGACGCCTATGACTGTCCAAGAACCAAACCCTGAAACACTCTCCACCGAAACCTTATCAACGGAAGAGATTGTCACCAATGAGTTAGTCGAGGATAGCGCTACCGTCAACCATGTGGAAATTATCGAGACGGTAATCTCCAGCTTGGATCAAGAAGGCACGGCTATGGTGAGTCATAGCGAAGACGGTTACATGTGGAAGTTTCAGTACGGTAGCGTTGAAGTGTTTGTGCAACTCACCGGTTCTACTGATGATGACACCTTTACGGTTTGGTCTTCAGTACTTAAGCTGCCAACGCAAAATGAACCGCAGTTGATGCGCCAGCTACTGGAAATGAATTGGTCGGATACGTTTGAATCCCGTTTTGCCATTGTTAATGACCAAGTGGTCGTGTTATCTTCACGAACAGTTGCTGAGTTATCACCTGGAGAAATTTCTCGGGCGGTTACTGTTGTCGCAACGATCGCAGATGATAATGACGAAGCCTTACAACGTGAGTTTGGTCTTTAAACAATGAGTCTTAAGCGTGGATTTGCTGCGATGATATAGAGCTTGGAGATGCCTGTCGCTGACTTTACCCACAATCCCAAATTAACTTGGCGTTTGATTCCGTTGCTAGAGGCATCGGGACAAGTGCAAATGGCGATCGACCGTTGGCTCTTGAATCAGCACCAAGCCGGAAAGCAGCCTTCAGTCTTGCGATTTTATACTTGGGCATCTCCAAGCGTGTCATTGGGATATCACCAACGTCGATGGCCGGAGTTCTGGCAGCAACTAACTTGGCAAGAAAATCCCGTAGATTTAGTGCGTCGTCCTACGGGTGGACGGGCTGTATTGCACCAGGGAGATCTAACCTACATGGTGGTTACCTCCGGGCTGACTGGCAAGCGAATTGATATCTATCAAACTATTTGTGAGTTTTTGATTCAAGGTTGGCGATCATTAGGTATCTCTCTAAACTACGGGTCAGCAGGACGAGAGTATACTCACAATCCTAGTTGTTTTGGGACGGCTACAGGTGCCGATTTGGTCTCCGTTGAAGGCTACAAGCTCATCGGCAGTGCCCAACTCCAACAAAAAAACGCTATCTTACAGCATGGTTCCATGCGTTTGTCAAGAGAGACAGAATTGTTTACCCAAGTATTTGGTGAACCCGCACCTCCGATCATCAAACTTCCCATTCAGCAGGAAGGAGACGCATTAATACAAACGGTAGTAGAGGCGCTAACAGAGGCGGCGGGTTGTTGTTTTGGCATTGAGTTAGTCCCACAGCCTTTATCCAAACTTGAGTGGGAAGAAATCTTAGCACAGCCCACTTTACCCATTACGTCAAGTCGTATGAGTCTTTATTGGTAATTTTTTAAAATTGTTATTGAATTTAGGGGGATGAAACCTGAATTAATTACGAATTACGAACTACGAATTACGAATTATTTAGGACTTGCACTGTGTTGTATTCCGGGGAAAGAGTCTCGATTGGGACTGTAAAGTGGAACTGACTGCCTCGATCTTTACCAGCAGACTCAGCCCAAATTTTCCCTCCCATCCCTTCTACAATCCGGCGGCAAATTGCCAAACCCAAACCCGTTCCACCTGCTGTGCGCCGTAGTGCGCCTTCTTCCTGATAAAAGCGGTCAAAGATAGCTTCTAACTGGCTCGGTTCAATCCCCCGACCTTGATCAGCAATAATGACTTCTACCATGGAATGAGGCGGGTGAGTCTCCGGCAAAGACGAGTTGCGATCGCTCCAAGCCATTTCACCCTGTTCAAAGTCGCGTGTTTGAGCTGCGATCGTTACCTCATGAGCAGAATCAGTGAACTTACAGGCGTTGTCTAAGAGTTGCGTTAAGACGATTACCAGTTCTTCGCCATCAGCGTAAACAGCAGGCAACTGAGGAGGTAGTTTGACCTTAATTTCAGGTAAAGTCTGTTGTGACCAACGAGTTTTGATACCACACAGAGCTAAATCCAAAGCTTCCTTAAGCTGAATCGATTCGGGATGGCGGTATACTTGACCACTTTCTAATTTAGAGAGGGAAAGGAAATCTTGAATCAGTCTTCGCAATCGCTCCGCATCCGCCAAAGCCGTTTCCAACATGATTTGACGTACTTGTGAAACCATATCCGGTTCACTCGCTAAACTTTCCAAACACACGCGAATGGTAGACAAGGGAGTTCGCAATTCATGACCGACAATTGCAATCAGGTTACTTTGGGTGCGTTCTAGGGATTCTAGCTGACGATTCAGAGTGGTTAAGTCGGTATAAGCTTGAGCTTGAGTTAAGGCAACCCCAGCTTGAGTGGCAATCGCTTCGACTAGAGTAATTTCGTCATCTTCCCAGTGATAGGGTTCTTTGCCTCCATAATGTAGCTCTAGCATCCCTAGCAACTTACCTTGATAGCGGATGGGTACTAATAACCAAGAGCGAATTGAAGCGTGTTGAATAATGGACTGAAGGGCTGGATTTTGTTGTAAAGTGGGAGCCTCACTAACATCTGCGATCGCGATGCCCCGTTCCTGAGCTAAGGCAACTTGAATCAGGGGATTATCTACTAAAGACCAAGTTTCTCCTTGGAGAGAAGATAAACCGGCAGGGACAAATTCATATTCAATTTGTGCTTCCTGATCATTCGCGCGACAACGATAAAGCAGGCATCGACACTCATCAAACATCTGCCCTAACTCCTGTACCGCAGCGGTAAGAACATCCTGAGGATTCAGGGAGCAGCGAATAGCGGTGGTAATCGCGTTAATCAAACGTTCCTTGCGCTCTTGGAGAGCGATCGCTCTATAGGTTTTGAGGAGCTTATACTGATTAGCCTGTAGGTAAGTTACCAAGCGTTGGACAAAAATTTCAGAATCAATAACCTGCGGTATCGAAGTGAACACTCCCTCTGAAACTTCTGTTGTAAGCCGATAGTGCTGGCATACTTCTTCTACTTTAGAACCGAGTTCTGGTCGATAAGCAACGACGCGTTTGAGCAGAAGGCAAGCAGCCTGAATACAAACAGAACGGTCGAATGTCCAAATTCCTTCAAACTGCCGTGCCTGTTCCATAGGCGCAGGTACAGAAGCCACTTGTTCTTTACACATGAGGCAGGCAGCATACTGCTGTCCTAAAACAATCAGATTCCACTCTTGAGTAATTTCATCATTGGGGTGGAGAGGAATGATTTCATAGGGTTCACCAGTCCCTGCTAAACTCAGCTTTTCTTCAGGTACCGCTAACACGTAAACCTGCTCTGTACGTTGGGCAATCTGCCGATAGCGAAGCACCTCTTGGCGGAAAAATCGCTCCTGTTGGAAATTGGTAATCACTAGGGGAGCATCTTTACCAGCTAAGACCAAGTCCTCCATGGCATGGGAAAGCGCCGTCAAAGAAGACTTAAAGTACATTTGAAGCTGTAAATTAGGTACTGCCTGGAGTAAATCCTGTAGCGGCGAAGTCATATTGGATAAATTGGAGTTTCTAGCTCTAGTCGTTGGTGCGACGAGATCAGGCACAGCGTCTTTTAGCAACCTCTATCGAGAATTCCTCCTTAAAAATTTTGGATTTAAGAAAGAATGAACCCTCAGCGATAACTGAAAAACACAGCCTAGTGCAGCACGGCAAAAATAACCCACCGGTTCAAAAAGGTTAAAAAGCTTGACAGTCAACGTTTCTCCCTTTTGCCTCGGAGTCTTATATTTTGGAACCTTCTTGCACTAGAATGTAATAAAAAAATATAAGCGAATAACTAGATCAAGAGCTGTTTCTAAAGAAGTAAACAATTACTAATAAAAGTAAGTGTAAAAATTAAAAATTCGTAATTTTTAATTGATAATTCGTAACTAACGCTCAAACGGAGATTTAAACCCTGTCTGAAAGTGGACGACCTTTCAGGTCAGGGTCTCTAACCCGTCTTTAATTACGAATTCCGTAGCTTGCTCGCCGCGAGAGCGAGTATTAATAATTACGAATTGTAGATGAACTGATGCTCTAGCCACGCCTCCGATTTCAACTTCCTCACGCTAGCAGAGCTTGAGCGTAATCAACAATACGTTTAATAAATAAGCTGATAACCCACTCTATCGAGTACCGCAGCTTCAGAATACTTGCTCTGACTTAGCTGCTCATAACCCAGTAGCTTTTGGTTCATCTTTGTCCGATTAAGGATTGCTCCCGATAGTGTTGCTTCCTCTAGATCTGCATCCAACAGGTTTGCGCCCGTCAAGTCTACTTTGTTTAAGTTTGCGCCTCTCAAATTCACTCCCCGCAAATCTGCATACCGCAGATCTGCACAGGTTAAGTCAGCTCCCTGTAAATTCGCAAAGCATAAATTGGTTAATCTCAAATCCGCGCCAATCAGCATGGCTTGCCTCAAATCAGCTTGATTCAGATTTGCCCGTATGAGAAGTGCCCGACTTAGGTTCGCTTGGGTTAGGTGTGCACCCGTTAAGTCAGCTCTCCATAACGTTGCACCTACAAGGTTCACTCCACTGAGTTTGATGTTTTGCAAGGCTGACAGATTCAGGTTAACGCCAGATAAATCAGCTCTTTCTAAGATTGCTCCTGCTAAGTTAACCTCATGCAAGTTGACCCAATTAAACGCTCTCTCACCAATGGCATAACGTTCTAAAAGCAGTCTCCTATCCATTTTTCTGCATTCTTGGGGCATGGGGTCTAGAGTCAAGTTCAGGATTCGATTGGTCACTCCTCTAACGGTGAAAGTTATTGCTAAACTTCTACACTCACCCAGAGTATGTTTTCTTTCCTGAAACAATCTTAACAAAAGTTAATATTATTGCCAAAAAACCTTTTGAGATTTTTGATAAGGATTTATTATG
>CBKWLJ010000471.1:0-7388 GCA_966675205.1 uncultured bacterium
TCCTGCACCATACTCTGCACCACATCCAACCCCACACCCCGACCGGAAATTTCGGTTACGGTATTAGCAGTGGAAAATCCAGGCAGAAATAAAAAATCCATCAATTCCGATTCGGTTAATTGCTCAGCAATTTCGGCATTAACCATTCCCTTCGTCACCACTTGGCGACGCAATTGCTCTAAATTTACCCCTCGCCCATCATCGGAAACCGTAATCAGTAACATTCCGCCTTGATGCACCGCTTCTAGGCGCACGCTTCCTTCGGCGGGTTTGCCTACACTCAAGCGTTCTTCCGGCAACTCAATGCCATGATCGATCGCATTTCGCAATAAATGAATTAAAGGAGCTTCAAGTTTCTCTAAGATATCTCGATCCACTTGGGTCGGTTTTCCCAAAATTTCCAACTTAATTTGCTTGCCTAACTGCCTTGCTAAATCCCGCACCATTCGGGGAAACCCCTCAATTCCATCCGCAAATGGCCGCATCTGAGTGGCAATCACTTCTTGGTACAGGCGTTCGGAAAGATTGGCGGAACGACGGGCGAATAGTTCTAATTCGTTGAGGCGATCGGATAATAATTGATAACAGTCGTTAGCTTTATGACGAATTCCATCCAACGTTACCTCGCCGGCAGTTTTCACCGTTGCCGATGGATTGAGGGATAAATCGCCTAGCGACTCCTGTA
Organism: uncultured bacterium; assembly: GCA_966675205.1. GTDB lineage: Bacteria > Cyanobacteriota > Cyanobacteriia > Cyanobacteriales > Coleofasciculaceae > JBFLZA01. Next base: position 686 of record CBKWLJ010000471.1, read on the forward strand.
ACTTTTCTAAATCCTTGACAAGTTCCCCTTGATACCGCCTGATTTTTTGCAACGAATCCCCAAATGGCAGCAACCAATTGACACCGACTAAAGATTCACCGGCTAATCCCATTAAACGGTTTAAATTTTCCCGGCTAACTCGCACGCCTCGGTTGGTTTTAGCCGTTGTTACTTCCGTCTCTACCCCTTCTGGTGGAGCTTTATCTGTTTTTTGAGTTGGGGGAGTGGAGCTAGGAGTTGAAGTGTCTCCGTTGTTTTGAGGGTTGATAAAATCTTGATGGAAATTTGCTGTAGCCTTCTCTAAAAAGGGTGGAGGGGGTGAAGTTGGGTTTTCTACACCTTCTTCTCGAATCGGCTTTTCCTGTTCCAAAAAGGTGGAGATAGCGACAACTACCGTGTCAACCTCTGCTTGTTGTTCTGCTAGCCATTGTTCAGCATCAATTTCTGGGACTTGGGCAATGTGAAGGAGTAAATCGACGCCTTGCAGGAGAATATCAATATGGTCGGATGTGAGGGTGATATTGCCGTTTTGTGCTGCAACAAAGCAATCTTCCATGACATGGGCAACTTGAACGGCGGGTTCAATTTGAACAATACGAGCGGCCCCTTTGATGGAATGGGCGGCACGCATTAAGGAGTCTAGGTGAGAAGAACTGGATGAAGTTGCAGTTAGCTGTGTTTCTAGGGCCAAAAGATTCGCATTGAGGCTGGCGGCTTGAGTTTCTACTTCCATCCGGAATAAGTCCAGCATGGAAAAATTGCTTAAATCCAGATCGCTCATAAGTTAGTTGATAGGATATATCTTGCCTGTTGTCTATTGTTAACGAATGACTTTAGGTACAGAGTAGACAGTGGAGCTATGTTATAGGTGGTGTAGTACGGGTACGAAGTAAGGGCACGGCAATGCCGTGCCCCTACGAAAAATTCCAATTGAGAAGATATTACTGCGCTTCGCCAATGAGAGTAAATGCCGCCCAGGCTCTAGGATTAGGGTGTTGTTTCAGGGTTGTTAGCATCGCTTGTCGCAGTGCGATCGCTTTATCGGGGTTTTTCTGGAGATTGTTGTAAAATTCGGTCATTAAAAAGGCTGTAGGTGCATCGGGAACTGACCACAAGGAGACAATCACACTGGGGACGCCTGCGCTAATAAAGGAACGAGATAACCCAATTACGCCATCCCCTGTAATTTTGCCGCGTCCGGTGTTGCAAGCACTTAATACTACTAATTCTGCATTGAGTTTCAGGTTAAGAAGTTCTTCTGCTGTGAGTAAACCGTCACTTCCCTCCTGTAATCCCTTAGCAAGGGAGGATGAAGGAGCAAGGGCAATTGCACTTTTCAATCCCTGAATATCATCGAGTATTCCATGCGTTGCGAGATGGATAATTCGGGCAGAAGGCAGCAAGGGTAAAATTGCGGCTTCTGTTGCTTGATTACCGATGAGTGCTTGGGTGTTTAATAGGGGGGCAATAGCTTTTGCTTCTGTTTCAGCACCGGGTAAAGGTTCTAATTGTTGCGGTGGTTCCCCAATGGTAAGGGCAACTTTGGGCATCGTTGGATTACCGACAACAACTGCATCACTCCTCTTGTAAGGAGTATGTCGTTCCCCTACCCGTTTTCGTTGTTGGCTGGTGAGTTCTAGGACTTGAATTGACGGTGCGGTAAGGAGGGTATGGTTTTCAATCAGGTATTTGCCGCTTTCATCCTGCAACGCTGGGAAAGGAACGAGGAATAAAGAACTTTGCGGGATGAAAATGACTTTGTCGCTTTCTTGAGTGGGCAATAAGTCGGAAATGGGGTCGATTAAGAGTTCGTGCAGGCGCTTTAATGGGTTTTCTGCTTTAGGAGCATCGGGTCTATAAGCGACTCCAAGCCCCCTGACACCGATAGTTTCACGGCTGTCGGTAACGAGGTCAGCAAGCGTTAGATTCTCTTTCTGCCACAGGGGTTTGAGGTCGCTGCGACGAAATGTGATTTCACCTGTGGGTTTGATGACCCAGATATAGAGTTCTGATTCTTTGGTTTGTTCTTTGCCTTGAACTTTGAACGTATCGGTAATAATCGAATATTGAACGAGAGTAGCGTTTTGAGAAGAGGCAATTTGTTTTATGCGATCGCTATTGGGTGGAGTAATGCTGGGTTGTTCGTTTGGATTAGGGGATATTCGAGAAGCGAGTAATTCTACAAAAGCACGCGCCCTTCCTCGTTCTGCTATTTCCAGGGCTTCTTCAGGTTTATTCTGAGCAATCAATATTTCTTGCAGTAGCCGATAAGTGCGCGTTTGTTTTTCAAAGATTGAGACTTTATTGGCATCGTCTAATTTAGTTCGCAGATTTTCCCAAATTTCAATTGCCTCGCGTAAGTATTGTTCAGATTCTGCGAACTTACCAGCTTGACGGAGAGCATAGGCGAGATTATTTAATGCATTGCCCTCACCTTCAGAGTCTTCTTTTTGCTGTGCGATAACCAAACTCTGCTGGTGCAATTCAACCGCCTTCGCTGGGTCGCCGAGAGCTAAGTAAACATTTCCCAAACCTCCAATTGCTTGGCTTCGCCTAAATTCCAATGTCTCTTTGTAATACTGAATGGCTTTATTATAGTCACCCAAGGAATTATAAATACTAGCCAAAGCGAGTTTATTTATTGCCACACCATAATTATTTTTCAACGATTCATCAATAGCTAATGCTTTCAAGTAGTCATTAATCGCTTCGTTAGATTTGCCTTGGGAATTGTAAACGTTTCCTCGACCTCGTAAAACCTCTGTTGTGCTATAAGAGGATTGATACGGCTCTAGGATTTTTAATGCTTCATTGTAATACTGAATTGCTTTGTCATAGTCGGCTAAGGTATTATAAGCACTTCCCAGATTTGAGAGATTATTCACCTGGATGTAAAAGTAATTGAATTCTTTAGCAATCTCCAAAGCTTGGGAGTAAGACTCAATCGCTTTGGTATAATCGCTGAGGCAATAGTAAGCATTGCCCAGTTTTTGCAGAATATAAGCTTCATTTTCCCTGTCGCCAAGTTCTCGGTAAATATTTAGTGCTTGTTGCCAAGGCTGGAATGCATCTGCACAATTCGGAGCATAAAACTCTAAATCCCGTAGTCTATCTGCTTCCGCTTTCGGGGAAGCAGCAAGTTCAAACAAACTCAAGCGAACTAACTGCTTACCAGATAAATCCCATACACGGGCGGTGCCATCATTAGATACAGTGAGAATTCGCTGTCCATCTGGGCTAAAACTGACATTAACGATCTTATCCTGATGTCCTATCAGTTCTGCTAGCAACTTGCCAGAGGTGTCCCACACACGGGCCGTGCCATTCAGATATGCGGTAACGATGTACTGTCCATCTGGGCTAAAACTGGGACTACTGTAACTGGCACCACGCCCTTTGAGTTCTGCTAGCAGTTTGCCAGCAGTATTCCATATAACGGCAGTACCGTCCCAAGATGCGGTGACAATCAGCTTGCCATCCGGGCTAAAGTTCGCGGTGTGAAGATCATAACCGTACTGATGCTGCCCTTTAAGTTCTGCCAGGAGTTTGCCAGAAGTATCCCACATACAGGCGGTTCTGTCACGACAGGTGGTGACAATCAACTTACCATCCGGGCTAAAACTGGCGCTGTCAGCACCCCTTGGGAGTTCCATTAACAGCTTGCCTGTAGTGTTCCATACACGGGTGCTATTGGATGCGGTGACAATTAGTTTACCATCCGGACTAAAAGTAGCACTTTTAACACCAGCAGGTGAATGCCCTTTGAGTTCTGCTCGGAGCTTGCCAGAAGTGTCCCACACACGGGCAGTGTCGTCCATATTGGCGGCAGTGACAATCAGCTTTCCATCTGGACTAAAATGGGCACTTTGAACCCAAAACGAATCCTCATGTCCTTTAATTGTTGTTAGCAGTTTGCCCGAAGAGGTATCCCATACACGGACAGTTTTGTCCCAGGATGCGGTAACAATTCGCTGTCCATCTGAGCTAAAACTGATACTGCTAATCCTATCGTTATGCCCTTTGAGTTCTGTTAACAGCTTGCCATTTGTGTCCCATACACGGGCGGTGCTAAGAGTCCCTGGGGTGACAATACGTTGTCCATCCGGACTAAAACTAGCAAGACTAGAAATAGGCAGAGGAGCATTTTCCCGATACTCTTGATACTTTTGCAACTCGGTTAGCAGTTTGCCAGAGGTATCCCACACACGGACATTGTTGTCATAGGTTGAGGTGACAATTCGTTTGCCATCGGGGCTAAAACTGACACTGCTAATACCGATCCTATGCCCTTGAAGTTCTGCTAGCAGCTTACCAGAGGTGTCCCATACACTGACAAGACCACTCAAAGAAGATGCTATGGCAATGTGCTTTCCATCTGGGCTAAAAATGTAGAAGGTACTACCCGCCTTATCATCTGAGATTGTTGCTAGCAACTTGCCAGAGGAGTCCCACATACGGATATGGTCGCCACGATAGGATGTAAATATACGCAATCCATTTGGAGTAAAGCTGACACTTCTGATACTGTCCAGCAGTAATTCGAGACTAGAATTGGAAGGTAGCGTCAACAGCTTACCAGAGGTGTCCCATACACGGACAGCAATGCCGTCAAAAGTGACAATCTGCTGTCCATCCGGACTAAAACTGGCACTGTTGATACTGCGCTCATGTCCTTGAAGTACCGCTAGCAGCTTACCGGAGCTATCCCACACACGAGCGGTTTGGTCATCAGATATAGTGACAATTTGCTGTCCATCCGGACTAAAACTGGCACTGTTGATACTGCCCTCATGCCCTTGAAGTACCGCTAGAAATTTGCCAGAGGTATCCCATACACGAGCGGTTTTGTCGTCAGATGTAGTGACAATCCGTTGCCCATCTGGGCTAAAACTGGCACTGTTGATACTGCCCTCATGTCCTTGAAGTACCGCTAGAAATTTGCCGTTTGCGTTCCACACTTGGGCAGTGCCATCACCAGATGTAGTGACAATCCGTTGCCCATCCGGGCTAAAACTGGCACTATTGACATAGCCCGGATACAATTGCAGTCTTGCTAGCAGTTTGCCAGAAGTGTCCCACACCTGGGCAGTGCCGTCAGTGGATACGGTGGCTATCCGCTGTCCATCCGGGCTAAAACTGGCATCGTAGAGGACAGACTGATGCGCTTTCAGTTCAGCTAGCAGTTTGCCGTTTGTGTCCCACACACGGGCAGTTTTGTCTCTAGAAGCAGTGACAATCCGCTGTCCATCAGGGCTAAAACTAGCACTTGTGTTCATTTCAAATGCTGCCAGCAGCTTCCCAGATAAATCCCATAAACGTGCTGTGGTGAGATCTCTGGTGATTAAACGCTGTCCATCCGGGCTAAAGCTTACTAGTTTTAAATCCGGGGACTTACCACTCCATGCATGTCCTTTGAGTTCAGTCAGCAACCTGCGTGATAAGTCCCACACATGGGCAGTGCCGTCAGTAGATGCGGTAACAATCAAGTTGCCATTGGGGCTAAAACTGGCACTCCAAACACCACCCTTAGACCCTTGGAGTTCAGTTAGTACCTTGCTTTGAGCATCCCACACACGGGCAGTACTATCAACAGATGCTGTGACAATCAACTTGCCATCTCGGCTAAACCCAGCACTATTGACACCACCCTCATGCCCTTCGAGTTTACCTATCAAATCGCCTGAGGATTTCCACACTAGGGCAGTTCTGTCAAGAGATGCGGTGATGATTCGCTGTCCATCCAGACTATAATTAGCACTCAACACGCTATCCTGATGCCCTTGCAAAACCGCCAACTGCTTACCAGACAAATCCCAAACACGGGCAGTTTTATCATCCGATGCCGTCACTATCCGCTGCCCATCCGCGCTAAAACTCACGCTCCAGACGGTGTCAGTATGCCCAGTAAGTTGGGCCAACAGCTTGCCAGACAAATCCCAAACATGAGCAGTTTTATCAGCCGATGCGGTAACTATCTGCTTGCCATCGGGACTAAAACTGGCACTGTAAACACTACCTTCATGCCCTTTGATTTCCACCAGTTGCTTGCCCGAAGCGTCCCACACGCGAACCGTTTTGTCAGCACCTGCGGTGACGATACGCCCTCCATCTGGACTAAAACTCGCACTGTAAACATACCCTTGATGCCCAGTCAGTTCCGCAAGTTGTTTGCCAGACAAATCCCACACACGGGCAGTGCCGTCAAACGATGCCGTGACAATACGCTGTCCATCCGGACTAAAACTGGCACTCCTGACACTTGCTGAATGCCCTCGTAATTCCACTACCTGCTTGCCAGAACTATCCCACACACGCGCCGTGCCGTCAGTTCCTGCGGTGACAACTAGCTTACCATCCGGACTGAAACTGGCGCTGTTGACACTCCCCTCATGTCCTTTGAGTTGAGTTTCTTCTGCGAAGTAATCAACAAAGTTGCCTGTCACAGCAGCATTGGTGGCAGGATTTTGGTCTAATTTTTGGTCATTGGGAGTTTGCGCGAGTACCTGAGATATCGTTAATCGTGCTGGTAAATTGACAGGCACAGGGATGGAGACACCTAAGGCGAACACAGGGAGAAACAATAGACCAAATTTCGATAGACGCATCAATCTCAATTCAAGAGCGTGTGAGTGGCATTATCTCTCAGAAACCTATCTCTCACACCTTTGAACTTATGCAATTTGATGCACTTTTCTTAGCTGTG
>CBKWLJ010000472.1:0-7350 GCA_966675205.1 uncultured bacterium
GAATTAAAAAGGAATTAAGGTAGCAATGGATTACCGCCATATTCAATTTTGCGACCGCAAGTCTCAAATCAACTATCACCAACTTCAAGATCTATTTCGCTTGGGAGCTTTTTGGGCACAAGACCGAAAAATTGAAGATTGGGAAGTCGCGATCGCTAACAGTGAACCCGTCATTAGTGTTTGGGATGATGAGCGGCTAATTGGATTTGCTAGAGCCACCTCAGATGGAATTTACCGAGCCACCATTTGGGATGTTGTCATTCATCCAGACTATCAGGGAGCAGGGCTAGGTCGTAAGTTAGTGGAAACAGTACTCTCCCATCCCCGGATGAACCGGGTAGAGCGAGTTTATCTCATGACTACCCATCAGCAGCGTTTCTACGAACGCATTGGATTTGAGTGTAATTCCACAACCACAATGGTGTTACATAATCAGCCGCTCCATACCGCTATGCCAACGCAGGTTCTACAGTCTCAGGAGTCCCTAGGGGCATAGAACACCGAAGTCGAGTGAAGTTTTCTGTGGAGCTAGCTGTAGACTCTTCGTTGGAGATGGGCAGCATTTCCAGTCGTCCCTGCATCACTTCAACAAGAGTCTGAACCATCAGTAACGTCAATCCCGATGAAGCGTTGCTCGTTTGGCTCTGTTGCTCCTTAGCTTCGGGCGTTTGGGAAAGTAAATCTACCGTTTCGCTCCAATCCGTCGTTGGACATTGAACATCAATCCAAATGCAAACCTCTTGAGACTCTGAAGCAGGAGTTACCCAAACCTTAATACTCCCTTCTTTGCGCTCTGACAATTGAGCAATAGCGGCATCCACAATACCTATCAGCACCTGTCGGAAACGGCGGGAGTCTGCTAGGACATAAATATCTGGATCAGGAGGAACTAGCTCAAACTGAAGGTTGTTATTTGCCGCTTGCATATGGGTGAGACGATACACATCTTCAAAAACCTGCGTCAAGGGCAAAGAGCGGAGTTCCAATCGGTTTGTACCGTGTTCAGTTTTCGCAACATCAATCACTTCATCCAAAAGCTTCACCATCTTCAACGCCGATGTGTTGGCTTGGGCAACAAACTCTCGCGCTTCTTCAGGAGAATCGCATAGATCAGACAAAATGAGCTGATGCATACCGATTACACTGCTAAGAGGCGATCGCAGTTCATGGGCAGTGCGGGCTAAAAACCCTCCCTTAAACTGGCTCATTTCCTTCGCCATTTCATAAGCCAGTTGGGTTTGTTTAAGTTCTTCCTCAAGAGGCTGGAGTTCACTGGAGAGAGAGTGCGATTCTTCTTTCAAAGGTGGATTCAGCTCCTGCTCAAGAGGTTTTTGTTCCTCTTGAGCAGCTTGGAAATTACCAGAATTTGCGGCTTGGGGAACCGACGGGGTTGAATCGACTGGTTTTTTAAAAGATTGGGTAACGCGACTTCCCACTACTCCCAAACCGACGCCCAATATCAGAAAGATTAGCTCCATTGCGCCCATGCTTCTAAACAAAAATATAATTTAGATTTTTTCCTGCTTTACCAAACAGTGAAATCTTCTCAAGCATAGCGAGTTTTTTCAGGGTCAAAGAGAGCGTCGAGGGCACTCACCAAGCTGCTAACCCTCAACTTTCTAGGGAAATGCCTCCTTGCCGTAAAATTTGCCAGCCTTCTCCTGTCCATTTAGCTACAGTAGAAGGGATACCAAGGGGGATTGCTTGGGTAGCTTCTAGCTCATGAGGATGAAGTGTGAGTACATCAGGAAACTCCGCCTCAATTTCTTCCATGGTTTGCAAGGGGGGTTCACCTGAGCGGTTGGCGCTTGTGGTTGCTAGAGGGCCCGTTTGAGACAAAATGGCGATCGCTATTTTAGAGTTTGGCACTCGCACTCCGATGGTTGTGGGATCAGAGGGGTTTATCGCCGCCGGAACTTGAGCAGAAGCAGGGAGTACTAAAGTCAGTGCTCCTGGCCAGTATTTTTGAGCCACTTGTTGCCAAATTTCCCTTTCAGCATCAGTTCCTTTCACAAATGGCCAAACAGAATCCGGATAGGCTCCCATTAAAATCAACGGTTTCTCTTGACTCCGTTGTTTTGCCATAAATATTAACTCTGAACAGTCAGGTCGCACAGCTAGTGCTGGTACTGTATCAGTAGGAAAGCTTACAATCTGGCCTGAACTTGCTCCAGCCACTAGGGCAGACATAGAAACCTGGGTCATCAGTCAAAGGAAATTATGAATTATGAATTATGAATTATGAATTGTCCAAGATTTACTTTTGGGAGAGTGTTTTAATTCCCACTTAGCTTGAATGCTACTCAATGCTGGCAAGTAAAACCATTATCCCATCTGGAATTGAGACTTTTTCATATTCATTGTTCATCATTTAATAACCTTCAACTTGACTTCGGTAAGCAAGAGCGAAACGGCGAATACCTGCTAAATCCGACACAATTTGAATTTGGGAGTAACTCCCCTGTTGATGTAGTAAGGCTTGAACTGCATCAGCTTGTCCTGCCATCATTTCCACCAGCCAGACACCACCAGGGCGCAGGTAGTCGGGAGAGACAGCGATGAGTTGCCGAATGCAGTCTAAACCGTCCGGGCCACCATCTAGAGCCAGGTGAGGTTCATGATTGCGAACTTCTGGCTCTAGGTCTTGTATCATATGGCTGGGAATATAGGGAGGGTTTGCTACCATACCACTGATCTGACCTTTGAGGAGGTCAAGGGGTTGCCACCATGACCCTTGGTAAAACTGAATTCTTGATTGCCAGCCTAGTTGTTGAGTATTTTGTTGAGCAATCGCTAAAGCCTCGGCACTTTGATCAACAGCGTGAATGGTAGCAGAGGGAAAAACCTCTGCCAACCCTAAAGCGATCGCACCACTGCCGGTTCCTAAATCTGCCCAGTGTCCTGATGCTAGATTGAGCGTGGGGCTGGTTTTCGCTGCTTCCACAGCTAAGTCAATCAGATACTCCGTTTCTGGGCGGGGGATCAGAACGGCTGAAGAAACTTTAAGGGAAAAATGACGCCAGGGAGTCACTCCCGCTAGGTACTGAACTGGCTCGCGTTCCTGAATTCGTTGCTGCCAAAGCTGGGATAAGGTTGGCAGAGACACTCGTACTTGAATTTGCGATCGCTCTTTGAATGCCTCTAATCGCAGCGTCAGGGCGTCAAGTCCTGCTACTTCAGTCAGTAACCAGTCTACTTCAGTGCGGGGAATCCCCACCTCTAGAGCAAACTTGCGGGCCTCCTGACGCCACTGCCAGAGGTCTAGCCCTGAAACCAACAACGATTCATCGTTAACCTCGTTACTTTCCAAGCCTCGTCTCTTTCCCACCAAGTTTTACTTTATCGCCGCTGCTGACCTTGCTGGGGAGCATTTTGCGCTGCCGGAAGAGTTCGCAAGAATGAAATCGCTTCTTGCGAAGGGACGATGACGATACTATTGAGTTCTTGATTATTGCTGGTTTGTAAGGTGTAAATCACCCCTTCAAGAGGTACAGCTTCCACTTTAACCGTGGGTGCTAGATTAGGCTGTTGCTGTTTGAAGTTATCGACCATCCTTTGTACTTGCTCTTTGTCAAAAAAGAAGGGAATTACCGGTTTCCCATTCTCTTGAACCGTAAGGTATCCATCATTTTGACCCCCTCTAGCCACAAATAGAGGTGTGCCCTGAAAGTTCTGCCCTTGTTGACCACTTTGACCCATGATGGCTTGAGCCGATTGCACTTGTTGTTGTGTGGGTATGAAGGCAAAGTTCAAACCATCTGGCTTATTTTGATTTTCTTGTTTCAACTTCACGATTTGCGCCAAAGATACGGGAACGACTTGCACGTTTTTGGCTAAATCGGGCTTATCCTTCTGTAATCGTTGAACAAACGCTTGAGCGTCTTTCTGGCTGATAAAAACCCCTGCTACTGCTTGGGCTTGGTTTTGTCCATTGGGAATCGTTGCAACCAGTGGTGCCCCTTGGGGATCGGTAACAGTAAATACAGGCACACCTTGCAATTTTTCTACAACCTGTGCCTCTGGTAATGCCAGTGCCTTAAGGTTTTCGAGACCGAAGGAACCGAGTAGTGCTGTTCCCACTAAACCTAGCGTTGCGCTCCAGCGAACTAATGATTTCATGCAATTACCTCAGAATTTGACCTCAGCTACCTTGTTACAAATAGAATACCGCTCTTGCCTGAAGATGGCTGATTGAGAGATTAGGGTAACAAGAGTCTATTCATATCACAACTTTTTTGACTCTATCGATTTTGGGATTGAATTTCCATCTTAATGATTAAATATGCGGTCATTCATCTATTGTGTTTGTCCTGACTCTGTTCAATCTTAAATAGTTCCACCTCTTATTGGTTAAGGTCACTCACTAAAAGTAGTAACTCCTCAAGTAGAACCGATGGAAGTACCCTGCCAGATGACAGCAGAGTTGAGGGGTTCCCGTTGAGTTGTCGTTCCATATGTATCAAGTAATGAATCGATGCTTGTGGGATGTACTCTAGCAGCGATCAGAATTGGTAGAATATTCAAACCTCATAAACCCTATGCTGATTAGGTTTAGGGTTTTAGTCGATAAATCGGGATGACAGGATTTGAACCTGCGACATCCTGCTCCCAAAGCAGGCGCGCTACCAAGCTGCGCTACATCCCGGTGTATGCTTAGCTAGTATAACTTGCCTTTGCCGGGTTCTGTCAAGACATTTATCGTTTTTTGCTCTTTAGTCGGGATACCAGAACATACCCTTAATGCCCTCTGGATCGGGCATAAATCCCATTCTTCGGTAAAAATTTACCACCTGGGGATCGGCAAACAGAGTGATATTGCTAATGTCTTCACTCCGGAGTTTTTTGATCATGAACCTCATCAAAGCTTTACCTAGCCCCTTGCTTTGAAACTCTGGATGGACTACTACGTCCCAAATTGTGGCATTAAAAGCATGGTCAGAAGTGGCCCGGGCAAAGCCAATAAGGCGCTTAGTGCTGCCTTTTTGCTGCCACATTGAGGCGACAAGGAAGCTGTGCTGAATGGCTTTTCTCACTTTACGCATGGGTCGCCGAGACCACCCAACAGCATCACAAAGTTCTTCTAATTCGTATAGGTCAATATCCCGCTCCGTACTAAAAAAAATGCGGGAATTGTTGTCAGTGCGATCAATCGTACCTTCCACTGCATCGCCTTCAAACCGTGTTTGTGGTGCAGCAGCATCAGAACTGCTAAACAAGCTTTTCCAAAAACCCATGCAGGTATGGCTGTGGCATTTTCCTATTTCTGTCCCAAGGTTTGGCAGACTTCTTTTTCCTAACGGATGAGACTTTCTGCTTAAATAGAGACCAGACTTATCACTTAAAGTTTATCCCAAATCGGCGAGGTAAAACCTTATTGGTTTATGACTTTTAAGAGGTTTGAGGAACTCCAGCCTCTTTGTTGGCATGAAAAATTTACCTATGGTATCGCTTGTTGGCATCAACATAGGTTTCGGCGATAATTTTTATCGCACTCAATCTAGCCAAAACTTGGTGAAATTGATAATAACACAACTGAGCTGCTGTATCTGCCAATCCCAGAATTGGGAAAGCACACAGGTCTGTCCTTCTTTTAGGTAGACTGAGGTTATCATCGCAGAATTTGTGAGAGATTAACCAGATGCAGCAGGTTCTTTCCTTGAGAAGTATCTTTTGCTGTATCTGGTTAAAAATCTTTTGCCAAAAAGCGATCGCTTACGCCAATCTCGTTTCTCGGTACGCGTCCTACCCCTACCCCTACTTATGGCTGCGGGTTTGAAATCATCGACATTAGAACTCCTGAAGCGCTTTAATCGGGCGTTTCCTCAGTTCTATGAGCAGTTTGTCAGCAGTGAAATCCAACTGCAAAACCTGAGGCTCGCCTACCGACTTTATAAAACTAAACGGGCGGTCATTGAGATCAAACCCGAAGGGTCTAAAAGTGCCCTGCACTTTGCTTACCGCAATCAGTCGTTTCTCCTCAGTGATATCTTTGGTGTTCTCGCTGCCTATGGACTGACGATTCACAGTCTCAGTCTCTATGGACAAATTAGTCCACCTATGCTGGTTTTTATCAAACTAGTCGTCTCTCGTGGGAGCAAAGCCCTAACTGCCAAAACAGCAGAAAACGTAGGCCGCGCCATTCGAGAGGCACTGGCGGGGCGGTTTGAAGTGGAAGAAATGCTGGCAGTAGAGTTTAATCTTGATGCTGGGCTGGAACAGGTGGAAACAGAATTTTACGTCGATCCAGTTTTCCATCTTCCAGCACTCCTGATTGAAGCAGACAACCAACCTGGCTTATTTTACAAAGTCATGTACGCCATTTGGCAGGAAGACTTACTGGTGGTCAATGCCAACTTACTGGTATGGCGCGGACGAACTCGGCTAATTTTGTACTTGTTAGGACCCAATGAAAACCTGATTCCTGAATATTTGGGTCAAAAAATTGCTGAGAGTGTGCGGCAGCGATTACTGGGCCGTCGGTTTTAGGGGAGGTTGAAGGTTAGAGGGTTGAAGGTTGAAGGTTGGGAAGATATGTTGATAACTTGAACGCCCTGCCAACTGGTTTACTGGCTAATTTTTAACTTTTCTCCAGCCTCCATTCTCGGATAGGATGAAAATATGAGATTCATCGACATTCTGGGAGCCCCTCACGCTTACGAACTTACGCCTCCTCCGGCATCATCTGCTCCTGTCCTAGTTTTCATCCATGGCTGGCTCCTAAGCCGCAACTACTGGAAACCTTTAATCGAAAGGTTAACGCCGGATTATCAGTGCCTCACCTATGATCTGCGCGGCTTTGGGGAGTCCCAGCTGTGCAAGAGTAGCACACAAGAAACAGGGAAAAACCTCAAAGCTGAGTTGCGCGCTGAGGCTGAAGTTTTATCTTTCCCTCGCCACAGTTTAGTTGCCTACGCTAAGGATTTAGGTGTCCTGTTGCAACAACTGAAGATAGAGAGAGCTTGGTTGATTGGTCACTCACTGGGCGGCAGCATTGCCCTCTGGGGGGCTTCTGTATTACCCGATCGCGTATGTGGGGTAATTTGTCTCAATGCGGGTGGTGGTATTTATTTGAAAGAAGAATTTGAGAGGTTTCGATCGCTCGGTCAAAAGTTAGTCGAACGACGCCCCCGTTGGCTACGCTACTTGCCTTTACTCGATTTAGTGTTTGCGCGATCGCAAGTCGCTCGTCCGCTTGCACGGCAGTGGGGACGCCAACGATTGATTGATTTTGTGATAGCTCATCCTGAAGCTGCCCTACAAGCTTTACTGGATTCCACTACAGAAGCAGAAGTTCACCGCTTACCTCAAGTCGTATCACAGCTCGAACAGCCTGCTTATTTCATTGCCGGC
>CBKWLJ010000473.1:0-7342 GCA_966675205.1 uncultured bacterium
AACAAAAATGCCTTTAATCTTCACAGAAACTGATATTTATTTAGAGGCGAGATGTACAGCTCAATGCACAAGCGATATTCTCCTATTCCGACCAGAATGGCGTCGTTCATAAAACTTATCCTTTGAGCGACAATCTGCTTGCATAAATGAGCAAAGCGCAGGAGATAAGTACTACTACAAATTTCCTGACTCCTGAGACAAGGAGGACAAATCTATGGGCTCTTATTGGGGTACTTCTGGCAATGACATCCTCTATGGCGGGGACAGCAATGATTCCCTCTATGGTGGGGACGGTAATGACTCCCTTGATGGTGGGAACGGCGATGACACCCTCTATGGCAGGAACTACAATTACAACTCCTCGGCCTATGAGGCGGATGGCAATGATACCCTCAATGGTGGGGCTGGCAATGATACTTTCATTGATTGGGTTGGTAATGATACTTTCATTGGCGGTGAGGGGAGCGATCGCTTCGTTTATACGACCAATTCGGTGTACTATGCGTTTTCTAGTACGACACCCTTCGACGGGGAAGCTTTTGGTGTAGATGTCATATCCGACTTCGAGACTGATATCGATAAAATTGTCCTCGACAAGAATACTTTCACCAGTATCAGCAGTGCTGTCGGGACGGGCTTCAGCTCAGATACTGAGTTTGCTATCGTTGCAACCGATGATGAGGCAGCTACCAGTACGGCATATCTTGTCTACAATTCGGTCAATGGTAACTTGTTCTACAACTCCAATGGCAGCGCCTCTGGCTTGGGCACAGGTGGTTTGTTTATCACGCTAGCGGGTGCTCCTACCCTTGTAGCAACTGACTTCATGATCAATGCATCCCCTCTGACTAAATTTGGCGGGGATGGCAACGATACCGTTGTGGGCGGGGATGGCAACGACACCATTGTGGGCGGGGATGGCAACGACACCATTGTTGGTGCAGATGGGAGCGATCGCTTTGTTTACCACAACGCCTTTAACTATATTGGTGTAGATGTCATATCTGACTTCGAGACAGGTAACGATAAAATTGTCCTCGACCCAAGAGATTTCACTAGTATCAGTAGTACTATAGGGACTGGTTTCAGTGTCTCTGAAGAGTTTGCCGTTGTTACGTGTGACGCCCAAGCTGCGATTAGTAGCGCAGATATCGTTTACAACTCGGTCAATGGCAACCTGTTCTACAATCCCAATGGTAGTGGCACTGGCTTTGGTACAGGTGGTCTGTTTATTACGCTTGCTGGGGTTCCCACTCTCGCAGCCACGGACTTCATGATTAGTCAGATATCGTTTAGCGATGTGTGATGCTGATAGTGTCCCTACTTTAGCTACAAGCAGGGTGGGCAATGCCCACTCTTGATCATGTTGCATTGGCATCCTGTCTGGGACGATTAGAGGTCAGGACTTACGCATGGATACCCTATATAGTAGGGGCGATTCATGAATCGCCCCTACAAATGGCAGTTTAACAGTAAATTTGCGTAAGTCCTGGAGGTGGGATGTACAGCTCAATGCAGAAGCGATATTCTCCTATTCCGACCAGAGTGGCGTTGTTCATAAAACTTATCCTTTGAACGACAATTGGCTTGCATAAATTAGCCAATCACAGCAGATAAGTACTACTACAACAAATTGCCTGACTCCTGAGAAAAGGAGAAGAAATCTATGGGATATTATTCGGGTACTTCTGGCAATGACACCCTCATGGGTGGGGAAGAGGAAGACTGGATTTATGGCTATAGCGGGGATGACTCCCTCTTTGGCGGAGACGGCAATGACACCCTCATGGGTGGGGAAGACAATGACAGCCTTTATGGGGAAAATGGCAATGACTCCCTGGTTGGTAATAACGGCAATGACTACCTCACGGGTGGGGACGGTAACGACTCCCTAGTTGGTGGGCAGGGGAATGACACTCTCGTGGGTGGACAGGGGAGCGATCGCTTCATCTATTCCACAAGTTCAGGTGTAGATGTCATATCTGGCTTCGAGACAGGTAACGATAAAATTGTCCTCTACAAAACGACATTCACTAGCATCAGCAGTCCTGTAGGAGAGGGATTGAGCGATCTGGGCGAGTTTTCCACTGTCACAACTGATGCTGATGCCGCCACCAGCAGTGCAGATACTGTCTACAACTCGGTTAATGGCAACTTGTTTTACAACGCCAATGGCTCAGATCCCGGCTTAGGTACAGGTTCGCTATTGCTCACACTCACTGGCGTTCCCACCCTTGTAGCGACAGACTTCATGATCAAGGTATCGTCCGATGCCCTTAGTCTATATGGCGGTGAGGATAATGACTTCCTCGAGGGCGGGGATGGCGATGACACCCTCAATGGTGGGGATGGCGATGACACCCTCAATGGTGGGGATGGCAAGGACTCCCTCAATGGTGGGGATGGCAATGATACTTTGATTGGTGGACAAGGAAGCGATTACTTCAGAGCAGTACATGAGAGTGTCTTTGGCAGTGAATTTTCCGGTGTCGATGTCATATCGGACTACGGAACAGGTTCCGACACAATCCTCCTTGACAAGTGGGCTTTCTCCGAGATCAGCAGTTATTCAACTGATGTATGGCTGGGTTTCAAGGTACCTGAAGAGTTTGGCATTGTTACATGTGACACCCAAGCGACCATCAGCACAGCTATTATTGTTTACAACTCGGTTAATGGCAACCTGTTCTACAACACTAATGGCTCTGATCCCGGCTTGGGCACAGGTTCTCTATTTGCCACACTCGCTGGTGCCCCCACACTAGTAGTAACAGACTTCTTGCTCACTATACCCTATAAATTAGACTGAGAATTGAATGCTGCTGTAATAAGCTCTGTTGAGTTTGGATAGCCTTTGACTCAATTACACCAAGGGCTCTCCTGTAGGGTAGGGATGCTCACCACACTTGGGCGTACTCGGAAATTGCCAGAGTACTTATTCCCAAACATTTATGCGATCGCATCAATGAGTTCCTGCCAGCGTTGTTGCCACAGGCGTTGTATGGCTTGCATTACGTCGGGTAAGTCTGCAAACTCTTTACTTTGTCGTTGAAGTTCTGGGGCTAAGCGTTTGAGTCCGATACAATCTCGGCAACTGTGCAATACTCGCTGCCAAGCAGAATACCATTCTTGTCCTGCTTGTCGATGGGCGCGAATCGGTTGGAGGCGATCGTCTTCTTCCCGCAAATATTGCGATCGCTTTGCCCAAGCCTCTCGCCAAGGTTGCACCGCGTCCGGGATTTCGTGTTCCTCGTACCAGTCTCGTTCAGTGCGTAAGATTTCACCGAGTTGATCGAGAGTAGGGCGGGAGGTGCAGCGTTGAATGGCAACAAGCCCCTGTTCTATCCAGAGGGGCAAGCAGCGATAACTGATGAATTTAGCACGAGATTCTACCAATTTGACCCAGATTTGATGCTTCCAGCACTCTATGCGATCGATTTGGTTGAGGGGAATGTTGAGGAAGGTGGCAACTTGCTGCCGTATTTGGTTGAGGGGTAATTGTCGTGGATCAATCACCCCAGAGGTGATTAAGTTCTGGGACATGAAGGTAAATTCACTCCTGTGAGAGGGTATGCGGTGTAGCATTTGCTCGATTTCAGACGGCTGATTCAGGATTTCTACCAATACAGGCTTGTTTACCCGTAAAACAATCCAAAATCTAAAATCTAAAATCCAAAATCGAACGCCCCAAAATCTAAGCCACCCCGCCAAAGTTGTCCTAAGAAGTCGGGGTGGCCAGAGAAGTGTTACCATTCTTCTAGCTTCCAGACTGCGCTTTCAGTTTGGGGGTAAGCCGCTCTTAGCTGGTGCTAACAGCTTTGAGTGGCGCTAAGATTTTTAGGTTTTTAGTGTATCAAGATTACCTTAGCAGATTGAGGGATTTCTGCTCAAGGGTCAAGTTTTGTTTACAAATCTTTATTATTTTTTTCCGAACTCATCTAAGTTTTCATAACCATTGGTTAAATCAAGATGCTACTATAATAACCATTGGTTAAGTTATGGAGTTGAGATTGCCAAAATATCATCTTCCAGCAGACGAAGTTAGGCGTATTCGACGTTCCCTTGGGGAAACTCAAGCAGAGTTTGCCAAGCGCCTATGCGTAGATGCTGTCACTGTTGCTAGATGGGAAACCGACCAGAGGAAATGTACTGGATTGTATGCAAAGACAATTGCGGAACTAGACCAAACAAATTCATTACTAACAAAAGGTAAAAAAGACATGGAAGGCAAACAAGAATTAATAAGAAGTATAGAATTGAATGAAATCTTTAGTTTAAAAAATGAGCTAAAACCTATATTTAAATTTCTTGATAAGGAAGTACCTCTAGAAGATCGTGCAAAGAATCTAGAAACCTATCAAATTTTCTTTAACGATACAGTCTATAGATACAATAAATTATTTGATGGGGTTTGTAATGCCCGTTTATATGAGGGAATCGCTAATTTTTGTATTATCGGTTTGTCAAAAGATGATTTTTTTTATTCAACAACTGCAACAGAATATCAAAGAGAAAAACTATTTAACTCTTATGAGGCTATCTGTGAAGCAGCAAAAGAATTAGATTCCAACATTAGTATAGTTTCTTTTCTACCTAAAGATATAGGGATGATGCTTTTTCAAATAAAGTATACACTCAATGAGTTATTGGTAGAAACTCAAATAGAAGCAGGAGATATTTCAATTATAAAGTTTTTCCGCAGTTTGGTGGAGTTTACGTGGGCGGAAAGAAATGCCAGAAAGTTTCTGCCAATTCCAGAGAAAGTATCTTTTAGATTTCTATCATTTTTATTCAATCAACCCATTAAAATTTTATTGCCAGAGCTTGATGATTCTTCCCAACTAGAAGCGTTAAGAAAATGTTGATAATTGCTTAAGATTTAGTAACACTGCGAAGCAGTCGCGATCGCATTTTTGGATAGCGTGGCAGAATGCGATCGCGTTCATAGAGATATGCTAGAGAAACTAGAGGTCAAATCTTGTCATGTACGAAGTCACATTATCCCTGCCAGAAGAAACAGCGATAGCGCTCAACCTCACTCCTGAAAAACTCACAGAGGAAGTGCTTTTGGCAGCAGCAGTCAAACTTTATGAATTAGGCCGACTCTCCTCTGGAGCAGCCGCTAATCTAGCAGGAATTCCGCGAGTCATATTTTTGTCAAAACTAGCCGAATACGGCGTCGATACTTTCCGCTTAACTGAGGCAGAACTGGCACAAGATTTAGCGAATGCCTGAAGTTATTACCGACACTTCACCAATTCAATACCTCTACCAAAGCTAAGTAATGAGTGTAACGCGAGCTTTCACTTGTGCCTGTTTAAGCGATCGCACCAGGCGTTGCGCTTGGTGTTTGTACAGAGATACGGGTAACGTTCCGGGTAAATTATGCATCAACCCTCTTGCCATACTAAGGTCACATCCAGAAATTCGTGCGATCGCATTTGCTCCCTCAAAAATCGCTTCCTGAGTGAAAGCTTTTTCTACCACCACTTGCCAGCGTTTCGCACTCAGGATTAATTTCCCCTCCTCAATCCGTTGCAAACCGTGACTCGTTGCCAGAACCACCATGCGATCGCCTACCATCAAGCGGATATCATCAGAAGGCATGAACTTAGGCATCTCTTGCCCTTTCTGGTAAAGCACAGGTACAACGCCATAACCATAGGCAACTTCAGCAAGCAGCAGTTCATTAAGGGTATCTCCTGCTTCAATCTGGTACTCCGTCACCAAGATAGTCTGATTATTCAAGCGAAATAAGTTATCGATGTTTTCCCCAAATGCCGCTCCGGCAAACGCTTCTGCTGCCAAAGCATAGGCGCACAGAACTTGGGCATTGGGCAACAACTGTGCCAAATTCTTACTCAACCCCTCTTCAAACGTGCGGATGACTAAACCACCCCTCGGATTTGCCGCATGAGCCATCAACCCAACTTCCAGGTTTACCATCTCATCATCTGTTGCCACCAAAACGCTTTTAGCCGCAGGCAGATTCGCTGCATTCAACGCTTCGGCATAGCTACCTGTAATTACTGGCAACTGGGGTAAAATGCTGGAATCAATCTCTGTATTAGTAATCCCCACGACTGGCTGTTTAAATTCTTGCAACATCGCCGCCACCTTTTGACCCACCCGACCTAATCCAATCACCACTACATGGTCTTGTTGCGGCACAGGCGGACGACGCTTTAAAAACTGAAATCGAGCGCTTAAAAGAATTTCAGTAAGCAGTGCGTACAATACCCCAACAAATGCCGTACCTGCAAAACCTAACCCCAGACTGAGCGACTGTAACCACCAAGGGACAGGAATCTCGAAGTTGAACCCACCGTATAAGTCTCCAAATCCTCCCATCAATAAGATTGCCGTCGTGTAAAAGGCATTGCTCAAGCTCATGTTGGGATAGTTCATTTTGTACAAAATTGCTCCCAACAGCCATAGGCACAGTACGGTAATCGCGGAGACAATCGCCACACGCCGCACCTGATTTTCATAGGTAGATTGCCAAAATTGAATGAGGTTGCGCTTGAAGTTTCTCCAGTTGAGTGCTTGAGCTATCTGTTGCCAGAATTGCCGCCGTTCTAGCTTAGTTTCCGTTGCCAATTCTTCCCCACGACTACCCAGTTTGGGCATCACCTCAACGTAAACCAGAATGTCTCCCGCTTGCACCAAAGCATCCGGTTCCCACTGGTGAAACCCTGTAACCATCCTGGATGAGTTGGGTGCATGGCTCAAAACCCGACGCATTGAACTGTTGATATCATGCACTAAACGTCTGCAAAGCAAGTCACCGGGTTGGATATGACGTTTCACCACCCGTAACTGCTGTCCTTCTAGGTGGAAAAAACCCAAAGTCATTGTTCCTAGAGTGGCAAGGGCAAAAGCGGCGGCGGGTAACTGGGTGGGTTCAAAGGAAATAAAGTTACCCAGGTGTTTACTCAACAGTTCATTGAGATTTTCTTTTGCAGAACGAACCACTAAACGGGTATGGGGGTTCAACAGCCGTGCCGCAAAAGCCGCTTCTACATTCACTCTTTCGCTGCTGGTAACCAGGAGAACTGCTCGACACTGCCGAATCTGAGCTAGTTCTAAAACACTTTCTTGACGGCAATCGCCGATGATTAACTCTTCTAACAAGTCGGGTATGTCAGGAATCTCCCAGCTTCTGGGCAGTATTTCCTCAATGGCAATGATGTTAACCCCAAACCCTTTAAGTGCGACCACACATTGCTGGCCTAAACTACCAAGTCCACAAACTAAAAAACGGTTGAGTATGACTTGAGGATCATGGGATCGCTGCTGGGAATTCGCAGCAGTTTGCATTTTTACCGCCATTTGTCAAGAT
>CBKWLJ010000474.1:0-7333 GCA_966675205.1 uncultured bacterium
AATTGTCTCCCTCACCCATTAAAGAAGTTGCTTTAGCACATCAACTCCCCATCTGGCAACCCAAGCGGGTGAAAAAGAGTGATCAAACCCTGACTCAATTACAAGAAGCACAAGCCGATGCCTTTGCCGTGGTTGCCTATGGCCAAATTCTTTCCCAAGAAATACTGGATATGCCCAAACTGGGTTGTGTTAATGTCCATGGCTCGATTCTGCCCCAGTACCGGGGGGCTGCCCCTATCCAGTGGTGCCTGTATCACGGTGAGTCCCAAACTGGTATTACAACGATGCTGATGGATGCAGGAATGGATACCGGAGCAATGCTATTGAAAGCTTACACGCCCATTCATCTATTAGATGATTCCCAGCACTTAGCCCAGACTCTCGCTACTTTGGGAGCAGATTTGTTAATAGAAACGCTTCTGAAGCTGGAACGCCAAGAGGTTCAACCTATCCCTCAAGATAACTCCCAGGCCACTTATGCGCCACTGATTCAAAAACAAGATTATTGTCTAGATTGGTCGCGATCGGCGATTGAGTTACACAATCAGGTGAGGGGATTTATCCCGAACTGTGTGGCGTCATTTCGAGAGCAACCGCTGAAAGTTATTGCTACAGCCCCCCTGACACAAGCCACTTTCTCCCAGCTACCCTCAGAGTTCAGTATTTTGGAGCAGCAGTACTCAACTCTCGCGGCGAAGTCGGGGCGTCCCGGAGAAATAATCAGTATGGTTAAGGGAATTGGCCCCATGATTCAAACCGGTGATGGACTGCTGCTGCTGCGAGAAGTGCAGATAGCTGGGAAACGCCCTCAGAAGGCTTGGGATTTTGCTAATGGAATGCGTTTAGCAGTAGGAGAGATATTAAATAATGGTCAGGCTTGAAAATTAGAAGATGAGGCTTCGTAGAAGCGGCAAGATTCACAAGGCCCTTCTGGATTCACAGCGCAGCGAATCAGTTCGGAACGAGCATTGAAGCGACAGTTGGCATCGCCAATCACCCAACGTCCGTTGATCAGGCTTTTCTCAGTCGGGCGTTGGGCAGACTGAACATATAAAGCAATTTTGTGTAGCCGATAGCGCCCTGACTTCAACAGATAGCGGTGGCGACGTTCTAAAACAGCGTAGGTTTGACCTTGATAGTCGAGATAGTTTCCGGGTTGAGGAGTCCAATCGAGTTGAATCTTGCCCAAACTCTGACGCGGGTGCGTCAGAATCAACTCTGCGGGTAGTGTATCTTGCTCCATAGTTTTTTGTAGATGTGTTGCGGACTACATTTGGATGGTATCGCACTCACCGCCTCAGATTCTCCTCCTTCGGATTCTCCATAGAATCATTTGCTCGTTGAAATAACATTAGGATGGAGTATTTACAGCAAAAAGAGTCTTGAGAAAAAATTCCTCAAACCCTGATCAGAAAATCGTTTTTTCCTCACTTGTCTCACTCAGGCTATAACCGATTGACAAACTTAGAAACAACAGCAACAAATTCAGAAGTTGACTCATAGGGCAAAACATTACGGCCAGAGATTTGACGTGCCTCGCCTTGAGGCAAGTGCTTGACATACTCAGCCATTCGTTCTTTTGGTGTCTCGGAACGACCCGTTCGACTGATGCTCGATGCGTTTTCCCCCACTACAACAAGAGTGGGTTGAGCGATCGCTTCTATGGCTTCCTTATAGTTCTTGCGCCAAAACCCAGCTAGGAAGGAAAATACAGCGTAGCGACTGTTAGGATGAACGGCCCCGTGTTCTAGGGTATCAAGCCATGGGTCATCAATCGTAGTGCGATCGCCAAACAGTTGACGCTCTGAAAACGATCGCAAAAATCGACGACGTCGAGCGTAGCGGTAAAACGCACTACCCACGGGAGAGTCAAAAATATTCCAAGCCAGCTTGTGCTGCCAAGCAGGAGTTGGTGTTGTCATCAAGCGCCAAGCCGGAGGCCCAGACAGTACTAAACCTTGGATATAATTTGGCTCAGTTTGCCGTTGCACCAGTGCAAGAGCGACAGGTAACTCAGCACCTTGCACCAGTAGGATGACAGGTTGTTTGACAACCGTTTGCAAAAAGTATTGTAACTGCTCGGCCCAATCTTCTGGAGTGTAAGCAACATGGGGCATTTCACTCGCACCACATCCGAGCAAATCCGGATTGTAAATCGGATTGTCATGAGCTGTTTGACGCCATTGTGAGCAGAAGCGATGCCAAAAGGTGCGTGATAGCCCAACACCGATAGGATGCAGCAATACCAAAGGAATGCCAGGGACAGGGGTTGAAGGAGTATAGAATTCGTAAGCACAACGGTAACCCTGCCATAGATAAAACTGGGAGGGGGGTAAAGTTACTGCCATAATTCTTTTGTCAGAGTTTTTAAAGACTTAATAAAGTCCCTTTGAGTTTGTTGTCGATTGCAGTTCCTAGAAAATATAATGCGTAATAGGTAATACAAGTTATACGATAGTATTACCTGCTAAAAGTCACACATGATGAAATCAGCAGTAGATTTTAGCAAGATTATTCATCTAACGAGCAAGTGCTATGACCGCTCGATTTTGATTCAACGTCTTGCCTTCATGTATGGCTCTCCCGAACGATAGGGAACCGCATCTCTACTTGTGTTGAAATAAAGTGGTGATTTGAAAAACACAGTTACCACAGTAGGCTGTGAGGAGAAGCGTTGCACGCATCTAAGGACGATCTAAAGGTTAAAAAAGTTAAATTCTGGGTTTAATCGTCCTTAGTCTGTGCAACACCTAGAAAACGATACGTGAGTAAATTTCTAAATAGAAAACGAGGTGAGCCTCCGTGTCTACTTTGAGTTTTTTTTGAATGAGCAAAGTTGCCTGATTTTGGTAATTTTCAAACATAGACTTTCGCTAAGCCCATGCTCCTACTTTAATTTCGGTAGGTTCAGAATGAACAGCGACAGACGCCGTTCGGTGATCTCCAAAAATCGGCTTATCGGTATTCAGAATTTCTAAGAGAATTCTAAAACTTTCGGGATCTAAATCAATTGTTCGTTCTCGTTCGCCATCAAAATAAGTAAACCAAAAGTGTCCCTTGTTATCTTGAGGTCTCCATAAAGCTTGATAACTAGTAATTCTTTTCATTTCCATCTGTTACTTCCTTGTCATACCTCTCTAGTCTCTTCCTTTTAAGTGTATACTTTTGTTTAAAAATTATAAATAAACTTATTAAAAACTTAAAGATATTGTAAGAAATGTTTCAAATTTGATGGTATTAGTCTTTCACTGTTCATTTCCAATTCTCAAATCCTCAACTGTACTCATTCATCAAGATTGTAGGAAAAGAACATCATTTTTTCGTCGTTTTTTTAAGATTTGGTGAAGTTGCTCTACCCGCATCCAAGCCAGAGGATGTCAGCGCTCAGCAATAGTGTACAATTTAGTAATACAAGTCATACACCAATCGTTCAGCTTAAATTCTCCCTGAGAGATAAAAGGAAACCCAGAGAACAGTAAGTCTCTACCTTGTTGATGGAGTAGAGTAGCTGGTTTTTAGATTCCTAGGTAAGAACGGGCTAGTGGAAAAAGCTCTAAGACAGGAGGCAGAAGTTAGACAGGGTATTTCCGCTGCACTGTAGTGATTAAAGAAAATGGTGCTGCACAAAAAAAGAATGCTCTAGCGGGCAAATGCTCTTTCGCAGACAGTCATCCCTTGACTGTACAACACCCTAAGCACGTCTCAATAGCTATTGTCTTGCTAAAAAACTACAACGGCAAGATTCATTGCTCGCTCTACTCAAAACGAGATCACCTCACCAGCCCTCTTTCTCATCACGCCCAAGCTCCCACCTGCAAGTCACTTGGCTGAGAATGAACAGCAACCGCTGATGTTATATGATCCCCGAAAACCGGTTTGTCGGTGTCCAGAATTTTCATCAGTGTTCTAAAGCTTTCTGCATCTAAGTCACCCGTGCGTTCTTTATCGCCATCAAAATAGGTGAACCAAAAGTGACCCTTGTTTTCTAAAGGTCTCCATAGAGCCTGATAGCTAGTAATCCGTCTCATTTGTTCTGGGGCTTTAGAAGTAGTCTGAGCCATGGTATTTTAACCTCCTTCAACTTTCTTCTCTCTAAGTGTATAGATATATTACGATTAGGTAGATTGTTATTATAAACGACTCAATCCTCGAGAAGTCAGGTAAACTATCACGCACTGACTGATGAGCATATTGTCAAAGAATCCAGCGAGCCAAGAAAGATAGCATTACATCTTTAAGGATTAGCAAAACTCATACGGTTCAAGAAAGTGCGTAGGCGATCGCTTTTTGGATGAGTCAGAACTTCTTTGGCATTTCCTGATTCTGCCACAAGCCCTTTATCCATAAAAATGACTCGATGAGCCACCTCACGGGCAAATTGCATTTCGTGAGTGACCACCACCATTGTCATTCCTTCTTCAGCTAACTGCTGCATCACTCGCAACACTTCTCCCACAAGTTCTGGATCGAGGGCGCTAGTCGGTTCATCAAATAACATAATCTGAGGATTCATACACAAGCTGCGAGCGATCGCAACTCGCTGCTTTTGTCCACCCGACAATTGTTCCGGATAGACTTGTGCTTTCTCGGCTAAACCCACCTTCTCAAGATAGAACAAAGCTTGTTCCTCAGCCTCTTTCCGCAACGTCCCCAAAACCTGACGTGGAGCTAATATTAGATTTTCTAGCACGCTTAAATGGGGGAAAAGGTTAAACTGCTGAAAAACCATGCCCACTTGTGTTCGTAGTCGCCGCAACTGCTTTGGAGGTAGATAAGAGGGCGACAAATCGATACCATTAACAACTAAACGCCCCTGATTAATGCGTTCCAAACGGTTGAAGCAACGCAATAAGGTACTTTTGCCACAACCAGAAGAACCAATTACGGCAACGACCTCCCTCCGTTGAATGATGCCGCTAATGCCCTGCAAGACTTTAAGAGAACCAAAATTTTTTTCAACGCCCTCAAAGACAATTGCCGGGGTGGAATTTTCCATCACTTGCGTCCAGTCTTTTGGAATTAATTAGACTTTAATCTTAACGACCCTGCCACCGTTTGTAATGATTCTTACGGTTAATTGACCTTCAGAAATAGCAGGATAAAGTGTAAGACTTATTCCATCAGCGAGACACCCGTCTTGGTTGTAACAATTGCTCGTTGATGGATGAAAACAAGGAAACAACGCACATGCATAGATTCATCCCGTTTCGTCGGTTGCGCCAGGGTTTAATTCTCGCCTTGAGCTTTGTGCTGATGGTGTGCGTTTCAGTTTTCAGTGCTAGTTTCACCCATGCTCAAGAAACCTTCCAAGTGGCAACCGAACCTGCTTTTCCCCCTTTTGAGTCTCAGGCACAGGGCGGTGGATTCGAGGGTTTTGATATTGATTTGATGAGGGCAATTGGCAAAGCTGCTGGTTTTGAAGTGGAATTTATTAGTTTGCCGTTTGATGGCATTATCCCTGCTTTGCAAGCCAATACCGTAGATGCGGCGATTAGCGCTATCACGATGAACGCTGAGCGCAGCAAAACGGTTTCTTTCTCACGACCTTATTTTAAAGCGGGTTTAGCGATCGCTATCAAAGCAGACAATACCAACATTACCTCTCTAGAAAGTCTCAAAAACAAAAAAATAGCCGTACAAATCGGTACCACAGGGGCTCAACAAGCCAAACAAATTCCCGGTGCCCAAATTCGTACCTTTGATTCAGCACCTTTAGCACTTCAAGAATTGCTCAATGGTAATGTTGATGCCGTCATTAACGATGCTCCGGTGACGCTGTATGCCATTAACACTAATAACCTTCAAGGGATTAAAGTCATTGAGCAACTGCTGACTGAAGAATACTATGGCATTGCCACTGCTAAAAATTCTCCTCGCCTAGCTGCCATCAATCAAGGCCTAACTACGATTCTGAACAATGGCACCTATGAGCAAATTTATCAGAAGTGGTTTGACGCTAAACCCCCAAAACTACCAGCAACCGTCAACTTGGGTGAGTCAACTAACTCTCTGCAATCATCTCGTGTGATTTTAAACGCCTTGCCCATCTTATTGCAGGGAGCACTGGTAACTCTTGAACTCACAGCTTTCTCCGTCTTCCTCGGAATGATAGGTGGTTCTCTATTGGGCATTGCCCGCCTCTCCCCTTTAACTCCTGTGCGTTGGGCGGCTAGGGCATATATCGACTTTTTCCGGGGAACTCCCTTGCTCGTGCAGATTTTTATGATTTACTTTGGTCTACCTGCTCTGTTGCAATCAATGGGCATTGGCGTGAGCCTGAGTCGGTTAACAGCAGCAGTTCTGGCGCTTAGTTTGAATAGCGCTGCCTATCTTGCCGAGATTGTTCGAGCAGGTATCCAATCGATTGAGATTGGACAATCTGAAGCGGCACAATCGCTGGGATTAGGGCCAGTGCAAACCATGCGCTATGTGATCTTTCCTCAAGCCTTACGACGAATGCTGCCCCCACTCGGCAATGAGTTTATTACCTTACTCAAAGACACCAGTTTGGTCGCTATAATTGGCTTTGAAGAACTCTTCCGTCGAGGGCAACTTATCGTAGCTGATAACTATCGCGCCTTTGAGATTTATGCCGCTGTTGCTTTGATTTATCTAGCATTAACCTTGCTCTCTTCAAGAATTTTCAGCTTTTTAGAACATTGGATGAATCCTGTTAAAAGGAAAGCTTTCCCAAAATAAGCTGATATAGCAAGAGGCAGAAGGAAGAGGGTAGAGAAGAAGGTGTAGAACTTCCTGTTTATTTATGCGCCTAACGCCCCCTACTTGCTTACTAATAGAAAGGTGGGCAATGCCCACCCGACTAGAACTTGTATTGCTTTAAACTTCCCCAACTAGGTAGCTCTTGGCTAATTCAGCAGGACTCATGAGTTCGTAAGGTTCAAAGGGCTGATGAATCCAAGGGTTATCGGGTAAATAGTCCACATAAAAATCAGGGGCGATAACGGAACCTGCTTTGTACCAAAGGACAGCCGTGCGAATCTCTTCAATTTCACCACCATGATGTTCTTGCAGCCAATGAATCGACTCTCGCAGGCTGATACCCGAATCCACCAAATCATCGACTAGTAGCACGCGACTTCCTAATCGTTCTGTTGTCATGGATAAATGGTGGGAAAATGCGATCGCACCCCGAACACGATTTTCGGCCCCCCCATAAGAAGAAGCAGAGAGAATCGCTAACGGCTTCTCGTAAATCCGACATAAAATGTCGCCAACTCGCAGTCCACCTTTAGCGATGCACACAATTTGATTGAAATTCCAGTTGGCTTCGTAGATTTTGACAGCCAGCCGTTCGATTTTTTGATGGTACTCT
>CBKWLJ010000475.1:0-7312 GCA_966675205.1 uncultured bacterium
CCTCTGTTTGGCTAAGGTGGGAGGTATCTCCGTTAAGTTCCATCACCCATTCTTGTTCTTGACGCACTAGTTTAACGAGGCAACACAGAGAGGCATTGACCTCTGGATTACCACCCACTAATCCAGAAGCACAACCCACTACTGAAGCGCCATGACCAACCAGTAAAATGTCCTCGGAAAATTCATGGGTTAGGCGTTGTACTGTTTCAGCGGTGCGTTGGAACACCTTCTCATTGGTTTCTGGATAATGAACGCTAACACGGGATGTATAGTCGCGATCAATTCGGGGAAAACGTTCTTGCAGTAAGTCTAGAGGCATTCGTTCCGGTGCAGTTGGCATCCAAGCTGGATTGAGCCATTCACTAAGACCCGACTCAAGTTTAATAGGTAAATCTAGGGCATCTGCGACTTCATTAGCGGTTTGCACGGTTCGCAAGAAAGGTGAGGCGAAAATGTGCGTGATATTTTCCCCTACGAGGCGTTGGCCTAGCTGCTTGGCTTGTTCGAGTCCATCCTCGGATAGGGGGGGATCGTAGGGTCGAACAGCGGTGTTGAACCACTCAGGTTGTACAAAGTCAAGTCGATTTCCGTGTCTTGCAATCCAAACCGTTTGGCTCATGAATCTCAGTAAACGCTACTCCAGATTAGATTCTAAAGCCTTGATTTAGCGCTAAAGATGAAGATCGGCGACTGTGGCAAAAGTTCTAGCTCTTACAATTGTCACCCAAGGGGATCATCAGATTTTTCTCATTTTGTTTTCCAGGATGCAATTATTCCGCCTTTGCCTGGGTACTCTCTTAAATAAACTGGTCTTTTCGAGAATCTTGCCAACTGTTTGCCTAGCAACGATTTGCTTTTCTTTAATAAATGTTACAATATTTAAAACAATGCGGCTCAATCCCCAAGTTTTATGAAAAGCACGGTGCTACAGACAGGAAAATCTTGTGCATCAACTCTTTTCGCTAATTTGGAGCATTGAAAGAGGGCTGGTTATAATGCCTGTCTAGTTAACCCAGCCAGCCGTAGCCAATAGCGAAACAGATCTTAAATTTTTTTTTCATAGAAAAGAGCTCACCGTATTATCGGTGAACCGGACATTAAAACCAGCTTGTTTGCTTAAAACCCATTCATACTAGATCGAGCGCTATGAAAACTGCTCAGACTTCTACAGACTTAGTTCGTACTTACCTGCGAGAAATTGGTCGCGTACCACTGCTGACCCATGAGCAGGAAATTCTTTATGGAAAGCAAGTGCAGCGGTTAACTGCCTTGCAGGAAGTGAAAGAAACCCTGTGGCAAGAACTGGGCCATGAGCCAACGATTGAGGACTGGGCAAGAGCCAGTTCGATCTCAGAAGCTGAGTTGGAATCTTGCCTTGCCGCAGGTGAAACAGCCAAGCGCAAGATGGTGGAAGCGAATTTGCGCCTAGTGGTTTCTGTGGCAAAGAAGTACATTAAGCGTAATGTCGATCTCCTAGACTTAATTCAGGAGGGTACGATTGGTATGCAGCGAGGTGTGGAAAAGTTCGATCCCACCAAGGGTTATCGTTTTTCTACCTACGCTTACTGGTGGATTCGGCAGGCAATCACCCGAGCGATCGCAGAAAAAGGCCGCACAATTCGTCTTCCCATCCACATCACTGAAAAACTTAATAAAATCAAAAAAGCTCAACGCCAACTCGCCCAAAAGTTGGGGCGAGCAGCGACAGTCGCTGAGTTAGCCCAAGAGTTGGAATTGACGCCGAAGCAGGTGCGAGAGTATCTCGAAAAAGCCCGTCAGCCGCTCTCTCTAGACTTGCGTGTAGGAGATAACCAAGATACGGAACTAGGAGAGCTGCTGGAAGATACAGGGCCTTCTCCAGAAGATTTTGTGACTCAGACGGCAATGCAAATCGATCTGGAAAAGTTAATGGCAGATCTCACCCCTCAACAGAGAGAGGTACTAGCACTGCGTTTTGGTTTGATGGATGGGCAACCTCTGACATTAGCCAAAATTGGCGATCGCTTAAATATTAGTCGCGAACGAGTGCGGCAAATTGAACGGGAAGCCCTCTCCAAACTCCGCAAGCGCAAAGCGGATATGCGCGAGTATATCGCAGCGAGTTAAAAGGTTGAAAGTTAGACTGTTGTTAGCGCAGCGGGGCGTAACCCAGATTATGGATTTGAGCGAACTGATCAAGTTACCACTGGCTACTTCTTAACTTTTTAACTTGCCAACTTTCAACCCCAACAGGTGAGATAACCCGATACTTTGGGTTCGGTTTCACCTACTGTTTCATTGCATCTAACTTGTTACATTTACTAACACAGAAGCACGCAAGAGAAATAGAAGTATAGCGACGATAAACTGTTCTTCTCTCGCTAAGAATAGGGGAGTGAGTCATTGCTAGGAGGTCAAAGGTGAATCATACATCTAATCAGACGCCTGAGTTTTTTGAAAGTGATAATAATACCAACTTACTGTGGGAGTATGTGCAATCGATGAGTCCAGAGATGATTGCTCATCTGTCTAAACCTATGTCTCCTGAAGTTTTTCAAGTCATGGAACGCCACATTGTGGGATTGTTGGGAAATTTACCCTCAGAACACTTGGGCGTGACGATCAATACCAGTCGTGAAAATCTAGGGCGTCTTTTAGCTTCAGCAATGATTAGTGGTTATTTCCTACGTAATGCTGAACAGCGTATGGTTTTTGAAAAATCTTGGCACCTGGCAGAATCTCACCACTCAGATGCTAGTCAATAGACTTTTTGCAAAAGAATTTTTTTGCTAGCGTTTGCGTAGCATGGTGCGATAGCAGCATAGCGGTAATGAGTTTACGAGCGTCTGCTGTTTGCGTCAATTCTTGTTGACTATTCCCCGTTCAAGAGTTTCCTCTTCCCGACTTCTGCAAGAAGTCTAATGAATCTGTAGGTTTAATCCTCGAATAATCAAGTTTTAACGTTGTCCGGCTGGAGCATTTAGTAGTAAGGTGGCAATGCCAATTGTAAAACTAAGACGTGACCTTATTTTTGGACATCCCTTTAGCTACAAATAGCAGTTCTTTAGAAACTACCGTTAACAGGCAGGCTTTACTGGCTTGGTACAGCCAGGTTGGTAGAGATCTACCCTGGCGACACTGCCGTGACCCTTACCGCATCTGGGTTTCTGAGATTATGCTTCAGCAAACCCAGGTAAAGACGGTTATTCCTTACTATCACCGTTGGTTAGAACAATTTCCTACTCTAGAACAGTTGGCTCAAGCTAACTTACAGCAAGTCCTCAAAGCTTGGGAAGGATTGGGGTATTACAGCCGTGCGCGGAATTTACATCGAGCTGCACAAAAAATTGTGCAAGAACATGGTGGTGTTTTTCCTTCGCAACTAGAAGAAGTCTTAGCGTTACCAGGAATTGGTCTAACAACGGCAGGTGGGATTCTCAGCGCAGCATTTAACCAGCCAGTAGCTATTCTTGATGGTAATGTTAAGCGAGTGCTGGCACGATTAGTGGCTTTACCGGTGCCGCCAGCAAAAGCAACCAAACAACTGTGGCAGCTTTCAGAAGCTTTACTTGACACAGAGCATCCTAGAGAGTTTAATCAAGCCCTGATGGATTTAGGGGCAACAGTCTGCACACCGAAAAATCCTGATTGCAGTCGTTGCCCTTGGATGTCCAATTGTCAGGCGTACAATTTAGGTATTCAATCCCAGCTACCCATGCGTGAAACTTCTTCTCCCTTGCCCCACAAACTGATTGGTGTTGCCGTCATCTGGAACGAGCAGGGACATATTTTAATTGATCGTAGGCGTCCTGATGGATTGTTGGGTGGTCTTTGGGAGTTTCCCGGAGGCAAGATTGAACCGGATGAAACGGTTGAGGATTGTATCAAACGAGAAATTAAGGAAGAACTGGGTATTGAAATTGAAGTAGGCGATCGCTTAATTACGATTGAGCATGCCTACACTCACTTTCGCGTTACCCTGACTGTACATCACTGCCGCTATGTTTCAGGTGTTCCCCAACCCATTGAATGCGATGAAGTTCGCTGGGTAACATTAGATGAAATTGACCAGTTTCCCTTCCCGAAAGCGAATACTCAAATTATTGCCGCCTTGCGTCAGAATGCTCAATTAGGAATCGGGAACTAAAAGGTGAGTAGGGAGATTGGGGGGTAGGCAGCCAACGTCTGTAGCAAATCCTGTAGACATACCTGGTTCGGTGGTAATTTCCTTCCCAGAGAGTGAATTCTGAGCAATTATTCAACCCTAATTCCGGTCATAACTTTCAACCTTTTCGCTCTTCAAACCTTTAACTTTCAACCCTTAAGCTATCGGTAAATTGGCAGCGTGAAGTGAAAGCAGCCGCCGCCCTTAGGTGCTGAATCTACCCAAATGCGCCCGTAATGGGCGCGAATTATTCTTTGGCATAGCGATAGGCCCAATCCATAACCCTCTTTTTCTTCATCTCGTTTGAGGCGGAAGTGGTCTTCAAAAATGCGATCGCGATTTTCTTCAGGGATACCCGGCCCATTGTCACAAACTGTCACCTGAATTTTTTGTGTTGTCCGGTGTAGCATGGCAATATGAATTTTGCCACCTACAGGTGTATATTTACTGGCATTATCCAAAAGATTAATTAACACCTGACGCACTAATTCTTCATCTGCATAAACGCAAGGTAAATCTTGAGGGATGTCAGTTTTCACTTGTTGAGATTTTAGCTGAAACTGCTCACTCATTTGAACAAGAACCGCCTGACAAAGTTCTCCTAGCAGTAGCTTGTGAGGTTGAAGATTGAATTCAGAATTACTTCCCCGCGCCGTTTCCAGAAGATCTGTAATCATCCGATCCATGCTACGCAGTTGGGTACGAGCTTGCTGAAGCAGACGTGCTCTAAGTGCTGGAGTCAATTCAGCAGTATAACCTTCTTTTGGCTTCTGGTTTAATTCTAGGGTTTCTATCGCTATAGACGCGGCCGTTAAGGGGCTACGCAAATCATGGGCTAACATTGATATGATTTGGTCTTTGAATCGCAGTTGCTCCAGCAGTTCTTCTCTTTCTTGTTTAAGACGAAAGATTTCGTCAGAGAGTCGAATCAGTTCAATCGATGAAGTAATAGAACTCGGTGTAGATGTTCCCTTTGTAACTGTATTGGATGAACTAAGAGAGGCTTGTAAAGCAATGCTTTGAGCCTGCGCCGTTTGATATTCCTCAACAGAACGCTGCCAGCGAGGCCACCAGTTCTTTAATTGAGCGACTAAATTACTACCCGCAAGAGTCTGTTTGGGTAGAGGATGAATCTTGATCAGTGCTGGAGTTGCCACTAACTTGTAGTGTTCAGCCAAATAAGGCTGTTCTCCAACATCCACGACCTTGAGTTCGAAAGGATAATTTGCCCTCAAAGTTTTGAGATAACTTTGGATGCGCTGAATATGCTTCCGGGAACCGATACTACGTTCATCGACAAACAGCAGTAGCTGTAGTGGTGCTTCTGAATCACCGAACTTTTCAAGAGCTGCCTGCATGCAATCTGGTGTTAGCACTGGGGACAAACAGGTAATACAGGGACAACATTGGAATCTAGGATCTGTTGCCTGGAGGTATGAGCTTCCTTACAATTTAATATCTATTTTAGATTTTCGGCACTACCTACGCCGTCTGTTAACGGAATCTACAGATAAAGACGAAACAAGCATGAGCGAAGAGTTATTCTTTACTTCCTGACGGGATAAGGGTTTTTGTATATAATCCTGACGCTGTTCCACGCTCTTGCTGTCCCTTTCATCCTAAAATCTTAAA
Source organism: uncultured bacterium (assembly GCA_966675205.1). GTDB lineage: Bacteria > Cyanobacteriota > Cyanobacteriia > Cyanobacteriales > Coleofasciculaceae > JBFLZA01. The sequence goes on from CBKWLJ010000475.1 coordinate 5,777, forward strand.
AGACTGTAACATCCTCCCAAGCTAGCGTCAGTTTTAGTTATTCATTGATCCTCCTTAATTCACTATGGTTACTGGCTACGTCGCTCTTGTCCTTCATGCCCACCTGCCCTTTGTCCGCCATCCTGAAAGTGACTACGTTCTTGAAGAAGAGTGGCTATTTGAAGCAATTACTGAAACCTACATCCCTCTGCTCCATGTTTTTGAAGGACTAAAGCGAGATGGGGTTGACTTCAAAATGACCATGAGCATGACACCTCCATTGGTGTCGATGCTGCGCGATCCCTTGTTGCAAGAGCGCTATGATGAACACTTGTCGAAGCTGGAAGAACTAGCTGAAAAGGAAATCGAGCATAACGCGCTTAATGGTCACATTCGCTATCTGGCTGAACATTATGCGACAGAATTCAACAAAATTCGCGAAACCTGGGAAAACTATGGCGGTGATTTAGTAACAGCGTTTAAGCAGTTTCTAGATAGCAACAACCTGGACATCATTACCTGCGGTGCCACTCACGGCTATCTGCCCTTGATGAAGATGTATCCCCAGGCCGTGTGGGCGCAAATTCAGGTGGCTTGTGAGCATTACGAGGAAAACTTTGGGCGTCCTCCCAAAGGGATTTGGTTGCCAGAATGTGCTTACTATGAAGGCGTCGAGCGGATGTTAGCCGATGCTAATTTGCGCTACTTCCTGACCGATGGGCATGGTATTTTGTATGCTCGTCCACGTCCCCGTTTTGGCAGTTATGCCCCCATCTATACGGAAACAGGGGTGGCAGCGTTTGGTCGCGACCATGAATCATCTCAGCAAGTTTGGTCGTCTGAAGTGGGGTATCCTGGGGCACCGGAATATCGGGAGTTTTATAAGGATTTAGGCTGGGAGGCAGAATACGAATACATTAAACCTTACATTATGCCCAACGGGCAGCGAAAGAATACGGGGATTAAGTATCACAAAATTACAGGACGGGGTTTGGGGTTAGGGGATAAGGCACTCTATGATCCCTATTGGGCGAGAGAAAAGGCGGCAGAACACGCGGCTAACTTCATGTTCAATCGAGAGCAGCAGGTTAATCACCTGGCTGGCATTATGCACCGACCACCGATTGTCGTTTCTCCGTATGATGCGGAGTTATTCGGTCACTGGTGGTATGAGGGTCCGTGGTTCATCGATTACTTATTCCGCAAGTCTTGGTATGACCAGAATACCTATGCAATGACGCATTTGTCAGATTATCTGCGGGCGCATCCTACTCAGCAAGTCTGTAAGCCTTCTCAGTCTAGCTGGGGCTTCAAAGGGTTCCATGAATACTGGCTGAATGATACGAATGCCTGGATTTATCCTCATTTACATAAAGCGGCGGAACGGATGATTGAGTTAGCTTATCGCGAACCTGTAGATGAGTTGGAGTGGAAGGCACTCAACCAAGCAGCACGGGAGTTATTGCTAGCGCAATCGTCTGACTGGGCGTTTATTATGCGTACCGGAACCATGGTTCCTTATGCTGTGCGTCGGACGCGATCGCACTTGATGCGTTT
>CBKWLJ010000476.1:0-7303 GCA_966675205.1 uncultured bacterium
GTTATGAGCCAATCAGTGGCAATGTGACCTTGCAAGGTCGTACATTCAGTGCCATGAGTACTCCAGAAATTGGTTTTGGTACTGCGGCTTTGGTTCAGTCTCAACTGCCGGAAGGATTTACTTTGCAACGGGGTACAACGACACATGTTGTGATTGGCGGTAGTGAGTCCGCAATGGCACCCAATGCTAGGCAGGCGGCGAGCTTACCCTCGGTAGGGGAGGAAATTGACCCTGAACAAGCTGAACTTTTAGGTACGAACGAACAACAGCCTACGAGTGACAAATGGTTCATTATCAATCGGCTGGAATATCAAGGGATTCCGTTGGCAAAATTTAGTGATGTTTTCACTATTGTCGGCGCGAATGGTGAAGCTCAGTATGTACGCAAGCGTAACTTGCCAACTGAAGTTGACGCGACTCAGCCTACTGTAACTTCACAACAGGCTATTGAGGTAGCAAAACAGGATGCTGGCAACGATTTAGAGGTTAGCGCAGCCAAGTTAGAGATTTGGGTGAATCCGGAACTTAAAGGTCACCTAGCTTGGACATTTACCTTGAGTTCGCCCTCCTTAACAGAGCCTGTATCATGGCGTTACTGGGTGGCAGCCGTAGGTGAACCCCAATTACTCTACCGGGAAAACCAGATTTTTCACACCCATCAAGGTACGGCTACGGGTACACTCTGGCCAGCAAGTCCGTTAAAGACACCAGTCAGCGAAAGAACTGAAAATCGTCCTTTGGATGACTTAACGGTGCGTCGTGGCACCGACACTCAACTCACGAATCAAGCAGGATTATATGGCTTCACAACTGGAGGAGGTAATGCAACCATCCAAGCTACGTTGTCAGGATCCAATTCAGTTGTGCAGAATCAGTCGGGTGCTAATCTTGAACGCTCTAAGGACGGTACACCAAATAATCCCATCGACCTGAATTTCGGTGCTGCAAGCGAGGATGAACTGGCACAGGTTACGGCTTTTTACTGGACTAACCTTGCCCATGATTTGGTGCAAATTGGTTTGAATCCGAACTTACCAGAACTCCCTACCCGCGTTAACATCAATAGCTCTTGCAATGCTTTCTGGGACGGTTCATCTATTAACTTCTACAGAGCAGGGGGCAATTGTCCGAATACGGCATACGCTGATGTAATCTTGCATGAATACGGTCACGGTGTGGATGCACGTCAAGGAGGAATCCTCAACGGCGGTTACAGCGAAGGGTTTGGTGATGCGCTGACTATTCTGGGTACTCGCCAATCCTGTCTGGGACGAGACTTTTTGGGAGCTGGTACTTGTTTGCGGCCAGCAACGGATGTAATACTCTGGCCCCCAGCAGCTAATGAAGGCGTACATGCAATCGGTCGTCGCTACGCTGGTTTTACCTGGGAGTTAATCCAACAATTGAAAAAGAACCACTCGGAAGGCGAGGCTTACGATATCGCTACTACCTTGATTCTGGCAGCAGCGGCAGCTAACCCATCAGATATTCCGGATGCTGTGCTTGACAGTTTCCTGGCTGATGACGATGATGGCAACCTCAGCAACGGTACACCCCATTTCGCTGAACTAGCGGCAGCAGCAGATTCTCGCAACATCCCACGTCCGGCAGGACTCGTCCGAGACAAAGTAGGGTATGTTTGGGCGCACAATCCCACTTCAGCGAGTTACACTCCGACTCCGGTTTACTCTTACAATTCAGCAGGTGGTGCCATCACTATTACTCGTAGTAATACTGGTCGCTATGCAGTCAGATTTGCTGGTTTAGGTGGTCAATCAACCGCAGGCGGAAATGTGCAAGTGACAGCTTACGGTTTTGGTAGTGAGTACTGCAAAGTGCAAAGCTGGGGTTCAGGGGGAGACGATTTTGTTGCTAATGTAAACTGCTTCGCAGCAGGCGGCAACCCAGCCGATACCCTATATACGGTGTTAGTAACCTGGCACTAGGTCAACCCAATGTTTGTAGGGGCGAGTTTAAACTAGTTTCCGGTACAAAACCCGCCCTTACCTAATGATAAGTATTGGAACAATTTATCTTTTGGGAGTCTCTATTCTGAACTATAGCATTTTTATTTGGGTCGTAAATACAGCAACGGTTTGCAAAAGGCAGAAGGCAAAGGGCAAAAGGCAGGAGGGAAAAGAAATGCGGAGTTTTTCTTTATTGAAAGAAAAGATTAGCTAGGTTTACAACTCATTTGAAAACGCTATAGGGGTTAGGAGTCAGAATTCAGGAGTCAGAATTCAGGAGTCAGAATTCAGGAGCCAGAATTCAGGAGTCAGGAGAGGTAATTTTTCATTTTTTCGTTGTGGGCGATTACCTGTGGGGATTGTTTTGAAAATAGGAGTCAAGAATGAAAATTTTTCATTCGGAGTGAGCGGCGGCTCATGGTGCCTTACTTAATTTTATCTCGCCGTTTGGAGGTTATTGTGCTTACGTTACTGTAATCTTTGCTCTATGTAATACTCCTCTTTGAAGCAATTCGTTATCATAGTTTTAGGTATAACAGTACAAGATTTATGTCAGTTTATTTATGAAATATGCGACACTGCTGACGATGGGATGCTTGTTATTTGCCCTAATACTAATAAGTGCTACTCAGGTAACAATGGCTGATAGTATTAATGACTTTTTGGCTCAGGACGGTCGGCTGCAACAAAAGCTTGAGTTACGAGATTCACAGTCAGGTTTTGTCGGACTTAGCGGACAGGTATGGACTGTGGAACCTTCAGGTCGCTGGAATGTGGCACGATTTATTAATGAACAGGTGCAAGAACCTCATTTCAGTGGGCAACTTACCTACGGACAGTTGAACGGTTTAGCTGGAGTCCTGGCAGCACAGGATTTTATTAAATTGCCTAATCGTTTCGGGCGGGAGTTGAATGTTAATCCCCGGACATTGACTATTCGTTTTGGCACCACAGAGAAATTACTCATACTCAATGCTGGTGAAAACTTAGAAACGACTTCACCAGAACTCTCTCAATCGCCCGATTTCCGCAGATTTAGAGCAATTTTTGAGAGCATCATAGAGTTTTTTCAATAAGCATAAGAATTTTCTATAACCGCATTGGTTGTGCATCACAGAAGCGATGAATAGCTTGTAGGGTTATAGCAGTCGCCACAATTGTTAGGACACTTTTTCGTTCCCTGTTCCCGCCCCAAAGGGGCTTGGTCAACTTTAATAACGGTTATGGGTAGCACCACGTCGTTATCCTCAACACCGTAATATGGCATTTGGGTCGTGAAGTAGGGCGTTTATGTCGAGGACAAAGACATGCTTCATGGTCTTGTTACCATTGTTTGAATAATTTCCCGCAGGGTTTGAGGAACGGAACGAGGTTGCCAGCCGAGTTCTTTTTGAGCTTTCGTTGCATCGACCCGAACGCAACGGTCATAAACATAATGTACCCGCTCCCGGCTCAGGGGGGGTTGCCATTTCAACAAGCGTCCAATGGGGTCGAGGATATTACCTGCTAACCGAACGAGAGGCTTAGGCGCTTCACGGGGGACTGGAATTCCAGTTTCTTGAGAGAGGATACCAAACATTTCACGAGTGGTGAGGTCTCCGGCTGAAATAATAAAGTGTTCTCCCGGTTTGCCTTTTGAAGCGGCAAGAATCATGGCTGCCGCTAAGTCATCGACGTGGACAATACCCGTAATCCTCTCGCCTCCTGCCCACAACTTTAATTTACCTTTGAGAAATTGCTGCATCACTGGACCGAAATGGGGGTCATCTGCACCGAAAATTCCAGAAGGGAGGATACTTACCACAGGTAATCCTTGAGCGGCGAAGCGATCGACAATTTGTTGCGCTTCGTATTTTGTGCGATCGTAAGCAGAAGAAAAATCAGTTTGTTGCCGTTGGAAGGTTTCATTCACCACTCGCCCTTGGGTGTCGCCAAAAACACCAATTGTGCTGCAATAGACCACTTTCGATACGTGAGCCGCTTGAGCCACTTCCATAACAGTACGGGTTCCTGCTACGTTCACCCGCTCCATTTCGGCTTCATTCACCAGCCCTAATTCGACATAAGCTGCCGTGTGAAACACCCAGTCTACCCCAGTCATCGCTGTTTTTAGGGCATCTGTGTCGGTAATTTCGCCGTATACCAATTGTAGATTGCAACCTTCAAGGCGCTGGAGATTGCTGGATTTGCGGACTAAACCAACAACGGTATCCCCTCGCTGTTCCAAGATTTTGACTAAGTGAGAACCAGTAAATCCGTTGGCTCCTGTTACAAGCGCTTTCATGTGGCACCTCTATTCCTGATGGTTAGTCTACGTCTTCATGAGTGCGATCGCATCTGTGACTCTGTAGAGTGGGTAAAGCTAGGCAACGATAAAATAAGCTTGTTCAGCTCTATAGCTCTTGCCCGCCCTAACCTTCTTTCCTCGATCGCATTCGTGGGACACTCTCAACAGAAATCCTATTGCACAATTTCACTGCGAGAGGTTTTGTTCCTCCTGTCAGGATGAGGTGTCAACTCCTCTGGCAGCGATTGCACTGCTCCCCATTGACTGACAAAACTTTGTAAAAAAGTTTCTTGTTGGGCGCGGAATCCTTCTAAGTTGTTGCCGCCATTCATGGTTGCAAACCAAACTGTTCCTTGTTGCTGGGTGGGTAATGCTCCTGCTAAAGCACTGACTGCATTCAAACTACCGGATTTCACTACCGCTAATTGAGGAATTTTGCGCTGATTTAAGATGCCTTCGTCTTGTCCAACGATCGCAAACAAGTCTCCAACTGTCATGTTATGAGGCTGAAGATACCGCTCAAGGGCGAGAAACATACCAGTGGCAGCACGGGGAGAAATTCGGTTCAGTTCGCTCAAGCCAGAGCCATTGACTAAAATAATTTCAGATTGAGGCACCCCAGCCGCTTGCGCTGCCTTAAAGGCTACTACTTTAGCACCCCCAACAGAAGTGGCAATCATTTCCGCCATCTTATTGTTGCTGTACTGATTCATTTTTTTGAGCAGTTCAGCTAGGGGGAAGGATGAGTGGCGGATCAGGGGTTTGATGTTGCTGGGAGGTTGAGGTACAACTTGTACAGAACCTGCGATCGCAACTTGGGGTTTAGCAGTACCGGGAGGTAGGGTTTGATACTGGGTTTGGGCAGCAGGAGGCCACAGTTGAGCGTTTATTGCTTGTCTGAGCAGGTTACCTGATATCAGAGGACTCGATTGATAGTTCATGTAAAATTTGCCGGTGATGACTAAATTGCCCTTCACCTGCTTGATGCCCATCTGATTTAAGGTATTACCTAGCGCAAATGCTTCTTCCCAAACAAAAAAGGGGTCTTCTCCGCCTTGAATCACCAAGTCACCTTGCAACACGCCATTTTCAATTGGGCCTGTTGCACCAATTTGGGTAATAAACTGATGGTCAGGGCCAAAGGTTTCTAGTGCAGCTAAGGACGTTGCTACTTTGGTCAGGGAAGCGGCAGGCAGAGGGACTGTACCTTGGTAATTGGCTAAAAGGGTATTACCTGATTGAATCCACATCCCTTGGCTTTGCTTAGAAAATCCTTTAGCCGCGATGCCATTGAAGTATTGCTCAACTTGTTGTTGAACTACGGGATCGGGTTGATTGGGAGATACTAATGATGGTATATCTGGTTTTTTCGCAACTTCTGCTTGCTTTTCTGGTTCTGTTGCCCCCTCAGCGCTGTTGACTGAGCGTGAGGAAGAATTGGATTGAGAACATCCAGCAACGAGTGTGAGTAAAGCGATAGATAGAGCAGCAGTCAAGCGCAAGGTTTTCAGCATTCGGTTCATGAGAGACGACCATCTGGCTTGTGACCTGTTCCAAAGTTTACAAGTTCCTGGGGAAAATGCGATCGCAACCGGATAAATTGAATTTTTTTAGGTCAAAATTAATCGCTATCTCAGAGGGGAAAACGAACTCCACGTCTTATTAGGGATAACGTTAAACATCTTATCTAGCTGGATAAAGATAGCTCGATTATTTTCGATGATACGGTTGCAATCGTTGTTTGACGGCTTGCAAATACTGTGAGGCTCTTTGTTGATAATTCTTGTCTGACTCACTTTGGGGTTGGAGCTTCAAGGCTTTCTCATAGGCATTAATCGCTTCGGGCAGCTTATAAAGCTGCTCAAACAGTTTTCCTAACTCAACGAGTGAGTAGATGTCATTAGGTCTAAACGCAAGGTTCTTTTGCAAAATCAAGCTTGCTAGCTCCGGTAGTCCGCGTTCTTGGAGTTCTCTGGCGAGGGATGGATAGAAATCTAGCCCAACATTGCTGGATTGATAGACCTCAGCAGCGCTATTGTATGCAGCCAGCGACTCAATGCGTTTTCCTTGCCACCGCAGAGAATCGCCTAGTTCGATGTAAGCTAACGGTAGCCAAGCGCTGTTATCTTCCCCAAGTATCGGTTGATTTCGCATGACTTCAATCAAGTCACGGTAGACCCGTTCAGCTTCACTGAACTGCTTTAGCTCCAGCAGGATTTGACCCAGTTCTCCCAGCAGTACTCGCCGTGCTTCGGGTTTTTGAGAGGTTTGCTTTATGTAAAAGGGCACAATGTCAGCCAACCGATTCTGTTGCTTGAGAAGCTCCTTGAGCCATTCCCCCTCACTAAATGAAACAAGAGGTACAGGACGAGTGGTGATGGCACTCTTGTAAGCAGTAATCGCCGCGTCATAATGACACATCTGACTCAAAACAGTTCCCGTATTTCGATAAGCATCAGCTACGCGCTCCGGAGGATTACTGCGTTGTTGGATGAGGAGTTGATACTGGGCGAGTGCCTCACTATATTTGTGCTGGAGCGCCAGGATATTACCGATACCTAACTGGGCCGATGGCGTAAAGTCCCCCGTCACATCAGTTTTAATCACATATTGATAGATACCCATGGCTTCATCGTAAGCCGAGGGGTGCTCCAAACCGAGTCCTACCAGCACCGCCGCTAAATTGAGATGAGCCTCTAAATTGAACGGACTCGTCTGAATCGCTTGGCGCAATTCCTTCTCGTTTTGACGTAAATAGTTGGGGTCAAACCTTATTCCTTGTCCATAGATTCCAGTAGCATCTAGACGAAATGTGAGGTGATTCTGAGGTGCGGGTTCGCAGCCAATAGCTGTAGATTTATTGAGTTGGGCTTGACTTCTGGGATCACTCGTTTGGGCAAGCATTGGGGGAGTTGTCAATACTATCAACACGGAAGCGAGTGTCCCAACTTGAATAGCAAATAGTTTGGTGTTACACAAGTGGTGGCTCCTCTTCATCACTTTTGTTCGTCCTCCTTTTCAATTCCGCCAAAGTTCACGAATAACGAGG
>CBKWLJ010000477.1:0-7244 GCA_966675205.1 uncultured bacterium
GACCTGCTCCGCCACAAGACTCGCACTTGTCCTCAATTACCTGTCCCTCACCGTTACAGCTAGGACAAACCGAGACTTGGGTAAAGCTGCCAAATGGAGTCCGAGTCGCTCGGCGCACTTGTCCGGTACCCGTGCATGTGGGGCAGGTGCGGGGGCGAGTTCCGGGTTTCGCGCCTGTTCCGTTACAAGCGTTACAGTTTTCTAAATGAGGAATTCGGATTTCTTTTTCACCACCAAAGATGGCTTCCCGGAATTCCAACTTTAGGTCTAGGCGTAGGTCATCCCCCCGCACTGGACCGCTGCGGCGACGGGTGGCTTGCTGACCCATCCCTCCGGCAAAACCACTAAAGAAGCTCTCGAAGATATCGGCAAAACCCATATCACCAAAATCTGGGTAGCCTGCTCCCGCACCCGCTACACCAGCTTCTCCAAAGCGGTCATACCTTGATCGAGTTTCTGGTTCGGATAGGACTTCATAAGCCCGGTTAATTTCCTTAAAGCGCTCTTCAGCCCCCGGTTCTTTGTTTACATCGGGGTGATACTTCCGTGCAAGGCGACGGTAAGCACGCTTGATTTCCTCTTTGTCGGCGTCACGAGAGACACCAAGAATGTCATAGTAGTCAGGCATAGAGCGCTGATCTGTATTAGGTTACTTAAATAATAGGGGCGGGTTGTCTTTTTAAGGGGTGATGGCGGTGAAGGTATCTATGATGTTTTCAACTATCACCCTTATATCTATCACTGGTGTAACAGAAAAACTGACTAATGGCTACCAACCGAGCAGGTGGCTTTAGTCAACGGCCTCGTAGTCAGCTGTTACCGTTTCTTCATCGAAATTCAAAATTAAATCGTCTTCCTCTTGATCAGGCGATGCAAACGGTTCACTAGATTCTGGAGTTGAAGATACCTCCTCTGTTTCTATAAATTCTTCTTCCGACTCTACACTGGGCGCAGCTTGCTGATATACAGCCGCACCAATGGAAAACAGCGTTTGCTGGAAATCTTCTAGTTGTTGCTTCACATCCTCAATATCACTTGAAGGATCGACTAGTGCGGCTTGCAGCCGTTGCTTTTTCTCATCTGCTTGAGCTTTGAGGTCGTCACGAATCAATTCAGCATTATCGCGCAAGGTTCCTTCGTAGCTGTAGAACAGGCTATCAGCCTGATTTTTGAATTCAACCAGTTGAATTCGGCGACGGTCTTCCTCAGCAAATTTTTCGGCTTCTTGACGCATCCGTTCTACTTCACTAGAACTTAATCCGCCCGTATTGGTAATCCGGATACTTTGCTCTTTACCCGTTCCTTTGTCAGCGGCTGAGACTTGTAGAATTCCGTTCACATCGATTTCAAAGGACACTTCAATTTGAGGTACACCTCTTGGGGCTGGAGGAATGCCAGTGAGCAAAAATTTGCCCAAGCTTTTGTTGTCTCTGGCCATTGCCCGTTCCCCCTGCAATACGTGAATTTCTACAGAGGTTTGACCATCGGTAGCTGTAGAAAATACTTGAGACTTGCTAGTAGGAATGGTGGTATTGCGATCGATGATTTTCGTGAAGACTTCTCCTAATGTCTCAATCCCCAATGATAAGGGCGTAACATCGAGTAATAGTAAGTCTTCAACTTCTCCTCCTAAAACGCCTCCCTGAATAGCAGCTCCTAGTGCAACAGCTTCATCAGGGTTTACAGATTTATCTGGAGCTCTGCCGCCAAAAAACTTTTTAATGGCTTCTTGTACTGCTGGCATCCGAGTCGATCCCCCGACCAAGAGAATGCGGTCAATTTCTTCCGGTTTGAGTTCAGAGTCTTTCAGGGCTTGAGTGACAGGCTCAATGGTTGCTTCAACCAGCTCACTAGCCAACTCTTCAAACTTGGCTCGGCTCAGTTCCATTTCTAAATGCTTGGGCCCTGTCTCATCCGCTGTGATGAAGGGTAGGTTGATGGAAGTCGTGAGCATACTAGAAAGTTCGACTTTTGCCTTTTCAGCCGCTTCTCGCAAGCGCTGAAGCGCCATTTTATCGGTTCCTAAGTCAATGCCTTCGGCTGCCTTAAAGTTTTCAATCATCCAGCGAACAATCACGTTATCGAAGTCATCTCCTCCCAAGTGATTGTTACCGGAGGTTGCCTTGACTTCAAAAACTCCGTCTCCAAGCTGCAAAATCGAGACATCGAAGGTTCCCCCCCCTAAGTCAAAGACGAGAATGCGCTGCTCTTCGGACTGCTTATCCAGACCATAGGCAAGAGATGCTGCCGTTGGCTCGTTGATGATACGCAGGACTTCCAAACCAGCAATGGTGCCGGCATCTTTGGTTGCCTGACGTTGAGCATCTGTAAAGTAGGCAGGAACCGTAATTACCGCTTGCTCGACGGGCTCACCCAAAAAGCTTTCGGCGTCAACCTTTAGCTTTTGCAGAATCATGGCTGAGATTTCTTGAGGGGTGAAATTACGACCCCGGATTTGGACATCGACGGTATCGTCGCGACCTTTGACACAGCTATAGGGAACCCGCGATCTCTCGACAGCCGTATCATCCCACCGACGACCAATAAAGCGTTTAATGCTGTACACCGTGTTTTCTGCATTGGTGACAGCCTGCCGCTTTGCCAGTTGACCCACCAAGCGCTCGCCTGATTTGCCAAATCCCACTATGCTTGGGGTGGTTCGCCCACCTTCCGAATTCGGAATAACGATGGGTTGACCCCCTTCTAAGACAGCGACGCAACTGTTAGTCGTGCCTAAGTCGATGCCAATGACTTTTCCCATAGGGCTTCGGCGTAAAGGTATTCAGAGTTGTTTGCGTTTGAGTGGAAGCGGTTACCAGGATGAGCCTTCCTTTGGCTTGGCTTGTTTATACTGGCTTGCGCTCCTTGACAGATAAACGGATTGAGTAAAGGATAACGAGTGCAGCCCGCCAATTCAGGTTCTGGGGTACCTTCTTTTGAGGTTACCACCGAATCCTAAAGAGCAGCAAGTTTGACCCGATGCTAGTACAGCAAGTGTTTAACTAGGAGAGTCGGTTGGGGTTTCATCAGAGTTCTCACTCGATGTTTCCGGAGCAGATGCCACTTTGACCATGGCATGACGCAATACGCGCTCGCCCAAGAAATATCCCCGTACCAACTGTTCGATTACTGCTCCTTCTGGATATTCGTTGGTTGGTTCCCGCATCACAGCTTCGTGATAATTGGGGTCAAATTCTTGCCCTTCCGGTCTCATTGCCGACACCCCAAGGCGCTTGAGAGAGTCTACTAGCTGTTTGTAAACTCCTTGATAGCTTTTATGAATAGCCATCTCCCCATCATTTTGCGGCTTGATTTGCGATCGCGCCCGCTCAAAGTTGTCTACTACTGGCAGTAACTCAGTGATAGTGACTCGCTTAATTTGTTGTTCTAAGTCTTCTTTCTCTTTTGCTGTCCGTTTGCGGAAATTGTCAAAATCCGCCGCCATTCGCATTGAGTGATTCTTTAAACCGTCGCTTTGCTGCGTGAGTTCCTCTAACTTGGCTTTCAAGGCTTCATTTTCCTGCCTCAAGTTCTCCAAATCAGCTAACTCTCTATCTGAGAGTCCATTGCTGACCGCTTGAGCCGCCTCTTCTTCCCGCATTTCCCCTTCATCATCAATTTGGGTTACTCCAGCCAACGGCTCAGCCGTTTGCTCTTCTACAGTGGCTTGCGATGCTAAGTCGGTCAAGTCTTCTGATTCCACTGTTGATTCTTGGGGGCTAGCTCCTTGGTTCTCAAGAAGTTCATCTGTCGGCTGTAAAGTACTATCTGGTTGCTTTTCTTCGTCGATCATGCTCTACTCATCCCCACTTAAAAGACTGCTAGCATCTGCGAGTTCTCTTTTCTAGTTTTTCTTACTAGCAACCTGATTTTCTGCACGTTTTTTCGGGATACAGCGTCTAGATAGAGAGGCTTAACATCTGTGAGAACTTTCAACTGTCATTCTCCAAGAGTCGGGTGAATTCAGGCAGAGTTTTGCCCTCTTTTCCCTATGTAACTCCACGGGAGTGATGAGTCCTTTGATATCAGACGTTCTTGCCTACCTCTAACTCCTCGCTGTAACACCCTCGCGCTTCTAACCCAATGTAACATCATTAGGGTTCTTCTTGGCTCTGTTTTTCCGGACTCGGTATAACAATTTGAGCCAAGACTGGCGCTGTCATTTTTGACAAAATGTCTTGTGGGAGCAGTGCAAACGCGAGTTAGTAAAAGCTATTATCAGAGTATTCTACATGAATAAATCCTTTAGTCCTCAATTCTAGCATTTCAATCAAGTTCAGGTTATCTAATGGAAACTGGCGTTTTATCTTGATCACGATATTTGTAAACAAAGCGCGTTGACATCCGACTTGACTCACAAAGAAAAGCTCTTTCTACGGGTGTTACAGCATAACCCATCGAGAAGGGGCTGCTCTCTCCATTGTTAGAGTCATTTACCAGGAGGTTGTTTTGTTGCTCGATACCTGCTTCTCACACCAAAACTTAAACGTCGGCTTTTGAGAAAGATTTGTGAGAGCGGGGAGAATTTGTAATTTTAAGGAAAGACCCTTAGCCGCTATGACTCAATCCTCATCACAACGACGTGCCCTAATCGTCCGCAACGAGGTTTCACCCTTTGGCAAATCACTCATCGCTGCTGGTTATGTTGACACTGACCAGATGCAGAATGCGTTGGTGGAATCTCGCAAGTCGGGAAGACCCCTAACGGAAATTCTCGAATCCATGACGGGGCGTCAGCTTTCTCCTGATCTACTACGCCAGTACAAAAAACAGCAATTATTTGAACTAAAAGTTCTTTACGGGGTTGAGTCTCTCGATCCGGAACTCAATGAAATTTCCAGTCACCAGGTCGGTCAACTGATCGACTCGCTGCTCCCTATCGATATCTGTCGTCGTTATCGCTTAGTTCCTATATCGAAGACCGAAGCCCAACCTCCGTCGGTTTTGGTCGCTATGGTTGATCCTGACAATTTAGATGCTCAAGACGATCTTAACCGCATCTTGCGACCGCAGGGAATTATACTGCAACGGATGGTCATTACTCAAGAGGACTATCAGCAACTAATTTCCAAGTATCTGGACGAAAAACTAGCTCGCCAAAAGCAGCTAGAACAAGAAAAAGCAGTAGATATCAAACAAGACCTAGAGAATATAGATAACCTCGATACATTATCGGATGCACCCGATGAAGTCGAAGAAGTCGATTTAAAAGGTGAAATAGATGCGCCTGTAATCAACCTAGTCAACCGAATCCTTGCCAAAGCTCTACAAGAGGGAGTTTCTGACATTCACGTCGAACCCCAGGAAAACGACCTACGCATTCGTTTCCGTAAAGATGGGGTACTGCGCCAAGCGTTTGATTCCGTACCCAAGAAGGTCTCACCCGCAGTAGCAGCTCGTTTCAAAATTATGGCAGAACTCGATATTGCAGAACGACGCCTGCCGCAAGACGGTAAAATTCGGCGGATGTACCAGGGGCGCAAAGTTGACTTTCGAGTTAGTACTTTGCCTAGCCGTTATGGTGAGAAAATCGTCCTGCGGATTCTCGATAACGAGCAAACCCAACTGGGATTGGATAAGTTGATTACAGACCAAGATACGCTTGCCATGGTTCGGGAAATGGCAAACCGTCCTTTTGGACTCATCTTGGTAACAGGCCCTACCGGATCGGGTAAATCCACAACGTTGTACTCCATTTTGGCGGAACGCAATGAACCAGGAGTCAATATCAGTACAGCAGAAGACCCGATTGAGTATTCCTTAGGGGGGATCACTCAGGTGCAGGTACTGCGCGAAAAAGGAATGGACTTTGCCTCAATCCTACGCTCTTTTCTGCGACAAGACCCAGACATCATTCTGGTGGGTGAGACACGAGATAAAGAAACAGCTAAAACAGCAATTGAAGCGGCTTTAACAGGTCACTTGGTGTTAACGACGTTGCATACAAACGACGCGGCAGGAGCGATCGCACGACTAGACGAAATGGGCGTTGAACCTTTCATGGTTTCTGGCGCATTGATCGGAATTTTGGCACAACGTTTAATGCGGCGTGTTTGCACCGATTGTCGCATTTCCTATATGCCAACCCGTGACGAATTGGCTCGATTCGGTCTATCAACCTCCAGAGAAGGAGAGGTGATGTTATATCAAGCCAATACTTTGCGTCCCGATGAAATCAGCGAAGCAAGAGAACGAGGAACCCTCTGTCAAAAATGTAATGGTGTCGGTTACAAGGGACGTGTGGGTGTCTATGAAGTCATGCGTGTCAGCGAGCGGCTACAAACCCTAATTACTGAACGGGCTCCTACAGAACGAATTAAGGAAGCTGCTGTAGAAGAGGGAATGATCACATTATTAGCGTATAGCTTAAACCTAGTGCAAGAAGGTTATACCACCCTAGAAGAAGTGGAACGTGTAACCTTTACTGATTCAGGTCTAGAAGCCGAACTCAAAGCCAAACGCAAGAGTTCTTTGACCTGTCGGACTTGTAGTGCTGAATTACAACCGGAGTGGCTAGACTGCCCCTACTGTATGACCCCTCGATTTCAAGACTAAATAGAACGTTGTTAGTGATTCACTTTTAGTTTTTTAACTGGGTGTTTCAACTAACAACTAGCAAGCAAGATTCAAAAACTAATAAAGTCAAAGGAGACAGCACAATGCCGATGGAATTGATGATTGAAGACTTAATGGAGCAGCTAATTGAGATGGGCGGGTCAGATATGCACCTTCAAGCGGGTGCCCCTGTCTACTTCCGAATTAGCGGCAAACTTCAACCGATTAACGAAGATCCGCTGACTCCTCACGAATGTCAGAAACTCATTTTTAGTATGCTCAATAATACTCAGCGTAAAGAGTTGGAGCAGAACTGGGAACTGGATTGCTCTTACGGAGTCAAGGGATTAGCCCGCTTCCGCGTCAATGTCTACAAAGAGCGGGGTTACTATGCGGCTTGCTTGAGGGCGCTGTCATCTAAAATTCCTAACTTTGACCAATTGGGTTTGCCGGATGTCGTTCGGGAGATGAGTGAAAGACCGAGGGGATTGGTGTTGGTAACAGGGCCAACGGGTTCTGGGAAAACCACCACCTTGGCAGCAATGGTTGACTTAATTAATCGGACGCGCCCTGAACACATCCTCACAATCGAAGACCCTATCGAATACGTTTTTCCAAATATTAAGAGCTTAATTCATCAACGTCAAAAGGGTGAAGACACTAAAAGCTTTTCTAATGCTTTAAGAGCG
>CBKWLJ010000478.1:0-7218 GCA_966675205.1 uncultured bacterium
ATTGAGTTAACTTAAATGTCCCCGTGTAGGATGCCTGCGCCCAAGCAGGATTAGGCAACACATTCAAGAACAATACCCCAGTCAACAAGATTACGAAAATGGCATTATCCAGTTGACTAGTAAACAGTGAAATTGTTATTTGGATTGGGTTCAATCGTTTAGGCATATTCGGATTAGCAGATTGACAGTCGTGAGTATTCATTTCGGAGTTATCAAACGAGTAGAATTAAAAACGTCAAGAGACGAAATCAGCAGCATGGAAAGGAAGTTACCTCGTGCTGTTTTGTAACCTCTTTTTAAGGTTATTTCCTGCCATCTGTATGATATTCATGGGGTTATTGCCAAACGTTTTTCAACTCAGGAAACTCCATTGCTCAGAAACTACAATGAAACTCCTTGGGTTTCCGGCGTCTTTATTTTTTCTTAATTGAAATTTATAAAGTAAGATTAGACCCTTTGAGCTGAGACACACAAAGAAAAGATGAAAATTCCTAACCTGCAACCTTCAACCGACTTTCAAGTTAGGATTTCCCTATCACTCACAGGAGTTGAGTAGGAAGAACGACGAGGAGGAATGACGGCTGATGCTTACACCAAATTGGGAACAAGAGCCTCCTTCTGCGGAGGAGGTAGAACAGATGTGGAGGGAATTACAAATTCAACCGATCCCATTCCAGCATCCAGCCCTTGACCAACTTTTGGAGTCTTTGCAGGCTACTCATATTAATGGGGGTGCGGAGTTTGCAATGTTTCAGGTATCTGAGCATCCTGTATTACATTGGTTTGTCTCTCGAAATAGAGTGGATGAGATTACCTTTTTTGACCAATTTCTAACTGTCCCAGCAGTAATCCAGGCATTACCCTCACTAGACATAAAAAATCCGCTAGCCTCTCCCCTAGACTTAACAGGCAATAGCAGTGCATTTACTTTTGATGGCGAATTAGCAAGAGTCCTAGTACAGGGTGGAGCATATGAACGCTTCAAAGGGACTGCTGGAGAGGCGAAGGCTATAGGAGTACGATTTTGCGATGCTCTGTTTGGCGATCGCTACGATGAAATCCAGATGTACAGTTGTAATGATGCCTGGTCAGACTGGTTTGCCGATGTCGCTTGGGATACTACCTGGTTTGGGATTGACAAACGCAACAACTATATATGGCTGTTATGTGTTACTGATATGGATTAAGAGAAAGCTTCTAAGGAAGAACTGCGATCGCTACTGAATTGCCGGATAATGAACGGGTAGAACACTGCTGCCAAGGATTAAGGACATCTACAGAAAGTAACGATGCAGATTAACCAAAAACTCACCCTGCCAACAATGGGTTGTGGGACTTGGGCATGGGGTAACCGACTGCTCTGGGGATATGACGAAAGCATGGACGACCAATTGCAAGCCGTCTTTAACCTTTGTGTGAGCAATGGTGTGACTTTATTTGATACGGGCGATTCCTACGGAACGGGGAGATTGAATGGCCGCAGTGAACAACTTCTAGGGCAGTTTTCTAGGGAATATTCGGGTTCAAATCAAGGAAATATTTGCATTGCAACTAAGCTGGCTGCGTATCCGTGGAGATTAACCCGCCAGTCAATGGTTTCAGCTTGCAAGGCATCTGCCAAACGCCTGGGAAGAAATGTAGATTTGGCGCAGATGCATTGGTCTACAGCAAACTATTTTCCTTGGCAGGAGTGGGCGCTTTTGGATGGTCTTGCCGATCTTTACGAGCAAGGATTAGTGAAGGGAGTGGGTCTATCCAATTATGGGCCATCACGGCTCAAGCAAGTTCATAAAAAATTTAGCGATCGCGGCGTTCCCATTGCGACTTTGCAAGTTCAGTATTCCCTGCTATCTACCTATCCTGTTACTGAACTAGGGGTAAAAGAAGTTTGTGATGAGCTGGGGATAAAACTAATTGCCTACAGCCCTCTTGTCTTAGGGCTTTTAACCGGAAAATACTCCGAGCAAGGGCCTTTCCCAAAAGGGATTAGAGGTTTACTCTTTAGGCAGCTATTGCCAAAAATCCGCCCGCTTTTGGACTGTTTGCGAGAGGTGGCGCGAGAGAGAAACAAAACGATGTCACAAGTTGCTATCAATTGGTGCATTTGTAAAGGAACCATTCCCATCCCTGGAGCGAAGAGTGTGGAACAGGCGAAGGAAAATATGGGTGCCTTGGGTTGGCAACTCAACTCCGGCGAGATGGCAGAACTTGATAAAGCGGCTGCAAGTGTAGATAAACCAATGGTGCAAAACATTTTTCAGACCAAATGAATGCTCTCATAGTCAAGTGGTAGTAACAACAGTAAGCTATTCCACATTTAACTCGCAGGGTTTGGACGGGCAAGATGCCCATCCTACGATCAGATCTTGCTCAAGGGTTTGGATGAATCGTTCTGTGACATACTCCATAATCACGGGTTGTTGCGTTAAGTACTGATTTTCAGTTTTAATCAGCGATCGCTCCTGAAGTGACTCTAATGCCTCTAGTAAGTCTCGCCCAGGAACTCTAGGCATGATTTGTTCGTGTAACTTAGCAGGCGTTACCTCTTTTTGGTTAATTGCGATCGAGTACATAATCTGTTGTTGCAGGGGAGATAAGCGCTGGAACTGTTGATCCAGTAAGTCCCACAAATCGCTAAAAACGGTTCTGCCTTGAGCTAAAAATGACTGAATACTGCCACCAAATAGCGATTGAATGGTTGTTGCTGCAAGTTTGAGGGCAAAAGGATTACCGCCAAAGTAATTCACCAAGGTTTGACATTGAGATTTTGGAGCTTCTAAGCCTTTGGCGATGAGAATTTGCTGAGCATCCTTTCCTGAGAGTCCTTGCAGTTGCAGCGATCGCACGGGCAGGTTTTTTCCCTCTCGCATTGACAATCCATTGGGTTTGTTTCGTCCAGTTATGATCAGACAACTTTGGTGCGGTTCGTCGCAGATGCGATCGACTAACTGGCGATAGGCTTCAAATTCTTGTTGGTACTGCCCACTGCGATTTCCACCTTGCAAAATTGACTCAATATTATCAAGGACTAACAAACAGCGTTTGGAGCGCAACTGTTTCATTAGCGCATTGATTGAACTGTCAATTTCAATTTCTGTACCTGCCAAAATGGGCAAAATTTCGCTCAACAAGGCACCGAGGGAAGGAGCTTGCTGTAAGCTGCGCCAAATAACGCATTCAAATTGGGATTGAATTTGTTGGGCAAGTTTGACAGACAGTGCAGTTTTGCCGATGCCACCGAGTCCAAAAATTCCGATGAGACGGGTGTGATGGCTAAGAATCCAAGTTTCTAACGTTTGCAGTTCCGCTTGCCGTCCGTAGAATTGGGAAACATCGATCGCTTCTCCCCAATCTTGCGTACAGGGCAGGCACGGGAACTTGTCGTAGGGCAAGCACGGGGACTTGCCCCTACTGGTTTGCGACTGCTGGTAGTGACGCAAAACGGCTTTAACATTCTGCTTTGAGACGGGTTCGCCAAGGGTTTGGGAGAGCGATCGCCACAACCGCGAACCGACTTGTTTGATGTAGTCGAGTTGATAACCTAATTGTTCGGCTATCTCCTGATAGGAACGTCCTGCCCATGTTTCTAGAAAGACTACTGATTGAACATCGGTGAGTCTTTGCCCTTGGTTGGCAGAGTGTAACAAATTATCCACTAGGGTGAGCGCTTCTTGTCCCTTCATCGCCAGCTATGTTGACTATTGGCTAAATTTACTGGATTCTTCCGGTTGCCAGAAACCAATTTTATGGAAATTTACATCCCCCAATAGGAGGATATTTGTTTTTGATGCAAACTCGTAGCTTGACAGTGATTGTGTATAAAACCTAATACTTCGTCAGACTGTGGCTGCTGCTAGCTGCTCTGACGATCTGACATTTTTACGACTTTCTATCTGACTTTTTTCTGACTTTTTCCGACTGCCAAGGCGTAAGCCGAACAGTTAGCTTGGTTCACATAAGGATTATTGACAAAAGATGAGAGTTTCAGAGGCAATGGTCTTTTTCCCATTGCTCGACAACTTGCAAGTTACAAATCCTTACACAAGGAACTCACTTTTTCTCACCGACAGTGCGATCAGATATGGGTTTTGATGGGGTAATTCAGAAAGGTAAATTATTCCTCTAAAGAAAACATCAGTGAAAAGATAAGAGCTTCAGGTGCATCTTTTAACTTCTGTAAACATTCCCAAAATACGCCTGAATGAACATGGTCACAAAACTCTCCGTTATTGCTAATACTATTCTCAAGCAAGAACCCATCGACAGCAGCCATCTTGCTCCAGAGAAAAAGCATGGAATTCAAGCAGGGAAACAACTAGAACTGCAAAGCTGGATAACCACTCAAAATTCTCATCTGAAAGTTGTTCTAGCTAATCCTATTAATGACAAAGATACATGGTTTGCTTTCTCTAACCACGTAAAAATTATAAAAGACGGAAATGTACTTCGTTTTGACACAAGTCGAACTACCTCTGTAATGATTAAGAACTATACTCCTTGTGGTACAGAAGGACTCAAGGGGCTGGATCGACAAATCATTGCTGAAATGAAGGAAATTGACTCCAATTCCTTAGTAAATTTTGAAGATTTAAACGTGGAATGTGGTCCAGCGGTTTGGCCATATCTGCAATTACCAGCGAAAAAGGCACTGGCAAAGGCAATTGCAGAACGGGGTCGTCCAATGGTCGTTAACTCTGCCTATCGCACGATTGCTCAGCAACAGGTTTTGTTTAACCATTCCAAAGCTCGTAAATGTAGTATTGCGATCGCTGCGATTCCTCCAACAAGTAACCACCAGAGTGGACTAGCCATTGATATTGATGACCCCTTTGGCTGGAAACCTTTTTTAGAGAGGCATGGTTGGAGGCATTTAGGTCCTAGCGATCCACCTCACTTTGATTTCAAAGGAAGCGGCACTCGTGACATCCGAAACCTAGCAGTACTAGCTTTCCAGCGCGTATGGAATGAACACAATCTCAATGATCGGATTGCAGATGATGGGGATTTTGGAATCGAAACTCAAAAACGACTCAACAACAGTTTTGTGGAAGGTTTTGGCATTTCCATTGCAGGTTTCCGAGTCTTGCGGCTAACTCAACCCTTGATGCAAGGCGAGGATGTTCGCAAAGTGCAACAAGCTTTGCTGAGTCAGGGTTATTCGCTTGGTGAACTAGGTGCTGACGAAATTTACGGTATGACAACTGAGAATGCACTCAAGAAATTTCAACAAGATAAGGACTTAGTCGTTGATGGCATTGTTGGGCCTACAACTCGCGAAAAACTAGGACTGTAACTTGCGTACCGACACAACTATAACTTTTGAATAATCGGAATAATCAATAATGGGACGAATTTTTATTTCTGCGGGTCACGATTTAATTGACCCTGGAGCAATTGCCTTTGGCACAACAGAATCCAAAGAAATGATGCTCACACGGGATTTAATTGCCAAAGAATTAGAAGCACAGGGAGCTGCTTTTCTTTCTGTGCCTGACAATCTCAATCTCAGGCAAACCATTCAATGGATTAACTCTCAAGCCAGAAGTGGAGATGTTGCGATTGAGTTACATGGTAATGCTGCCAATGGTATAGCACGGGGAACAGAAGCATTTTTCGTTGATGGTAATACACAACGTAAACAGGATGCAGAATTACTACTGAAAGCTTTATTGGAGGAAGTTCCAGAACTTCATTTACGAGGAAAATCTCTATCTCGTGGTTCTAAGTCCGATACTTTATCGCAACACGGCAGATTAGCTTTTTGTCGTCAGTTGTCTGTTCCTTCTATCCTTATCGAACTGTGTTTTGTTGACAATCGGCAAGATTTGGATTTACTTCAAACAAAACGCGATCGCTTTGCTAAAGGATTAGCAAAAGGGTTAATGCAATGGAGTAAACAAACACCGCAAGATAGCCCAACACCCATTGATTTCCCGCAGATTAGTATCCGGATCAAAGAGCATGAGTATAAGGAGAAAGGAATTCTTGTTAACGGAAATTCATTTATTCCCATCGATTTGATTGAACAATTAGGAATTAAAATCTCCCAAAACTTAGAGGTTCGCCAAGTTCGTCATGGGGGTATTGTCTATGTCAAGGCAGTAGATCTACAACCCTTTGATGTCGCACTCGGCTGGGATAGTATAACCAAGACAATAATTCTGAATACAGGAACTCGAACCTTACTAGAGCAATCAGACAAAATTATGGGCTTTGGCAGGGCTTCAGAAGAACAAATGAAGAGCTTTCTTCAAGACAATAATGATGGAATGCTGGCACGATATCTTTCTCTTCCAAAATTATATATTGAAGAAGCAGAAATTGAAGGGGTTAACTACGATATCGCTTTTTGCCAGATGTGCTTAGAAACTGGCTTCTTGCGCTTTAATGGACAAGTTAAACCAGAACAGAATAATTTTTGCGGTTTAGGTGCATTAGATGGTGGAGTAGCAGGGGCTTCTTTTCCCGATCCAAGAACTGGAGTTAAAGCTCATATCGAGCATCTCAAAGCCTATGGCAGCACTAATCCTATTAAACGTATGCCGCTTGTCGATCCACGTTTCCATCTTGTAGGGCGAGGGAGTGCTGCTTCAGTCCACGATCTAGCAGGACGTTGGGCAAGCGATCGGGATTACGGCAAGAAAATTATGGCACTTGTGAGACGGTTACACACTGTTGTTTAAGCGGCACGATAGCTCTCATTCTGATTATTATGCACGGTGCATCTACTGCAAGTCGTAAGGTAGGCTTCATGCTCACCCTATCGATATCAAAAAAATCAGCAACATAACAGAGTTCACAATTGAGTTGCAAAACAATCACAGTTTAGTTAAAAAACAACAAGAAATTGAGGTTTCAGAATGAAAAAAATTATTTGGCTTTTGCTAGTACTGGCAGCGATAGCAATATGGTGGGTAAGTCCCGACGCTCTCTGGAAATATCTTTTCTTTCTGCGCGTACCTATTTTGATGGGATTAGTACTCATTTTTCTTCCGGTACTCGCTCAGTATTGGTTGCCAGCCATGCTGAAGAATTTATTTGTACTTCGTGGCGGCTGGCAAATAACATTTGTTATTGTGAGCGCCGTTGCTGCTGGAATATCAGTAGTTTTGGCCACTTCGCTCATTTTAAATAATGCAGCTATTCGTTTTGCTGTACCAGTAGCAATATATATCCCTAAACCCTGGCAATATATGATGGCAATTGCCTTAAGTGCAT